>NZ_AGSX01000110.1 GCF_000235745.1 Stutzerimonas stutzeri SDM-LAC | reverse complement strand
CGACTATTCCAGTGACCATCGGCGTGGCGTACGAGGTGCCGCAGTGCCCCTCGCCGCGCTTGCCGGGTTCGAGTGTTGCCGCACGGGTACAGGCCGAGGCGGTGATGTCGACGCGCATATCGATATTGGACGAGGGGCGCTTGGTCACGTAGTCCGGGTGTTCGACCGGCACATCCTTGCTGAAGTCGCGCTGATGCGCGCCCACTACCAGGAGTTGTTCGGTAATGAAGGAAGAGGGCAGGCGGTAGTCGTCCTGGCCAGAATGCGCCGAGCCATTGCCCGCCGAGTTCACCACCACCACGTCCGGATGCTCGCGGCGCAACCAGAGAAAGAATTCTTCGAGCAGCTCTTCGTAACCGCTCATCGCCACGCCGGAGCGCACCAGTGAGTCGATCTCTTCACCGTCCACATCAAGCGTGCCGACGCGATGAATGCCCCAGCTCCAATTCAGCACCCGTACGCCGTCTTCCACCAGATTGACCGACGCCGCGACATTGGCGGTGATACCGGCGTCCGAATTGCGCTCGACGATGACTTCAAAGCCCGAACTTGACGCTTCAAGGGCGCTGAGAAAACCACTGTCGCCCGGCTCGGCACTGCGCGCAGCGAGGATGCCGGTGACGCTGGTGCCGTGGTCCGCCGGAGATTCTGCATCGCGTGCGTAAACGCAGGTTTTTGGCTTGGCAGGGTCGCAGCGGTTGAGATAGGCGGCGAATTCCGGCGAATCGAAGTCGACGTCGCGCTCGATGATGCCGATCCGCACGGGATGGGTCTCAATCGGTGCTTTGCGCGCAGGCAAACGGCGCCGATAGAAATCCACCGCATCGAGAAAGCGGTTGGCAACCCATTCACTGTTGCGAGGCCTGCTTTGCTTATCGTCTTCCAGTGGCTCTTCAGCCCCGGATTCTTCGATAACCACAGCATCCACGTTCGTCTCGCTGCCCAGGCGCAGCACCATTGCGTCGCGCTCGGTCAGGTTGTTCACCGGCAGCCGCAGCTGATAGGTATTGAGCGGGGCAATGGCGCCAACCACTTCGGCGCCATACTTTTCGGCCAGACGCCGAGACGCCTCCAGCCCGTCGTGATCCTCTTCGATGATCACGCTGACCAGATCCACGTAGGTGGTCAGGCCGTCCATGTTCTTCGCCACCTCGTCCGGGCTTGCCGGTATCACGTGGCTGCCATTGAGCGTGAGCCAGACCGGGTTGCTGCGCCGATCACCTTGTTCCAGCCAGAGCGGGCCACTCTGGTGTTCCTTGCGGTTCAGGGTCAGGCGCAGTCGTCCGTTTTTTTCCCGAGCCGTCTCGACGGGCTCGCCACCGAGCATCACCTGTAGATCCGCGTTGGCCGCGCCTTCGCTGCGCAGGCAGAACGTCAATTGCTCCGTGGAAAACAGATCGCCGCAACGTTGCAGATCTTTAAGCCGCAGCGGGTGCTCCTCGGCCAGGGCGCTGCCGAGGCCAAGCGCGAATGTGAGTGCGGTCAGGCAGTAAGCAATGGGCCTCATGGGCGACGTTGCAGGTAATGCACGCTGAACAGGTTCTGCGCATCGGTCCATTGACCGCTGCAGTCGAAGCCGGCGCTGTTGGCCAGGCCGGCGAAAGATTCCAATGTGTATTTGTAGGAGTTCTCCGTGTGCAGGCTTTCGCCAGCATCGAAGTGGAAGCGCTGCCCCTCGATGGTCACGTCTTGCGCTTCGCGGCTGACCAGGTGCATCTCGATCCGTGAATCCTGCTCGTTGAAGAACGCCCGATGGGTGAAACGCGACGGGTCGATGTCGCTGTCCAGCTCCTGGCGGATGCGCTGCAAGAGGTTGAGGTTGAACGCGGCCGTGACGTGGGCGCTATCGTTGTAAGCCGCCTCCAGGACGCTGCGATCCTTGGCCAGATCGACTCCGATCAGCAGGCCACCGCCAGGCGGGAGAATGTCGCGCAGGTGCCCAAGCAGCTTGCGAGCTTCCAGCGGGGTGAAGTTGCCGATGCTGGAACCGGGGAAAAAGACTAACGGGTGATGCAGGGTGAAGTCGTCAGGCAGCTTCAGCTCATCCGAAAAGTCCGCACAGGCCGCATGCACGTCGAGCCAGGGATAGTCAGCGGCGAGACGCTGCGTGCTGGTCAGCAGGAAATCTTCGGAAATGTCGATGCCGAGGTAACTGACCGGCCGCAGGCCTTCGAGCAGCAGGCGAACCTTGCGGCTGGCACCGCTGCCCAGTTCGATCAGGTCGGTCTGTGGCCCGGCGATTTCCAATATCTCGTTAGCGGCGTCAGCGAGGATCTTTTCCTCGGTGCGGGTCACGTAGTACTCAGGCAGCAGACAGATCTGCTCGAACAGCTCCGAGCCGCGTCGGTCGTAGAAAAACTTTGGCGAGATGTGCTTGGGCGATGCGGCGAAGCCTTCCAGGGCTTCGTCGCGTAGGGAGCTGTCGTGAGTCGGCTGCGTCTGGTCATGAAAGTGTACGGCGAGTGCCATGTTTCAGAGCTCCCTGGCCAGGCGCAGCCCGGCGAATTGCCAGCGCATCGCCGGCTGAAAGAAGTTGCGGTAGGTGGCGCGAATGTGCGACTCGGGTGTGGCGCAACAACCGCCGCGCAACACCATCTGGCCGGACATGAACTTTCCGTTGTATTCGCCCAGGCTGCCCTCCAGCGGATGGAAACCGGGGTAAGGGCGGTAGGCGCTGGCGGTCCATTCCCAGACATCGCCGAACAACTGCGCCGGCCCGTCATGCGGCACGTTGGCAGAAACAGGTTGCAGGTGGTCGCTTTCCAGAAAGTTGCCGCGCCGTGGCTGGTCGGTGGCTGCCACCTCCCATTCGGCTTCGGTGGGCAACCGGGCACCGGCCCAGCGCGCATAGGCGTCTGCTTCATAGAAGCTGATGTGGCAGACGGGCGCCTCCAGGTCCAGCGGCTGCAAGCCGGCGAGGGTCATTTCGCACCAGCCACCGTCCTCGCGATGCCAGTACAACGGGGCGTTCCAGCCGTGCTGGCGGATATGCGCCCAGCCATCGGACAACCAGAGCTCGCTGCGCGAGTAGCCGCCATCGGCGATGAAGGACAGGTATTCGCGATTGCTGACCAAGCGGTCGGCCAGCTGAAAGTCTTCGACGAATTGGCGGTGGCGCGGCGTCTCGCAATCAAATGCGAAGCCACTGCCAGCATGGCCGATATGACGCAC
This sequence comes from Stutzerimonas stutzeri SDM-LAC, assembly GCF_000235745.1. GTDB lineage: Bacteria > Pseudomonadota > Gammaproteobacteria > Pseudomonadales > Pseudomonadaceae > Stutzerimonas > Stutzerimonas stutzeri_H. The sequence continues at coordinate 3,859 of NZ_AGSX01000110.1, read as the reverse complement.
ACCACCGGCATAGCTGTGCCAGTGAACGCGGTCGTTATGCAGTGCGGGTGCAGGTTTCAAGTCGCTGCGATAGACAGGATGCAGCGGGTTCTGCGCAAGGATGTGCTTGATGTCCATCAACAGCAATTCCTGATGCTGTTGCTCGTGCTGCAGGCCCAGCTCGACCCGACGCATGATCTCGGCGGCGTGCTGTTGTGGCGGGTTAGTCAGCAGTTCACCCATTGCCCGGTCGATGTGCTGGCGGAACCGGTAGGCATCCTCGACGCCAGGGCGCGAGATCAACCCGCGCTGGGCCCGCGGAAAGGGCGTGCTGTGGGTTTCGTAATAAGAGTTGAACAGGTGGTCGTAAGCGTCATTCAGCGGCTTGTAACCGACGAGGTAGGGCTTGAGCAGGAACGCTTCGAAGAACCAGCTGATATGCGCCAGATGCCATTTCGGTGGGCTGACGTCAGGCATGCTCTGGATGACGTAGTCCTCGATCTGCAAAGGCGCGCAGATCGCTTCGCTGGTGGCGCGCACCTGCCGGAAGCGCTTCAGCAGATAGTCCAGTTCAGCCAGAGCGGGTTGCTGCGACCGCTGTTCCGCCAGATTGCCCATGCGCGTTCCCCCGTGTTCGATACGTGACCCGTCGACTCCCGCAACAGCCGAAAACCGCCTCTATAGCGACCTGAAGCGGGGCGTGAAGTTTCGACTGGCAAGGCCCAAGCACATCACTTCTGGATATACGCAGCGCAGCGGCTGTCGCGAAAGGCCGGCCGACAGCTCCCAGTCGGTCAGCGTAATGGGCCAGCTTGCGATGCTGAGTCAGTCGGGATAGCGGGCTAGTCCTCGACCGGTGGCGTGGGGCGGATCAGCATCTCGTTGAGGTCCACATGCCGGGGCTGGGACAGCGCATAGACCACCGCGCGACCGATGTCTTCGGGCTCCAGCGCATAGGCGGGCGGCTTGTCGAACAGCGGAGTGTCGACCATGCCGGGCTCGATCAGCGTGACCCGCACACCGGTACCGCGCAGCTCTTCACGTACGCTCAGGCCCATGCCGGTCACCGCCCATTTGCTGGCGCTGTACATCGAGCCGGGAATGACGAAACGCCCCGCGGCCGAGCCGGTCAGCAGGACATGACCTCGACTGGCCTTTAGTGCTTCCAGGCTGCAGCGCAGCGTCAGCCCTACGCCATAGACATTGGTCAGCAGCATCTCGCGCCAGACTTCAGGGTCCGCGCCGCTGAAGCCGCCGTCGCTACCGTGCATGCCGGCGTTGGCGTAGACCGCATCGAGCTGGCCGAAGTGGTCGAGCACCCGCTGCACCATGGCCTGCTGCTCGGCGTACTCCTTCACATCACAGCGAATGGCGAGCGCCCGGTCGGGGCCGCCGAGTTGGTCGACCAGTTGCGCCAGCTTGTGCTCGGAGCGGGCGGCCAGGGCGACGCGATAGCCGGCCTCGGCGGCGAGTCGCGCAGTGGCGGCGCCGATCCCGGAGGACGCGCCGGTGATCAAGAGAACCGGATCGCTCATGGTTTACCTTCCGTTGCCTGATGGATCAATAGTTCGGTGGCGTTTCGGGGATGCCGGTGTCGTCGATAAGTGCGGGCATGGTCCAGGGCTCTAGCCGCTGATCTTTTTCCTCAACGTCCAAACGGGCCTGTTCGATGACGCCGCCAAGGCGTTGCGGGCTGGTGTACTCCTCGCTCGATACACTGGGCACGCGCAGGATTTCCGCACCGCTGCCGGACATTACGGTAAAGCCGAAACTGTCTTCGTCCGGATTGGCGCTTGTCACGCAGCCACACGGCAGAAAGGCTTCGGAGACGAGCTGCATCGCTTCGTCCAGGTTCAGGGGTTGGTTACTCATGGCATTCTCCATCGTCAGGCTGTCCCAAGTGGACCTCCAGGCGGCAGCGCCGTTTCCTCTTGCGTAACGGGCATGCGACGGGCTGCGGCGGGACGGCCTTGTGGATGCGCCGCCGCGGCAGCATATTCAGGCCATGACCGACTCAACTCTTGCCGACGCGCTGGCGGCCTTTCACCCGGCGGTGGCCAGCTGGTTCAGCCGCAGCTTCCCTGCACCGACTCCGGCTCAGGCCCGCGCCTGGCCGCTGATCCGTGCCGGCCGCTCGACCCTGGTGGCAGCGCCCACCGGCTCGGGCAAGACGCTGACCGCCTTTCTCGCCGCCATCGACCATTTGGTGCAGGAGGGCGTTGCCGAAGGCGGCCTGCCGGACCGGACCTCGGTGCTCTACGTCTCGCCGCTCAAGGCGCTGTCCAACGACATCCATGTCAATCTGGAACAGCCACTGGCGGGCATCTCGGCGCAGCTGCAAGCGCTCGGCCTGCCGCCGCTGCAGATCCGAACCGCCGTGCGCACCGGCGATACGCCACAGGCGGAGCGCGCCGCAATGCGAAAGCGCGTGCCGCATATCCTGGTCACGACGCCGGAGTCGCTCTATGTGCTGCTCGGCTCCGAGTCCGGTCGGCAGATGCTCGCTGGCGTGCGCAGCGTGATCGTCGACGAGATTCACGCCATCGCGGGCAACAAGCGAGGCAGCCACCTGGCATTGACGCTGGAGCGGCTGGAAGCGTTATGCGGCCATCCGCTGGTGCGGGTCGGGCTGTCGGCGACGCAGAAGCCCATCGAGGCGGTGGCCGATTATTTGGTGGGTGTCGGGCGCCACTGCGAAATCATCGATGTGGGCCATGGCCGCGCGCGTGACCTGGCGCTGGAGGTGCCGCCGGTCCCGCTGGAAGCGGTGATGAGCAACGCCGTCTGGGAGCTGGTGTACGACCGGTTGGCGGTGCTGGCCGGTGAACACCGAACCACGCTTATCTTCGTTAATACACGGCGCATGGCCGAACGCGCGGCGCGGCATCTGAGCGAGCGGCTCGGCAATGCCGTGGTTGCCGCCCACCACGGCAGTTTGGCGCGCGAACAGCGGCTGGATGCCGAACAGCGACTCAAGCGCGGCGAGCTGCGGGTGCTGGTCGCTACTGCGTCGCTTGAGCTTGGGATCGATATCGGCGACGTCGAGCTGGTCTGCCAGCTGGGCTCGCCGCGGTCGATCTCCGCCTTCCTGCAGCGCGTCGGCCGCGCCGGTCACCAGGTGGGTGGCGTCTCGAAGGGGCGTTTGTTTCCCAGCTCGCGCGATGACCTGATCGAATGCGCTGCCTTGCTCGACGCCGTTCGCCGCGGCGAGCTCGATACGTTGGTGATACCAACGGCCCCGCTGGATGTGCTGGCGCAACAGATCGTCGCCGAGGTGTCGTGCCGCGAGTGGCAGGAGGATGCGTTGCTGGCGGTGATCCGTCGCGCCATGCCTTACGCTGGTTTGAGCGAGGCGGATTATCAGGCGCTGTTGGCGATGCTCGCTGAGGGCTACACCACCCGCCACGGTGCACGCGGCGCCTATCTGCACCGCGATCTGGTCAACCGCAGTTTGCGTGGGCGACGCGGCGGCCGTCTGACTGCGCTGACGTCTGGCGGCACCATTGCTGACAACGCCGATTACTCGGTGCTGCTGGAACCACAGGGCTTCAACATCGGCACGGTCAACGAGGATTTTGCCGTTGAGAGCCTTGCCGGTGATGTCTTTCAACTGGGCAATACGGCCTACCGCATTATCAAGATCGAGTCCGGTCGTGTGCGGGTCGAGGATGCACAGGGGCAGCCGCCGAACATTCCGTTCTGGATAGGTGAGGCGCCAGGGCGTAGCGATGAGCTGTCGGCGGCGGTAGCGAGGCTGCGTGCGGAGATTGATGTCCGCCTAACCACCGCCACCCCTCACCCCAGCCCTCTACCCGGAGGGGAGAGGGGGCGGTCCGAGTGGGTTGAGACGGGTGTGCCCAACTCGGGGCTGGAGGAGGTT
>NZ_AGSX01000111.1 GCF_000235745.1 Stutzerimonas stutzeri SDM-LAC | reverse complement strand
CTTTACCCCGCCATACATACTCGACCGTATCATCGATAACGGCTCGGCGCGGCAGCGCGAGCGGGCGATGGAAACGCTGGCGCAGGTGCGTGCTCTGCTGCCAAATCCAGGGCCACCCAGCCGCCAACCGGCCGTCAGTGTGTTGCCTGAACGAGGTCGGCCAGGCGAGCCGCGACGCAGCATTCACGATGCGGGACAGCAGATGCTGTTGCCTGGTGCGCTGGCTAGAATCGAGGGCCAGCCACTGGTTGGCGATGCGGCGGTCGACGAGGCCTACGATGCGCTCGGCAAGACCCACGCATGTTTCTGGCAAGTGTTCGGGCGCGACTCGATCGACAATCATGGCTTTGCGCTGATCGGCACGGTGCACTACGGCGTTGGCTACGAGAACGCCTTCTGGAACGGTGCGCAGATGGTCTTTGGCGACGGTGATGGCGAGATATTCAATCGCTTCACGCTGTCGCTGGATGTCGTGGCGCACGAGTTGACCCATGGCATCATCGAGAGCGAAGCCGGGCTGCTGTATCTCGACCAGTCCGGCGCTCTGAACGAATCCATATCCGACGTGTTCGGCGTGCTGGTCCGACAATTCAGCCTCAACCAGACGGCGCAACAGGCTGACTGGCTGATCGGCGCTGAGTTGCTGACCGATAGGGTGAATGGCACGGCGCTGCGTTCGATGGCCAATCCCGGCAGCGCCTATGACGATCCGCTGCTGGGCAAGGACCCGCAGCCGGCGCATATGCGCGACTTTATCGACACCCGTGACGACAACGGCGGCGTGCACCTGAACTCCGGCATTCCCAATCGCGCCTTCTATCTCGCCGCCCAGGCCATCGGCGGCTATGCCTGGGAAAAGGCCGGACACATCTGGTACGACACCCTCTGTGACCGGCGTTTGGCCAACGATGCGGATTTCGCCGTCTTCGCTGGTTTGACCGTCGATAACGCGGCGACCCGCTTCGGGCCTGGGAGCGGCGAGGTGCAGGCGGTGAGGCAGGCATGGACAGATGTCGGTGTCCCTGTGCCGCAAGCAAGCCAACGAGGAGAGGTGATGAAACAGTTACCACCGCTGGGCAATGAAGCAACCGTTCGCCTTTCCAGGCAGGGCGGGTTTGCCGCGCTGCAGGCACTTTCCCGTCCGCGTGAGATCGATTTAGCCAGCTGCGATGAGCAGCAACGCGGCCAGGTTTGTTCGGTACTGGAAGGCTGCTTGCCATTGGCGAGTGCTGCCGCAGGGCAGGGCGACCGTCGTTATTACCAGATCGAACTCCGCTACCGGGAAAACGAGCGCGACAGTCAGATGGTGCTACAAGTCCCCGAAGAGCAGGCGCCGGGTGAGTTGGTGCGGCTCTGGGACAAGGGCAGCGTCATCTGACGGGTTTGGCTGCTGGCGCCTGTGCGGCGCTAGAATTCCATCCCCGGTTTTCAAGGAGCCATCCGTATGTCCGAATTGCCCTCTATCGCCTTTGCCGGCATCGGCCTGATGGGCCTGCCGATGTGCCGACGGCTGCTCGCTGCCGGCTATCGCCTGACGGTCTGGAACCGTTCCCCAGAAAAATGCGCGCCGCTGATCGAGGCCGGAGCGCGACAGGCCGACAAACCAGCCGACCTGTGTCGCGACGCGGACATCGTGTTGCTCTGTTTGGCCGATACCGACGTGGTGCGAGAGGTGATGTTTGGCGCAGACGGAATCGTCGAGGGCGCCAAAGGTGGTCAACTTCTGGTCGACCATTCCAGCCTGGAACCAGCCGCCACACGCGCCATGGCCGCCGAACTCGAGGCCCGCAGTGGCATGCGTTGGGTCGATGCGCCGGTGTCCGGCGGCACGGCGGGTGCCGAGGCGGGCAGCTTGGCGATCATGGCCGGTGGACGCAGCGAGGATGTCGAGCGGGTTCGGCCCGTGTTGGCGCACCTCGGCCAGCGGCTGACGCACATGGGCGACATCGGTGCCGGCCAGGTGACCAAGGCCTGTAACCAGATGATCGTCGCCTGCAACGCTTTGGTCATTGCCGAAGTGGTGGCCCTGGCCGAACGCTCCGGTGTCGACGCCAGCCTCATTGCGACGGCCCTGGCAGGCGGTTTCGCTGATTCCAAACCGCTGCAGATCCTCGCTCCGCAGATGGCTAATAGCGCATTCGAACCCGTGAAATGGCGCGTGCGCACCCTGCTCAAGGATCTCGACACCGCCGTACAGCTCTCCCGCGAGGCAGGCAGTGCGACGCCGTTGACCGGGCTCGCCGCACAGCTGATGCGCCTGCACGGCAGTGGCGGCGAACTTGAAAATGATCCGTCCACGCTGGTCAGGATGTTCAGGGAACAAAAGCAATGAAGATCGCGGCCAATCTGTCCATGTTGTTCAACGAGCTGCCCCTGGTCGAGCGCATCATGGCGGCCCGCGTCGCAGGATTCGACGGTGTGGAAATCCAGTTTCCCTATGAGTTGCCGGCGATTCGTCTGAAGGAGCTGCTTGAGCGTGCAGGACTGCCGCTGGTGCTGATCAATCTGCCGGCCGGCGATTTCATGCAGGGCGGTGCCGGGTTGGCCGCGATGCCGTCACGGCAGGCTGAGTTCGATGCCGCTCTTCAGGAAGGGCTTACCTACGCGGCCATGGTGCGGCCGATGTGCGTCAACGTACTGCCTGGCCGATTGGCTGAAGGCGTCACGCGCGAGGAGGCCCTGGATACTCTGGCGAACAACCTGCGCAAAAGCGCAGAGGCCTTTGCGTTGCTCGGCGTGAGGGTGGTGTGCGAGGCGATCAATCCGCTGGACATGCCGGGTTTTCTGATCAACACGCCGGCGCATCTGCAAGCGCTGCTGGAACAGGTCGATCATCCCAACTGCCAGGCACAGCTAGATCTCTATCACATGGCCCGACAGGGGTTGGATATCGCCGCTGGGATAGCACTGCTGGGCATCCGGATCGGACACGTACAGTTCGCCGATTGCCCAGGCCGCGGTGCGCCGGGCACCGGCTCGGTGGCATTCGGACCTCTGCTCGATGCGTTGCGAAATACTGGCTACGCCGGCTGGCTGGCCGCCGAGTACCGCCCAGATGGCCGCGATACCTCGACCGGTCTTGGCTGGCTGGAAGCTTGGCGGCAAAGCTGAGCCGCCGCATCGGCCGGCATCAGCGAAAGTGATGGTGACAGACAGACGGCTGCGAGAACCCTAGAGTCAGTTCCGAGAACCGGTCGGGGCACGACCGGCGCATAACAATAATTCGAGAGCGACGTCATGCAGCCATCCACCCAAGCCGCGAACGCCTGGCGCGTCCTGTTTCTGCTGTTTCTGGCCAACCTGTTCAACTTCTTCGATCGGACCATCCCGGCGATCATCGCCGAGCCGATCCGCCTGGAGTGGGATCTCAACGATTTCCAGTTGGGTCTGATTGGCACTGCGTTCACCATCATCTATGCGATCGCTGGCGTGCCGCTGGGGCGCATGGCGGATATCGGCTCGCGGCGCAAGATCATGGGCTGGGGCTTGACCGTCTGGAGCGGCCTGACGGCGGTCAACGGACTGGCCTGGAATTTCTGGACCTTTCTGCTGGTACGCATGGGCATCGGCATCGGTGAGGCCAGCTATGCGCCCGCGGCCAATTCGCTGATCGGCGACCTGTTCCCGGCGCACAAGCGGGCTCGGGCCATGGGTATCTTCATGCTCGGCCTGCCGCTGGGGCTGCTGCTGGCCTTCTTCACCATCGGCTCGATGGTGGAGTATTTCGGCAGCTGGCGCGCGCCATTCTTCATTGCAGCAGTGCCTGGGCTGGTGCTGGCGCTGTTCATCTTTTTCGTCCGGGAGCCCCAGCGTGGCGCGGCGGAAACGGTGAAGGTGTCGCAGGCCGCCGTGGAACAACCGATTCGCAAGGTTCTGGCGATCCGCACCTTCTGGTGGCTGGTGCTGGCGGGGCTGGCGTTCAACTTCGCGACCTACGCCTGCAACGCGTTCATGGTGCCGCTGCTGATGCGTTATCACGCGGTGCCGCTGGTGGAGGCGTCAGTCGCCACCGGGGTGATCGTCGGCTTGACCGGTTTGATTGGCTTGACCCTGGGCGGTTGGGTCGCGGACAAGATCCATCAGCGCTTCGCCCGTGGCCGGCTGATCTTTGCTGCCGTAAGCATGGCCGTCGCCACGCTCGCGACGGGCTACGCGCTGCTTGCCGGACGGATCGAGGTTGGTGTGTTCGTCGCGGTCTTCAGCATCGGCTGGCTGTTCTCCTACAACTTCTACACCTGCGTCTACACCGCTATCCAGGACGTGGTCGAGCCGCGTCTGCGCGCGACCGCCATGGCGTTGTTCTTCGCCGGGCTCTACCTGCTCGGCGGTGGTATGGGGACAGTGGTGGTCGGGCTGCTGTCAGACCACTTTGCCGAGTCGGCGATGCTTGCCGCAGGGGCCAGCGAGATGAGCGAAGTGTTCCGCGCTGAAGGCCTGCATGGTGCCATGTACCTGATCCCAGCCTCGCTGCTGCTGACCATGATGTTCCTGTTCCAGGCCTCGCGGACCTTCTGCCATGACGCCAAGCGCATGACAGATGGCATGACCGACTCCGCGGCCGCTGGCGAACCGGCACTCGCCTAAGGGCACACCACTGCGGCGGCACGCGGCTGTCGCAGTGGTCGGCTTGGTTAGGATCGCCGACGATTGGCCAGCATTTGCCGGCTGGCTCGCATAAACTGCGCGGCCGTTTTTGGCAGTCCGGACCGCACATGCACAACCCGTCCCCCGCCCGCGCATGCGGCATCGACTTTGGTACCTCCAATTCCACCGTCGGCTGGTGGCGACCCGACGCCGAGCCGCTGCTGGTACTCGAAGGCGATCAGCAGACATTGCCCTCGGTGGTGTTCTTCAACGTCGAGGAGCGTCGTCCGGTATACGGCCGACTGGCCCTGTCCGAATACCTCGAAGGTTACGAAGGGCGCCTGATGCGCTCGCTCAAGAGCCTGCTGGGCTCAAAGTTGCTGAAGAGCGAAACCACCGTGCTGGGCAGCGCCATGCCGTTCAAGGACATCCTCGGGTTGTTCCTGAACACGCTCAAGCAGCGCGCCGAGGAGCAGGCCGATCGCTCGTTCGACGAAGTGGTGCTGGGGCGACCGGTATTTTTCGTCGACGACGATCCGCAGGCGGACAAGGAAGCCGCTGACACCCTCGCCACAGCTGCCCGGAAGATCGGCTTCAAGGATGTCTCGTTCCAGTACGAGCCCATCGCCGCAGCCTTCGACTACGAGTCGCGGATCGAACGGGAGGAGCGCGTGCTGATCGTCGATATCGGCGGCGGCACCTCGGACTTCTCATTGGTGCGGCTGGCACCGGAGCGGCGCCAGATCGATGACCGACAGGACGACATCCTCGCCACGTCGGGCGTGCACATCGGCGGTACCGATTTCGACAAGCAGCTCAGTCTACAGGGCGTGATGCCGCTGTTCGGGTATGGCAGCCGGATGAAAAGCGATGCGCCGATGCCCACCAGCACCCACCTCAACCTCGCCACCTGGCATACGATCAACGCGGTCTACGCACCGGCTTCGCTGCGTGCGCTGCAGAGCATGCGCTACGACATCGTCGACCCAACCGGAATCGACCGGCTGTTCAGCCTGATCGAACAACGCGCGGGTCACTGGCTGGCGATGCAGATCGAGCAAGGCAAGATCGAACTGACCGAGCATGAACGCTACCTGATCGACTTCGCGCGAATCGAACCCGGTCTTGAAGCCACGCTCACGCGGCCTGTATTCGAAACGGCGATTGAACCCCTGCTCGAACGAATCCGCGCCAATGTCAGTCAATTGCTGGTGAGTGCCGGGCTCAAGCACGAGGACATCGACACGGTGTTCTTCACCGGCGGCTCCAGCGCCATTCCGGCGTTGCGCCAGGGCGTCGCCACCTTGCTGCCGCGGGCACGTCACGTCGAAGGCAATCGCTTTGGCAGCATCGGCAGCGGCCTGGCCATCGAGGCGCGCAAGCGCTACGGTTGAATCGCCCGCCATGCCTGCCGGGCGAGCGTGGCAGCGGGTTTGAACGGGAGCTTTCATGGGTTACAAGCTGCGTCCGCAAGACCCTGCCGCTGAGGTGCGAAAAGTCGCCCGGCAGGGTATCGACAAAGCCATCGAGGCGCTGAGCGTTGCACCCGAGGATCGAGCCGAGGGCGTGCATCAGGCGCGTAAACGATTCAAGGAATTGCGCGCGCTTCTGCGCCTGGTGCGCACGCCGCTGGGTGACGCGTTTCAGCGCGAAAATCATCGCTTGCGAGATCTGGGTCGCGCATTGGCCGAATCGCGTGATGCGACGGCCATGCTGGAAAGCTGGGATGCGCTGGCGAAGCGTTTCCCGGCCCTGTTCGCCGAGGCGGACTTCAAGCAGGCCCGGCGGCGTCTGCAGACGCGGGCGAAGCAGGCCGAAAACGGCGGCACGACCGACCTCGATACGCGTATCGGCAAGGTGATCGACGAGCTGAACGACGCCCGCGGCTGTGTCGAGAACTGGCCACTCCAGGCCAAGGGCTTCGACCTGCTGGCTGGGGGTATCAAGCGTACCTACGCCGATGGCTGCGCTGAGTTGGCCAAAGCCAGACAAGACCTCAGCGACGAACAACTTCACCAGTGGCGCAAACGGGTCAAGGACCACTGGTACCAGTCGCGGCTGCTTACGCCGAGCTGGCCAAAGCTGATGACGCTACGCAGCAACTCGCTCAAGGGCCTGGCGGATCTGTTGGGCGATGACCATGATCTGGCGGTGCTGACGGCGCTGATGCAGGCTCAGCCAGCGTTGTTCGGCGACGCCGCCCTGCGTGAGCGACTCGGCATAGCCGTTGCGGAACGCCGCAGCGAGTTACAGAGCGCCGCGCTCAAGCGGGGAGCGGACATCTATTCGGAGACGCCGAAGGCGCTGGTGGCGCGCTGGCGGCGCTATTGGGCGAGCGCTAACGGCCGCTAGGCACTGGCCCTGTACAACGAGCCAGGCATCAGGCCGCCTGGCTGTTGACTTCGTGAATCTTCAACATTTTTTCCAGCTCGGTACGGATGAAATCATCCTTGCATCCGGGCAGGTATTCGCGCAGCTTGCGGATCACCCATTGTTGGCCGCGGTCGACGAACGTCATGCGCTCATCCAGCGACTCGATGGCCATCGCCTTGCCATAAAACGCGCCGGTCTCGCGGTTGGGTGCGATGTTCAGGTGGTTCAGGCAGTTGAGCACCAGCCGGCAGCTGTCGACCTCGCCCTGGCGGATCTGCTCGAGGAGCTTTTGCTGGGCTGGATCGTTGCACTGCTGCAGGCTTTCACCGGCCACCTTGGCCCCGGCACGCTCGGCGCTCAGCAGATCCTGGAGCAGTTTTGCTTCCCCTTCGGCGGTGTTCAGCGGGTTCTGTTCACTCATGTCAGCTCTCCTGTTCAGCAAGCCGGTGCGCGGCTACTGCCGTGCACGCAGCCGACAGATATCTAAGGTCAGAGTTTTTTCGCGGAGACGATTTTCACCGGCGTCAGCGGTACGTTCTGCATCATGCTGCGGTTGCCGGTCGGCACCTGGGCGATCTGGTCGACCACGTCCATGCCACGCACCACCTTGGCAAAGACGGCATAGCCGAAGTCGCGGCTGCCGTGGTCAAGGAAGTCATTGTCGCGGTGGTTGATGAAGAACTGGCTGGTGGCCGAATCGACGCTCTGGGTGCGCGCCATCGCCAGCGTGCCACGTACGTTATGCAGCCCGTTGTCGGCCTCGTTCTTGATGGGCTCCCGGGTTTTCTTCCGGTTCAGACCTTCGCCAAAGCCACCGCCCTGGATCATGAAACCCGGGATCACGCGGTGGAAGACGGTATCGTCGTAGAAGCCGCTTTCGACATATTCGAGAAAATTCTTCACGCTGACCGGGGCCTTTTCGGCCTCCAGTTCGATTTCGATTTCGCCCATGCTGGTGTTCAGCAGTACGTGAGGATTCTCCGCAGCGAGCAGATTGCCGGCAAGCAGCAGTGAGCAGGCGGCGAGTGCGAGTCGTTTCATGGTCTATTCCTGGTATGGGTAAGCCTGAGTCAGCCCGTTCATGCAGGCCGGTTGTACAAGTGCTTCAGCCGTCGTGCGTGATGTTGCCCATCGGCTGAACAGGCGATTGCGCTTGTGCATCGTACGTCCTGATCAAGTCGATGAGAATCTGTGTAGCAGGCCCGAGCGGTTTGTTGGGGTTAGTGTAGAGGTAGAAAAGCGGCCGGCGAATACTGCCTTGGACCAGAGGCAGCGGCCTCAAGGCACCTTCGGCCAGTTCACGATGGATCATATGGCGGGGTAGCCAGGCAAAGCCCAGCCCGCTGCTGACAAAGCCAACCGAAGTGGCCAGGCTGCCAACCGTCCAGCGCTGCTCCGCACCCAGCCAGCCGCTGTCGCGCGGCTGACGATGGCCGGAATCGCGCACCACCACCTGCATCTGGCTTTGCAGGTCCTGGACGCTGAGCTTGCGTTGCAGTTGATGCAGCGCGTGATCTGGGTGAGCGACGGCAATGAATTCGGCGGTGCTGAGTTCCTGGCCGAGATAGCCGGTGATATCCAGACCGCTGATGGCCAGATCCGCCGTGCCGTCCTTGAGTACCTCTTCAACGCCGGATAGCACTTCTTCACGTAACCGCACCCGGCAACCGCGGCTTTGCGGCATGAATGCGGTCAGTGCACGGATCAGTTTGGCGTTGGGGTAGGCGGCGTCGACCACCAGCCGCACCTCGGCTTCCCAGCCTTGCTCCATATTGTGCGCCAACTCTTCCAGCTGACCGGCCTGGTTGACCAATTGCCGTGAGCGGCGCAAGAGCACTTCGCCGGCATCGGTGAGTACCGCCTTGCGACCATCGATGCGTAACAGCGGCACACCCAGCTGTTCCTGCATGCGCCCGACCGTATAGCTCACCGATGATTGTGAACGGTGTAGGACTTCCGCGGCCTGGGCGAAGCCGCCGTGGTCGATCACAGCTTGCAGGGTTCGCCATTGATCGAGGGTCACACGTGGCACTTTCATTCCAATGTTTTCCTGTTGCGTCGGTCTGGTACGCTGGCGATCGCCTATTGAATGAGCCCACAACAAATGAAAAGACTCTGCTTCGCTGCGCTCGTTATCTTCCCACTGAGCGCAGCTGCCGTCAGCTACCCCGTGGAGCTCGAACAAGAGCTCAACGGCGCAGAGGTGCTGGCGAGCACCGAGACTATCGACCGCGACATGGCTGGCCTGGTGCTGCAGAACATTGGTGAGCGCCCCGTGGAGTGTACTGCCTCGTTTCGCAACGGGCCGGAAATGCCGCGTACTCGACGTGTCACGCTGGAGTCGGGGGAGAGCAAGCCGATGACTGCCAAGTTCAAACGCGACGTCATTCGCCTGCGCATCAAGCTGACGTGCGAGCCTCAATGAAGTCCGCCTGACCCAGGCTATTACCATAGCGGTCAATGAATCTTCGGCGGCTTTTTCGCTATCCGCTCCTCGGCGCCAACCTGCCGGTTAGCCTGTCATCGTGCTGCACAAAGGCGACTCTGTGCGCGTCGGACGGGTTACTCTATGCGACGTTTTTTCGACTTGTTTGAGGTGTCACCCTTGTTTGACCAATTCGCCCTCCACGAACGCCTGCTCAAGGCGGTCGCCGAACTCAAATTCGTCGAGCCGACCCCGGTACAGGTGGCAGCCATTCCCCCCGCGCTGGAAGGGCGTGACCTGCGGGTGACAGCCCAGACCGGCAGTGGCAAGACGGCCGCATTCGTGCTGCCGATGCTCAATCGGTTAATCGGCGACGCCGTGGTGCGAACCGATGTGCGCGCTTTGATCCTGTTGCCAACCCGTGAACTGGCGCAGCAGACGCTCAAGGAGGTCGAACGGTTTTCGCAGTTCACCTTCATCAAGTCGGCGATGATCACCGGCGGTGAGGATTTCAAGGTGCAGGCGGCCATCCTGCGCAAGGTGCCGGACATTCTCATCGGCACACCGGGACGGATGATCGAACACCTCAACGCCGGCACCCTGATCCTCAAAGATGTCGAATTGCTGATTCTCGACGAAGCCGACCGCATGCTCGACATGGGCTTCGCCGAAGACGTGCAGCGTCTGGTGGGCGAGTGCGCCAAGCGCCAGCAGACGCTGCTGTTCTCGGCTACCAGCGGGGGCGCGGCGCTGCGCGAAATGAGCGCCGCCGTGCTGCGCGATCCGTTGCATCTGCAACTCAACCGCGTCAGCGAACTGAACGAAGGTACCCGCCAGCAAATCATCACCGCCGAAGACACCGAGCATAAAGAAAAGCTGGTGCACTGGCTGCTGGCAAACGAGACCTACAAGAAGGCCGTGATCTTCACCAACACCCGCGTGCAGGCCGACCGGCTGTATGGACGGCTGGTGGCCGAAGGCGTGAAAGCCTTCGTGCTGCACGGCGACAAGGACCAGAAAGACCGCAAGCTGGCCATCGACCGGGTCAAGGAAGGCGGGGTCAAGGTGCTGGTGGCTACCGATGTGGCCGCGCGCGGGCTGGACATCGAAGGGCTCGATCTGGTGATCAACTTCGACATGCCGCGTTCGGGCGACGAGTACGTTCACCGGATTGGCCGCACCGGCCGCGCCGGGGCTGAAGGCCTGGCCATCTCGTTGATCTGCCACAACGACTGGAACCTGATGTCGAGCATCGAGCGCTACCTCAAGCAGCGCTTTGAACGCCGTGTGATCAAAGGGCTGAAAGGCAGCTATGGCGGTCCGAAGAACCTCAAGGCGTCCGGCAAGGCCGCCGGCACCAAGAAGAAAAAAGACGACAAGAAAAAAGCAGTGGACAAGAAAGGTAAGTCTGCAGCCAAGCCGGTAGCCAAACGACCGAAAAACGCCAAGCGCGAAGCGCCAGCGTCATCTGTCGTCAGCCAGGACGGTCTCGCGCCGCTACGGCGTAAAAAGCCTGTCTCTGAGTAAGCCGTCACAGCCGGGGCAATCTCAGCCCCGGCTCGTTTCTCCCTCCTAACGCTTTTCTGCCGGTGCGATGTCGGCTTCCTTTTCCGCTTGCTCAACGTGCTCGATGCGCTTTTCGTAGGCTTCGCATTCGCTGCCCAGCTGCTCGGCCGTCTGCTTGACCTCCATGTCGCGCAATTCCTCATTGATCTCAGCGGCCCGCTTTGGATTGCTTTCGGTCAGTTCGTTGACACGATCAGCGAGCTGCTTGGCCTTGGCGTGTATTTCATCAGTCGTGCATTGCTCAGCAAATACCGGCTGGCTGGCCAGCAGGGCGAGGGTGGCTGGAATCAACAGGCGTTTCATGGCGCGCTCCTCAAATAACGATCTGTTCGGTGGATCGTTGTTGGCGCGCTTTAGTTCAGCCGTTTGCGGTGTCCCTGAATCGAACCATGCCGCTTCGAGCGGGGTCGGAATAGCAATGGCCGCCTTCCCAAAGCGGCGCAACAGGAGAACGGACATGACCTACGACTGGGACTTGATGCTACGCCTGCTGCGAGAAGCGCAGAAACCCGGAAACGAGAGCTTCGCACCGCGCCAGTACGCAGACGAGCATGCCCTGGCGGTCGAGGAGGCCGGTCAGCCGATGCCCAACCTGGATTCCTTGAAAGCCGAGGCGCAGAACTACGAGAGCCTGCTGTTCGAAGGCGGCTACATGGAGTCGCGACCGGAGGAGCAGGGCGGCAATGGCGAGAATTTCGTGCTGACTGATCGAGGCGTGCGCCTGATGGAGATGCTGGAGGGCGGGGCGGGCCGAACCGAGAACCGGCGGCGTCTGAATGAAAAAGGTGAGGCGGCGTTGGTCCCGGAAGTATTCGACGGCCTAGCGGCAGCAGGGTAGCGCCAGGAAGACGCCCCGCAAATACGGGGCGCCGCCTGGGCATTACCGCAGCGGACCGATGGCCCCGCAGGATTTGTTCGCTGCATGCTTCTGCAATATCGGCAACTGAGGGCGAGCTTTGCCGCTTTTCACATCCAGTGAAAGGGCATAGTCGCCCCACCAGGGTCCGGCCGCCCAATAGGTGCTGGGAATGCAGTGCTGGCCGAGGTACTTGAGCAGGTTGTCCATGGCAACCACGGCGGAAGGCGAAAAGTCCGGCGCGCCATGCTCACCGATGAAGCCGCGCAGACGATACCTGCTCAGCCACTCGACGAAGGGCTTCGCGCGCACCACACCAATCATCGGGTCGTACTGTTCGTAGCGGTTGGTGTAGTAGCCCGAGTAGTCCTTATCGAAGTACAGATGGGCTTCGAACATCAGATTGTTGCTCGGGTCGCGCATCCACGCGTCCTTGACCAGCTGGGTGTTATAGGACGGCCAATGGAAGGCGCTGGACCAGCGATCACCGGCGACCACCACCCAATTCTTGGCATCGACACTGCGGATGCTTTTTGCAGCAGCCAGCGCGGCGGCGGGCCACTTGCCGTTAGTAGTGTGTGGCTCGTTCATCAAGCCGTAGCCATAGACTGCCGGATGGTTGGCAACCTGCTGGGCAATGCGCCGCCAGACATCGGCAAACGCGCTTATCGGCACTTCGTTAGTCCCGATCATCTTGCCGTAATAGCGATAGTAGTTATGCATGTCGAGGATGACCTGCATGTTGTACTTCTTCGCATGGTCGAGCGTTGCCAGCATGCGGCGGAGCTCGGCGCTGTTCAATTCGCCATTGACCCTTGGCTGGATCCGCTCCCAGCGAAACGGCAGGCGAACCAGCTTCAGATTGCGCTCGGCGTAACGCTTGAATTCGGCCTCGCCGGGGTAGATGTACTGCTTGAGGTAGACACCGGGCAGCCTGACATCTGTGCCGAACTCTGCCCCGGCCAGATTGATTCCTACCAGATTGATCGGGTTTGCCGGTGCCGCGTTTCCTGCCGCTGGCGTGCTGTCGACGATTGGGCTTGTATTGCTGAAGCCGGTGCTGCTGACCGAGACGGTGCGGGGGTAGCCCACCGCCTTGCCGTCAATGGGGCCACCATCGACCATGACGGTCATATTGCCGCCGGAATGGTAGATCAGCTTGATGGTGCGCACATCGCCACCGAAGAAACGAACCTTCGCGCCTTTGTGGAATGCCGCCTTGTTCTCCGCGGTCGCCTTGACCGAGATGCCGACAAACTTGCTGGTGTTGTACACGCCATTGACGAAATCACCGCCGTTGAAGGCGTTGATCGCGGTTGTCATGGGCGAGCCGGCCGCAGGCTGGCTGGTAACCGGGCCCGGCGCCGGAGTCGCGGGTTTGCTCGGGGCAGTTGGCGCTACCGGGGCACTGCTGCTGGTCGCCGAGAACAACTTGTTCGGGTAACCGAGTTTGCCGCTCAGCGCCGCCCCTGAAAGCATCACGCTCATGTTTTTGCCAGACACATACACGGCGTTGATCTTGCGCGTCTGACCATCAGCGAGCTTCACCGAGGAACCAACCTTGAATGCAGAGCGGTTGGCGCTGCTGGAGGAAATCGAGAAGCCAGCCGACTTACGCCAGACACCATTCAACCAGTCGCTGTTGGTGTAGTTGTTGATGGCGGTGCTGTGAGCGGCGCTGCCCGCGGCCTGGTTGTCGCTGGTGACCGGAGGGGTTATGCCGGCCACCGGCGTCGTGCCCAATGCGGAAATGGTTTTCGGGTGACCGTTTTTCGATGCGTTCAAGGTGGCGCCCGAGAGCATCACGCTCATGTGGGCGCCGGAGAAATAGATCACCTTGATGGTGCGAACCTGACCGTCAGCGGTTCTGACCTGGACGCCTTTCTTGAACGCCGCTTTGTTGGCTGCGGTGGCCGGAATCGACAGGCCGGCAGACTGACGCCAGCTGCCTTTGAGCCATTGGGGGCTGGTGAAGTCATTGACCGCGGCGGTGGCGATAACCTTTTGGGCGGCGGCAGTTGCCTTGGCGGTAGCCGCATGAGCAACCTGGATTGGGCTCAAGCCGATGGCTGCAGCGAGTAGCGCGGCACTGAGTAGCATGTTACGGGTGCAGACCGTCTTTTTGACGAGCATTGAAATCTCCGGAACTTATTACGACAAAGGGCCGTGACCCTTTAAAAAGTGCGGAAGCATCCAAGGACCCATGCATCGAACGAAGCACCGACCGTTGACGCCACCAAGCAACGCGAGGGCGCTTCAGAATATGCAGGCGCCGCGTGCATAGGCTTTATATAGATATGGGCTTAAATGTTGAAGTTATATTGGCGCCATAAAAAATGATAACGCCGAACAAACTTATATAAATATCTCTATTGCCACTATTAGATGGCAATGGAATATCAAATTGACGTCATTGTTTAAGTAGTTGAAATAACTGAGGTTGAGTGCGCACACAGCAAGTTTTGAAGTAATGCAGTGGCACTTCTGCCGTTTCGCTTGGGTGGCGCCTTGGGTGTATTCGACCTGTTTCAGGATGTTGCCGGAGCGGGGTTCCCGAAATGTTTGCCTATAGCGAAGTGCTTGCCTGTCGTGTCCGCTGAGCGCACGAGGCGTCGGTGATGGGTTGTCAGCGGACGTGCTGCAGACTATCGACAGTCAGCTCCAGTGCTTTGCGCATATCCAGGCGAGCAGAGCGCCCAATGTCCTGGTTGTTCAGTTGATAGCTGCGCTCCGATGGCAGGATCGGCGCGGTCAGGTCATCGGCTTCGGCGGGTTCGAAATCGCTATCACGGCCTATCGTCAAGGCGCTTCGGCGCAGCAGTTCACGCAGCTGTTCTGGCGCCAG
>NZ_AGSX01000112.1 GCF_000235745.1 Stutzerimonas stutzeri SDM-LAC | reverse complement strand
CCCCCCCGCCACTGCCCCCCAACCATTACCCGGTCGGCCCGGTCGGCGCCGCACAGCAGCAGCGCCGAGATCGGGTCGTGGCTACCGGAAAACCGCAGCTCGTCGAGTTTGAACAGGGCCAGATCGGCCTGTTTGCCGACTGCCAGTTCACCAACGTCGTCACGACCCAGCAGCCGCGCCGAACCGCGCGTGGCCCAACCCAGGGCGCGTTCTGGCGTGATCTGTTCGGCACCGTAGCGCAGGCGCTGGATATAGAGTGCCTGTCGGGCTTCGAGGATCATGTTCGAGGCGTCGTTGGAGGCCGAACCATCCACGCCAAGCCCTATCGGCGCGCCTGCTGCTTCCAGCGCCACGGTGGGGCAGATGCCGGAGGCCAGTCGCATATTCGAGCATGGGCAATGGCAGATACCGGTGCCGGCTGCGCCGAGGCGGGCAATCTCGTCCTCGTTGAAATGAATACCGTGCGCCAGCCAGGTGCGATCGGACAGCCAGCCAACGCTATCCAGATAATCCACGGTGCGCAGGCCGAAGCGCTGCAGGCAGAACTCTTCTTCATCCAAAGTTTCGGCCAGGTGCGTGTGCAGGCGCACATCATGGTGCTCGGCCAGGGCTGCGCTGGCGCGCATGATCTCTGGCGTAACCGAAAACGGTGAGCAGGGCGCAAGGCCGATCTGGATCTGTGCGCCGGCGCCGCGCTCGTGATAACGCGCGATCAGTCGTTCGCTGTCGTCCAGGATCGCCTCGGCCGACTGCACGGTGTGCTGCGGTGGCAGCCCTCCGTCGGCTTCGCCGAGGCTCATGGAGCCGCGGGTCAGCATGGCGCGCATGCCCAGCTCGCGAACGACGTCGATCTGCACGTCTATGGCATTTTCCAAACCATCGGGAAACAGGTAGTGGTGGTCCGCTGCGGTGGTGCAGCCGGATAGCAGCAGTTCGGCAAGCGCGACCTTACTGGCTAGCGCGAGACGATCTGGCGTTAGGCGTGCCCAGACCGGATACAGGGTCTTCAGCCAGGGAAACAGTGGCTGGTTGACCACTGGTCCCCAGGCGCGCGTGAGCGTCTGATAGAAGTGGTGGTGCGTGTTGATCAGCCCCGGCAACACAACGTGTTCACGGGCATCGAAAGTGCTGTCCACTGGCGTCGATGGCGATTGCCCGGCACCGAGCATTTCGACGATGACACCTTGGTCGATCACCAGCCCGCCGGGGGCGTTCTGATCGTTGGCGGTGAAAAGGGCGAGGGGGTTTTTGATCCAGATACGGCTGGCAGTCATAGCCGGCTTCTCCTGAGTTGAGTTCAGAAATGAGCCAGCTCAGTTACGCCCTGTCTGCTGATCCAGGGGCTCGTCGAGGACCCTCGGTTGAGGGCTGGAATGACGAGACGCAGCGCACGATAAAGGCTCAGTCTTCGCTTGTCACCCCCCCACGTTCCGCATAAAAAAGCCGGGCATTCGCCCGGCTCCTTCGCCTGCCTCGGTTTAGCCGCCCAAGTAGGCGTCGCGAACCTTGGGATTGACGAGCAACTCTTCACCGCTGCCCTGCATGACGATGTGGCCGTTTTCCAGCACGTAGGCTCGATCGGCCAGCTTCAGCGCTTGGTTGGCGTTTTGCTCGACCAGGAAGATGGTCACACCGTCCTCGCGCAGCTGTTCGATGATCTCGAAAATCTGCTGGATGATGATTGGCGCCAGCCCCAGCGACGGCTCGTCGAGGAGCAGCAGCTTCGGTTTGCTCATCAATGCGCGGGCAATGGCGAGCATCTGTTGCTCACCGCCAGACATGGTGCCGCCACGCTGCTGGAAACGCTCCTTCAGTCGTGGGAACAGCAACAGCACCTTGTCCAACTGCTCTTGGAAGTCAGCCTTGTCGGTGAAGAAGCCGCCCATCGCCAGATTTTCCTCGACCGTCAGCCGAGCAAAAATGCGCCGACCCTCGGGCACCACGGCGATGTCCTTGCGCATGATGTCGCAGGTCTGCTTCCCGACCAGCTCCTCGCCCTCGAAGCGGATGCTGCCCTCGGACGCCATGGGCGTACCGCAGAGCGTCATCAGCAAGGTCGACTTGCCGGCGCCGTTGGCGCCGATCAGGGTGACGATCTCGCCCTTGCGGACTTCGACATTGACGTTATGCAGTGCCTGGATCTTGCCGTAAAAGGTCGAGACGTTTTCGAAATACAGCATGGTTACGCCTCTCCCAGATAGGCTTTGATCACGTCCGGATTGTCACGGATCTGCTCCGGTGTGCCGTCTGCCAGCGGACAGCCCTGGTTGATCACGACGATATGGTCGGAAATGCTCATGACCAGTTTCATGTCGTGCTCGATGAGCAGCACCGTGACGTTGTGCTGGTCGCGCAGCATGCCGATCAGCGCCTTAAGGTCCTCGGTTTCCTTCGGGTTAAGCCCCGCCGCCGGCTCGTCGAGCATGAGGATGCGTGGACGCGTCATCATGCAGCGGGCGATTTCCAGGCGGCGTTGCTGGCCGTAGGCGAGGGTGCCGGCTGGGCGGTTGGCGATGTCGGTCAGGTTGACCTGATCAAGCCAGTGCGCGGCGAAATCCATGGCCTCGTGTTCGCTCTTGCGAAATGCCTTGGTCTTTAGCAGGCCGGACAGGAAACCGGTATTCAAATGCCGGTGCTGAGCGACCAGCAGGTTCTCGATCGCCGTCATGTCCTTGAACAGACGAACGTTCTGGAACGTGCGGACCACGCCCTTGCGGGCGATCTTGTGGCCGGGCAGGCCCTGGATCGCTTCGCCATCGAGCAGGATCTTGCCGTCGGTGGGCTGGTAGAAGCCGGTCAGGCAGTTGAATACGGTGGTCTTGCCGGCGCCATTCGGGCCGATCATCGAGACCACTTGTTTGTCATGAACGGTCAGACCCACTCCGTTGACGGCCAACAGGCCGCCGAAGCGCATGGTCAAGCCGCTAACTTCGAGAATCGGGCGGCTCATCGCTTCAGCTCCAGGTGTGGGCGTTGCATGGGCAGCAGCCCCTGCGGACGCCAGATCATCATCAGCACCATCAAGGCGCCGAACATCAACATGCGGTACTCGCTGAACTCACGCATCAGTTCAGGCAACAGGATCATCACGATGGCGGCGAGAATCACGCCCAGCTGCGAGCCCATGCCGCCCAGTACCACGATGGCGAGGATGATGGCCGATTCGATGAAGGTGAACGACTCGGGGGATACCAGTCCCTGGCGTGCGGCAAAAAAACTGCCTGCGAAACCGGCAAAGGATGCACCGAGAGTAAAGGCCGAAAGCTTGATCACGGTGGGGTTCATGCCCAGCGCGCGGCACGCGATTTCGTCTTCACGCAAGGCTTCCCAGGCGCGGCCGATAGGCATGCGCAGCAGCCGATTGATCACGAACAGCGTCAGCAAGACCAGCAGCACCGCGATCAGGTAGAGGAAGATCACCTTGTTGATGGATTGATATTCCAGCCCGAAGAACTCGTGGAATGTCTGCATACCCTCGGCAGCGCGACGGTCGAACGAGAGGCCGAACAGTGTGGGTTTGTCGATGCCGCTGATACCGTTCGGGCCACCGGTCAGATCGGTCATGTTACGCAGCAACAGACGGATGATTTCACCGAAGCCGAGGGTCACGATGGCCAGATAATCGCCACGCAGACGCAGCACCGGGAAGCCCAGCAGGAAGCCAAACAGCGCGGCCATCGCCCCCGCAATCGGCAGTGCGACCCAGAACCCGATCCCGTAGTAATGCGAGAGCATGCCGTAGGTGTAAGCACCAACGGCATAGAACCCGACGTAGCCGAGGTCCAGCAGGCCGGCCAGGCCGACCACGATGTTCAGACCGAGGCCGAGCATCACGTAGATCAGGATCAGCGTGGCGATATCCACCGCGCCGCGCGAGCCGAAGAACGGCCAGACCAGTGCCAGCAGAATCAGACCGATGATGATGTAGCGCTGGGTCGACGGCAGGGTCAGGAAGTTGCCCGCTCCGGCCGGTACTCTCGGCAGGTTGGGGGTTGCTGCCCAGCCGGCGGCCGCATGGTGACGCAACAGCTGCCAGAAGAACATGGCCACGGCGCAGGCTGCGATGACCCAGAAAGTCGTCGCGTCGCTGCCATGGACTTCGAGGCGAATGCCGACGGTGGTGAGCTTCAGACCGAAAACCGGTACCGCTACGGCAAATACCAGTAGCGCGCTGAAAAAGGCGGTGCGCAGGTTGCGAGTCATACCTTTTCAACCTCCGGACGGCCGAGAATGCCAGTCGGACGGAACAGCAGCACCAGTACCAGCAGGCTGAACGCGACCACGTCCTTGTATTGATCACCGAAGATATCGGCGCCGAAGGCTTCGGCGACGCCCAATACCAGGCCGCCGAGCATGGCGCCCGGGATGCTGCCGATACCGCCAAGAACCGCAGCGGTAAACGCCTTGATCCCGGCGAGGAAGCCGATGTGGGGATTGATCACGCCGTATTGCATGCTGATCAGAACCGCCGCGACAGCCGCCAGCGCAGCGCCGATGACGAAGGTCAGGGCGATGATGCTGTTAGTGTTGATGCCCAACAGGTTGGCCATCTTCAGGTCTTCGGCGCAGGCACGGCAGGCGCGCCCCAGGCGAGAGCGGGAGATAAAGAACGTCAGGCCCATCATGGCGATGATGGTCACGACGAAGATCAGCACCTGCATGTAGGAAATCACCACCCCGTTCATGGCGCTTTCACCAAAGATGAAGTTGCCGGGCATCAGGTTGGGAATCGCCTTGTCCTTCGAGTCCTGAGAGAGCAGGACGACGTTCTGCAGGAAGATCGACATGCCGATCGCGGAGATCAGCGGGATCAGCCGGTTGCTGCCGCGTAGCGGTCGATAGGCGACCCGCTCGATGCTGTAGCCATAGGCGCTGGTGACGATCATTGCTGCTGCGAATGCGCCGATCATCAGAATCGGCAGCGAATCGAGCCCCATCATGGTCAGCCCGACGATGGCGATAAAGGTAACGTAGGAGCCGATCATGTACACCTCGCCGTGGGCGAAGTTGATCATGCCGATGATGCCGTAAACCATCGTGTAACCGATGGCTATCAAGGCATAGGTGCTGCCAACGGTCAGGCCGTTGATCAGCTGTTGAAAGTAGTGGTAGAGCTCAGGCATTACATTCTCCTGAACACCTCGCATCCCTGCTTGCTGCCAATGCAGACCCGCTTCGAACACGCTACATGGAGAATGCGGCGCTAAGGGCTCGGTGCGGATCGCGCACTTCGCCTGTTCAAGGTGGATCAGCTCTGCAGGCTACTCGCTTGGTTGAAGGTGTTGCTGGGGCGTCCCGTGCTTGTGGCCGGGTTGGCCCCGATCAGCTAAAACAAAGCCCACAGCGGATGCCGTGGGCTTTGGGTCGGTTGGGTTATGGGTTCACTTGGCTTCGGTCTTGGTGCCGTCCTGGTGCCATTCGTAAACCACGAAGTTGAAGTCTTTCAGATCACCCTTCTCGTCGAACGAGAGGTTGCCGGTCGGAGTGTCGAAGGTGTTGCTGCGCAGCGCTTCGGCCACTTTCGCGGTGTCGGTGCTGCCGGCTTTCTCGATACCCTCGGCAATGACTTGAACTGCCGCGTAGGCCGGGAACACGAATGGGCCGCTCGGATCCTGGTTCTTGGCCTTGAATGCGGCTACCAGTTCCTTGTTGCGCGGGTCCTGGTCAAATGACTTCGGCAGGGTGACCAGCAGGCCTTCGGAAGCCGGGCCGGCAATGGCAGAGATTTCCTTGTTGCCGACGCCTTCCGGGCCCATGAAGCGGACGTTCAAGCCTCTTTCCTTGGCTTGGCGCAGCAGCAGTCCCAGTTCCGGGTGATAGCCGCCGTAGTAGACGAAGTCGACGTTTTCCTGCTTGAGCTTGGAAATCATCGAGGAGAAGTCCTTGTCGCCGGCGTTGATGCCTTCGAACAGGCCAACCTTGACGCCTTTCTTCTCCAGGGTTTCCTTCACCGCGGTCGCGATGCCTTCACCGTACTGCTGCTTGTCGTGGATGACCGCGACGTTTTTCGGCTTGATGTGGTCGGCGATGAAATTACCGGCGGTCGGGCCTTGCAGGCTGTCCAGACCGATGGTGCGGAAGATCAGCTCGTAGCCGCGGGAAGTGATGTCCGGGCTGGTAGACGCCGCGGTAATCATCAGAATGCCTTCGTCTTCGTAAATATCGGACGCCGGCTGGGTGGAGCTGGAGCATAGGTGACCTACGACGAAACTGACCTCGTCGTTAACGATCTTGTTGGCAACCGCCACGGCCTGCTTCGGGTCGCAAGCGTCGTCATAAACGACACCTTCGAGCTGTTGGCCGTTGACGCCGCCTTCCTTGTTGATTTGCTCGATGGCCATTTGGGCACCGATGAATTGCATGTCCCCGTACTGCGCGACAGCCCCCGTTACCGGGCCAGCCAAGCCGATCTTGATGTTGTCGGCGGCCAGCGTGTAGCTCGCTGCACCCGTCAAAGCGATAGCCATGAATAGTTTCGAAAGACGCTGCTTGGTCTTCATATGCGCTCCACTTGCTTCATTATTGTTTGGATCCTGCGGGCTGCAGTGTCGTTAAGGGCTCATCGTCCCCAAACGGTACGGCAACTGTACCGGCACAGTGTAGAAGCGTCAGCACCTGTTTGCACAGTCAGGAATTCCATCCGGTTGATGAGATTTACCCGAGCGCTATCATTGCGCCCTTTGCAGACTGGATTAACCGCATGAGCGACGATTCAAGCACTCTCTATGCCAAGCTACTGGGCGAAACAGCCTCGATTACCTGGCAGGAACTGCAACCGTTCTTCGCGCGTGGTGCCCTGTTGCGGGTGGCAGCAGACTTCGATCTGATCGAAGCGGCTCAAGCCGTTGCTTTGGATGACCGGGAAACAGTAGCTCGGTGGCTGGCAAAAGGCCATATGGCCAAGCTGGAAGCCGACGAAGCGCAGGACTGGCTTAAGCGTGATCCGACACTCTGGGCCGTTGTCGTTGCGCCCTGGGTGTTGGTGCAGGAAAGGGCAGCCAAGTCCAGCCTGCACTAAAACAAGCCAGCCGCTAGCCGCGGACCCAGCGCTGGCGAGCCCAGCCACTGAGTGCATCCACCAGCAACACCATCAGCAGCATGGCCAGGATGATGGTCGAGGCCTGGGCTTGCTGGAACAGGCTCAAGCTCATGTAGAGCATCTGCCCCAGGCCGCCAGCGCCGACGAAGCCAAGCACGCTGGCCATGCGGATGTTGTTCTCCCAGCGGTACAGCGTATACGCCATGAGTTGCGGCCAGAGGGTTGGAAGGGTGCCGTAGCAGAACGCGCTGACCCGCCCGCAGCCGGCCAGCCGCAACGCCTCGCTTGGCGCGTTCGGCGTGTTTTCCAGCGCTTCGGCGAACAGGCGGCCAAGCACACCGGCTGTGTGCAACGCCAGGGCAAGGGTGCCGGCATTAGGCCCCAGGCCTGCCGCCAGTACCATCAGTGCCGCCCAGACGAGTTCCGGAATCGCACGAAGGGCATTGAGCAGGAACCGTGAAGCAACCTTGGCGACTCGCCCGAAGCGTCCCGCGGCTGGCAGCGCAAGCATGAGACCGAGTGCCGCCGCGAGAAGCGTGCCGATGGCCGACATCGCCAGCGTTTCCAGAGCACCATATGCGATTGCCCGCAGATGGGGTGCCGACAGGTCGGGGCTGAAGAAAGCGGCAGCGTATTCAGCCATCTGCGCCGCGCCTTCCCGGCTCAGCAGTGCGCTGGCTTCGAGCTGCAGATAGGTGAACGAAGCGATGACCGCCAGGAGCAACAACAGCGGCAACGCATAGCGCGCAAGCGGCTTCATACAAACCTCCGGCGCAGCAACTGGCTGAACAGGTCTGCCAGCAGGACCAGCACGAGGAAGGTCAGCAGCATGCTTGCCACTTCGCCACCGGCAAACATGCGGATCGACAGATCCATCTGCTGTCCCAGGCCACCCGCACCGACAAAGCCCATGACGACCGAGGCGCGAATGGCGCATTCCCAGCGATAGACGGTGTAGGACAGCATCTCGCCCGTTGCCTGTGGTAGCACGCCGTAGGCAAAGGCTTGCAATCGTGAACCGCCGGCGCCGATCAGCGCGCGCGTCGGTAGCGGATCGACGGATTCGAAGATCTCGGCGTAAACCTTGCCCAGCATGCCGGCATAGGTGATGGCGATGGCCAGTACGCCAGCGGTTGGGCCAAGGCCGACGGCCCGCACGAAGAGCAGCGCCCAGACGATCTCGGGCACGCTGCGCAGCACGATCAGCACGCCTCTCACTGGCCAGCGAGCGGCTTGTGCCCACCAGGGCGGGCGGCCTTCGCGGCTCAGCGCAGAGATCGACAGCGCGCGGGTCGCCAGCAGGGCGCAGGGAACGGCTAGCGCAAGCGCCATCGTCATTCCTGCTGTCGCGATCGCGAGGGTTTCCAGCGTTGCGCGCCCCAACAGATACAGAAACTCCGTGTCATGCGCCGGAGGCCAGAAACCTGAAAGAAAGACACCCATGGTATCGGCATTGCTGCCATCGATGAGCACGCCAAGGTCCAGCTCGCTCAACGACAATCCTGGCCAAAGCAGAATCAATGCAATCAGCGTCAGCAGCAGGCGAGAGCGAGCGGCAGGGTCGCGCTGGGTGAGGGCGGGGGTCAGCATCGCGGGATATGCAGGCTCTGGCCCGATGCCGGCTGAAAGGGTGCGATGCCTTCCAGTTGTTCGTTGGCATAGAGTGCATCGAGCTCAGCCGACGTCACGGTATCGGATGGCTTATCGAACAGGATTCGCCCATCGCGCACTGCAATGACTCGCGGGAAATGCTCCAGCGCCAGCTCGACCGCATGCAGGCTGGCAACCAGCGTGGCGTGGCTGTTCGCCGCTTCGCGGGTCAGCACATTCAACGAATAGGCCGCGAGGACAGGGTCCATAGCCGAGACAGGTTCATCGGCCAGCATTAGCGTCGGGTTCTGGTACAGCGCACGGGCGATGCCGACGCGCTGTAACTGACCACCGGACAACTGATCGCAGCGCTCGAAGAGTTTGTCGGCCAGGTCCAGTTTCCCCAGCACTTCTGCTGCGCCGTTCTTATCCGATGGATAGACCAGGCTGAGCAGGCTGCGGCCCAGCGACCATTGTCCCAGACGCCCCGCCAGTACTGAGGTGATAACGCGTTGGCGAGGCGGCAGCGGCGGCGCCTGATGAATCAGACCGATGCGCCCGCGCAGTTTCTGTCGAGCACCGGCCGACAGCACCCAGGGTTGGCAGCCAAGCAATTCGATCTCACCGATGCTCGGTTGCAGATGCGTAGCCAACAAACGCAACAGGGTGGTCTTGCCTGCGCCGGAAGGTCCGATAAGCGCAACTCGCTCACCTTGCGCGAGCTGCAGGGCAACGTCACGCAGCGCGACATGGCCATTGGCGTGGCAATAGCTCACACCGGCCAGGCTCAGCGCTGGTTTCGCGTGGGGGCCGCGCGCGTTGCGCTGGCTCGGAGAAAGCATCGACACGCTCATCAAGAGTGCCCGCCTGCCACATTCCGAACGATCCGCCAAGCTGCGGCGGATCGACCGACAGGGCTCACTTCAACAGGCCGGCAGCGCGCGCGGCTTCCTCGATGCCCTCATAGTTTTCTGGGCGAGTCTCGATGAAACGCGAGGCAGCCTGAAGATCGAGAATCTTCTTGTGTTCCGGATTCTTAGGGTCGAGTTCAAGGAAAGCAGTCTGGATTTTCTGAACCAGCGCCGGGTCGAGGTTGCCGCGTACGGTCCAGTTGTAGTCGTAGTAGGGCGGCGTTGTGGAAATCACACGCACCTTGTCAGTGTCGACCTTGCCAGCCGCGACGAGTTTGTCCCACACCGAGGCGTTGAGTACGCCACCGTCTGCCTTGCCGGCTTCGACCCAGGCGACCGTCGCGTCATGTGCGCCGGAATAGGCGATGCGCTTGAAGAACTGCTCGGGGTCGATTCCATCCTTGATCATGAAGTAGCGCGGCATGAGGCTGCCGGATGTGGAGGATACGGACCCGAAGGCGAAGGTTTTGCCCTTCAGGTCTTGCAGTGTCTTCACGTCAGGGCTGGCGGTGATGAACTTGCTGGTGAACTTCTCGTCCTGCTCACGCTGAACCAGCGGAATGGCGTCGCCCGTCTTCAAGCGCGTCTGAACGAAGGTGAAGCCGCCCAGCCAGGCGAGGTCGAGGCGGTCGGAAGCAAGGGCTTCAACGACGGCGGCGTAATCGGAAACCGGCGTGAACTTCACCGGCATGCCCAGTTCTTTTTCGAGGTATTGGCCCAGCGGCTCGAACTTGCGGATCAGTTCGGTCGGGGCTTCGTCGGGAATGGCCGATACGCGGAGCACGTCGGCGGCATGGGTGGTGGCAATAGACAACGAAAGGGCAAGGCCGGTGACGGCTGCCAGGGTGCGCTTCAGCATTGTGGTTCTCCGGTTCAATAGCGGAAAAAGCGCGCGGATTATAGAGGTAGACGGCCGCGGCAACGCAAGTATCTGGCCGAGATGGCTTTGCAGCCCGTTCGCGTTGGGCATCGGTGTGCATGACTGAGATCAAGTGATGCTCGGATTCGAGCAGCAAGTAATAAAGGTGGTGGCATTTTGCTATTTAAGTGCCATCTGGATTCGAATAGACTGCGGCGCCTTCAAGGATGGGGGCAAGCATGAGTGAACAG
Source organism: Stutzerimonas stutzeri SDM-LAC (assembly GCF_000235745.1). Taxonomy (GTDB): domain Bacteria; phylum Pseudomonadota; class Gammaproteobacteria; order Pseudomonadales; family Pseudomonadaceae; genus Stutzerimonas; species Stutzerimonas stutzeri_H. The sequence continues at coordinate 1,342 of NZ_AGSX01000112.1, read as the reverse complement.
AGGGAAGAAAAGCGGAAGCTTCATGCGTTGCGCAAACATCTCGACGCGCTTCTGGCGAGCGGGGCCGTTATTACCCAGCGGGATCCGCTAACGCTGCTCGATGGCGGTCAGGTATTGCGGGTCGAGCATGGCATGCTCATCGCTTATTACAAATCCCTCGGCATGATCGAGCCGGCTACCGACGGCAAATGGCCGGAGTCATTGCGGGAACTGGCGGCTGACCTCTGCTGCCGTCAGCTCGACGATGCCATAGAAGCCGCAGTTGAAGACAATCCGCCGCGCGGCGCTTCGTTCGAGCAGGGCCCGGCGCACTGATGTGAGCATCCGCACGCGGTCAGTCACCGCTGGACCGAAAGATGACCGCCATATTCTACGAGCGCCGTGAGAACCACAGATTGCGCCGGCACATCGACTGCCTGCTCAACGCCGGAGCGAGCCTGACCGGGCGTAGTCCGATCTCTATCGAGTTTCACGAATGCGCGATCACGGTGCGCAACGGAATGCTGTTCAGTGAGAACGGCCTTCGGAGCTTGGTCGCCGCCATCGCCATGCATGTCTGGCCCTGCCACGAATCACGCCAGGTTGCTGTCGAGATCTGCCTGGGGCAGCTGGATATTTGCCAGGAGGACTCAGGCATCTCCTGCAAGGCGAAGAGTGGTTCGTCTGTGCCGGGCGCTGGCAAGCACTGAGCCAGTCCAGTGCCAGCCCACAACCCATAGCGCACTGTTACGGCAGTTTCGAATCGGCAGTTTTGTGATGTGCGTCTCCTTTTAGTAAGATTCGCGGCCTTCATGGATGATGGCTTTTTATATGGAATCGACCCGGGACTCGCGCGTTCTTCATGCGCTTCGCGAACACATCGATGAATTGCTAAATGCGGGTGCGGTCATCAGTTCGCGAGAGCCGCTCACGATTGTTGCAGATGGCGAAACCCTGAAAGTGAAGCACGGCATGCTTGTTGGCTTCTCCCAGATCCTGGACATGATCGAGCCGGTTGCGGACCATGAGTGGCCAGATGCCTTGCGCCAAATGGCAGTCGATCTCTGCATCAAGCAGCTCGATCAGGCGATCGAGGCGCTGAGCCGCAGCAGTGCGATAACCGAGATGCACCTTGTTGGCGACGACAGCTCCATCAGCGGCTGAATTTCCCCGCCATGCTCTCGGAATCAAGTACCCATACGTAGCTTGCCGACTGCGGCTTTTGCTCTAGCCTGCTGAGAGATAACGTCTAAAACAGCCGGCACGGCAACATTGCGCCATTGATAGCGTCAAATGCATGGATGCCTGCAAGCGACCTGGCTGAAGGGGAATCCATGCACAACTCGACCATGCGTCAAGGCTT
>NZ_AGSX01000113.1 GCF_000235745.1 Stutzerimonas stutzeri SDM-LAC | reverse complement strand
ACTAGTATGGCCCGGGGGATCCGTATACGTTTCTAATTTGTAGTTAACGGTTGGATACCACTTTGAGGCATGTAATATGGTACTGAGCTTCGGCACAGGGCTCAAATTGCATCATTAAATGTCTCCGATGTGGCTATATGTCATGGATAAAGGCAGCCCCCTATATCTTTTTTTGTGGCAGCATGGGTCCATCAAAGCAATTATTCAGGGTCTTAATGACCTCCACAGCTCTAAACGTAATTCATCTGGCTTTGCCTGTACTTACTTCCTCCATGAAAAAAAGTGTTGATAATGCTCATAATGCTGCCCAGCAATTTCCTCCCTTCTCAAGACTATTCTGGCTTCCTGGGTACTTAAAAACAGGGCTTAGAGTATGGCTGCTGACAAAATTGCACTCTAAACGCTAGCTTAGGTCTTCTGCGGCCGCGATATCCTGCAGATGCATCCAGTACTAGTATGGCCC
>NZ_AGSX01000114.1 GCF_000235745.1 Stutzerimonas stutzeri SDM-LAC | reverse complement strand
GCCCCCCCCGCGCCCGGCCAGTCACGAATGCTCATGTCACCTCCATGTCGAGCGCGTCCCTCGTCCTCTGAGGGCGCTGTGCTATCTTAGCGGCCTTTTATCCACGGCAGCCGGCCCTCGCCGGAACCAGTTCTCACCCCGTAACAAGGCAGGCCTATGCAGCGGCTTTATCGTAAACGCATCGTCCTGGGCGTCGGCGGCGGCATCGCTGCCTACAAGAGCGCGGAGCTGGTGCGCCGGCTCCGCGACCAGGGCGCCGAAGTGCGCGTCGTAATGACCAGCGGCGGCCGTGAATTCATTACGCCGCTAACCCTCCAGGCCCTGTCCGGCCACCCTGTACACATGGATTTGCTCGACCCTGCTGCCGAGGCAGCCATGGGGCATATCGAGCTGGCGCGCTGGGCCGATCTGGTCCTGGTGGCGCCCGCTACGGCCGACTTGATGGCGCGTCTGGCTCAGGGTGTCGCCAATGACCTGTTGACCACGCTCGTGCTCGCGACCAACGCACCGGTAGCCCTGGCGCCCGCAATGAATCAGGCCATGTGGGCCGATCCCGCCACCCAAGCCAACCGCGCTCTGCTGGAGCAGCGTGGGATCCGCCTGTTCGGCCCGGCATCCGGCAGCCAGGCCTGCGGTGATGTCGGCCTCGGCCGCATGCTCGAAGCGGATGATCTGGCGCAGGCCGCGGCTGACTGCTTCGAACGCAGTCTGCTGACCGGAAAGCATCTTTTGATCACTGCCGGCCCGACTCAGGAAAACATCGATCCGGTGCGCTACATCACCAATCACAGCTCCGGGAAGATGGGGTTCGCCCTGGCTGAAGCGGCCGCCGAAGCCGGAGCCCGCGTGACGCTGGTGGCCGGGCCGGTGTTCCTGCCGACACCCGACCGCGTTCAGCGCATCGATGTGGTCAGCGCACGAGACATGCTCGCCGCGTGCGAAGCGGCAATGCCGTGCGATCTGTTCATTGCCGCCGCAGCGGTCGCCGATTACCGACCCGAAGTGGTCGCGCCGCACAAGCTGAAGAAAGACCCCGCCAGTGGGGACGGCATGCTATTGCAGATGGTCCGCAACCCCGACATCCTCGCCACGCTGGCCGGGCGGACGGATCGTCCATTCAGCGTCGGCTTTGCGGCCGAAACGGAAAACCTGCTGGAGTACGCCACGCGCAAGCTGCGTGACAAGAACCTCGACCTGATCGTGGCCAACGACGTCGCTAACCCGAGCATCGGCTTCAACAGCGAAGAAAACGCCGTCACCGTGATTGACCGCCAACAACACGAAACCCGCTTCAGCCAAGCCAGCAAGGGGCACATCGCTCGCCAGCTAATCGCCTTTATCGCCGACCGTTACCACCAGGCCTGACCATGCACAAACTTCAAGCGAAAATTCTCGACCCCCGTCTTGGCACGGATTTCCCGCTACCCGAGTACGCCACCAGCGGCTCCGCCGGGCTCGACCTGCGCGCCATGCTGCCAGCCGATACCACACTGGAGCCAGGGCAGACCTTGCTGATCCCTACCGGTCTGTCCATTCATATTGCCGATCCGAGCCTCGCGGCACTGGTCCTGCCGCGCTCTGGCCTGGGCCACAAGCATGGCATCGTGCTGGGCAACCTTGTCGGCCTGATCGACTCCGACTACCAGGGCGAACTGATGGTCTCCTGCTGGAACCGCGGCCAGACCAGCTTCAACATCGCAGTAGGCGAGCGCATCGCGCAGCTGATGCTGGTCCCGGTGATCCAGGCGCAGTTCGAACTGGTGAGCGAATTCGACAGCAGCGACCGCGGCGCCGGCGGCTTCGGCCATTCGGGCAGTCACTGAGATATTTCTCGCCTTTTTCAGGACGAACCGAGGAGCTCCATGAAACTCTTCAAGCGCACCGCCAAGGACGACACCGTTCTCAACCCTGCCGATACCGCCCCGCCCCGCCCACGCCGTAGCGCTGGACTGAAAACGCTCACACCTGGATTGATCCCGGGGTTGCTGGGGCTCGTGGTCGCCGGTGGGCTGCTTTGGGTCGCTCAGCAGGGCAGTCAGCAGCAGCACGCCAATGCACTCGCCCAGGCATGGGGCCAGAGCCAGGCTTCGGCGATCAATCAGGCCCTCCGCCAACTGGCCGAAGACACGCGCGCCGCCGCCAGCGATCCGCAATTGCTCGAAGCACTGCGCAGCGACCAGCCGCAGCAGATACGCGCCGTTGAACGTGAGCTCGGCTACCGGGACGGTGTCATCGATGCGCACATCAGCCTGCGCGGCCAGGCGCGAACGGATGCCAGCCGACCCGGACCGCTGAATTTTGCCGCACTGGACATGTTGCAGCGCGCCGAGAATGGGCAAACGCCGGCAACCGAAGCATTCAAGTTTGGCACACGCTGGCTGCTCTACAGCGCTGCGGCGTTGCGCCCGGAAGCCGATCAGCCGGTACGCGGCACTCTGCTGCTGGTAACCAGTCTGGAACGCTTTCTGGCCACCCTGCCGCAACTGCCAGCCGAAGCCGGGCAACTGCGACTGACGCAGCAATTCAGCGCCGCCCCAACACAGGTGTTGGCCCAGCGTGGCGGAGCCGGCCTGGATGGGGCAGCAATAGACCTGCCGAGTAGCAACCCGAACTGGAAGATCAGTTTCTTACCGGCATCAGAGCTTGGCGCCGCGAGCCTTTCACCCCTACTGGTGCTGGCGGCGGCGCTGGCGGCGTTCTGCGGCCTGCTGCTCGGCCTACAGGCGGTGCTCAGCACACAGCAACGCAGGCTCCGAGAAGATGTCTTGCATCTGGGTCAAATGGTTCAGGAACTCTCTAACGGCAAGACCATCAAAACACCGACTTTGAGCCTGCCGGCGCTTGATGCGCTGGCTAAGAGTCTGGTCCGACTGCCGCTTCGCACCGCCGGAATGGCATCGACCAAGGCCCCGGCTGCAATTCAGCCTGCAGTTCGGCAAGCCCCATCTACCGATTATGTCGACCCTCTTTTCCAGGACACCGACATTCTCGACATCGATATTCTCGACGAGGACCAGGACTGGCTTGGCCTCGATACCAAGGAGCGAGAAACCGCAATGAGCGCCCCTAAAGCCCCGCAACTGCCCGCGAGCATCTTCCGCGCCTACGATATCCGTGGCGTAGTCGGCGACAGCCTGACTACCGAAACTGCTTACTGGATTGGCCGGGCAGTGGGCTCCGAGAGCCTGGCCCAGGGTGAACCAAACGTGTCGGTTGGCCGCGACGGGCGTCTGTCCGGCCCCGAATTGGTCCAGCATCTTATCCAGGGCCTGGTAGACAGCGGCTGCAACGTCAGCGACGTCGGCATGGTGCCGACCCCGGTGCTTTACTACGCCGCCAACGTGCTGGCCGGCAAATCCGGCGTGATGCTCACTGGCAGCCACAACCCGCCGGACTACAACGGCTTCAAGATCGTCATCGCGGGCGACACCCTCGCCAACGAGCAGATCCAGGCGCTACGCCAGCGCATCGAAACCGGCAATCTCAGCGAAGGCGTTGGCCAGGCCGAACAGGTCGACGTACTGGAAAGCTACCTCAAGCGAATCCGCGACGATATCGCCGTGGCCAAGCCGATGAAGGTGGTGGTCGATTGCGGCAACGGCGTCGCCGGCGTGATCGCGCCGCAACTGATCGAAGCCCTGGGCTGCAAGGTCATTCCGCTGTTCTGCGACGTGGACGGCAACTTTCCCAACCATCACCCAGATCCGGGCAAGCTGGAAAACCTCGAAGACCTGATCGCCAAAGTGAAGTCCGAAAATGCCGACCTGGGCCTGGCGTTCGACGGCGACGGTGACCGCGTGGGCGTGGTGACCAATGCCGGCAGCGTGGTTTTCCCAGACCGCCTGCTGATGCTTTTCGCCAAAGATGTCGTGGCGCGTAACCCTGGCGCCGATATCATCTTCGACGTCAAATGCACACGACGCCTGACACCGTTGATCAGCGGCTACGGCGGTCGTCCGGTCATGTGGAAGACCGGGCACTCGTTGATCAAAAAGAAAATGAAAGAAACCGGCGCGCTGCTAGCGGGCGAGATGAGTGGCCACATTTTCTTCAAAGAGCGCTGGTACGGTTTCGATGACGGCATCTACAGTGCCGTGCGCCTGCTGGAGATCCTCAGTCAGGACAAGCGCAACGCGGAGCAGGTATTCTCGGCTTTCCCGAACGATATCTCGACCCCCGAAATCAATATCCAGGTCACCGAGGAAAGCAAGTTCAGCATCATCGAAGCGCTGCATCGCGATGCGCATTGGGGCGAGGCGAACGTCACCACGCTCGACGGTGTGCGCGTCGACTACCCGAAAGGCTGGGGCCTGGTTCGCGCCTCGAACACCACTCCGGTACTGGTGCTGCGTTTCGAAGCCGAAACCACGGACGAGCTCGAGCGCATACAGGAAGTCTTCCGCGCGCAGCTTTATACTGTCGCGCCTGATCTCACCCTGCCGTTCTGACTTGCGGAGCCCTGCATGACCCTCAGCCGTGAAGCTGCCACCCAATTCGCTCAGGTTCTGTCCGAAGCGCTGCCCTATATCCGCCGTTTCGTCGGCAAGACGCTGGTCATCAAGTACGGCGGCAACGCGATGGAAAGCGAGGAGCTGAAAACCGGCTTCGCACGCGATATCGTGCTGATGAAAGCAGTCGGCATCAACCCGGTGGTTGTGCATGGCGGCGGGCCGCAGATCGGCGACCTGCTCAAGCGCCTGAACATCGAAAGCCAGTTCATCGACGGCATGCGGGTCACCGACAGCCAGACCATGGACGTGGTTGAAATGGTGCTCGGCGGCCAGGTCAACAAAAGCATCGTGAGCCTGATCAACCAGCACGGCGGCGCAGCCATCGGCCTGACCGGCAAAGATGCCAAACTGATCCGTGCGAAAAAGCTCAAGGCCACACGTCAGACGCCGGAAATGACCTCGCCGGAGATCATCGACATTGGCCAGGTTGGCGAAGTCACCGGGGTAAATACCGAGCTTCTGGAAATGCTGGTTCGCGGCAACTTCATCCCGGTTATTGCACCGATCGGCGTTGGCCCGGACGGCGAGTCCTACAACATCAACGCCGACCTGGTCGCTGGCAAGGTTGCCGAAGCGCTGAAGTCGGAAAAGCTGATGTTGCTGACTAACATCGCCGGCCTGATGGACAAGCAGGGCCTGGTGCTGACCGGGCTGACCACCGCACAGGTCGACGATTTGATCGCCGACGGCACCATCTACGGCGGGATGCTGCCAAAGATTCGCTGTGCATTGGAGGCGGTACAAGGCGGCGTCCACAGCGCGCACATCATCGATGGCCGCGTTCCCAATGCGGTGTTGCTGGAGATCTTCACCGACATTGGCGTCGGTACGCTGATCACCAACCGGAAGGCCCCAGCGCCGCAGTGAAACAGTCTTGAAAAAGCCCGGCTTCTCGGATGAAAAGCCGGGCTTTTTTTCGTCCGGTTCTAAATCCCGCTAATTCGACTGGCCGAGCAACTCGGCTACACGCTCACGCTCCTGGCCGTAGCTGGCTTCGGCCTGCTTGCGGGTTTGCCTGTAGCGTTCGACGTCCCGCTTCAGGCTGGCCTGTTCCTTGGCGAGATTGTCGATCTGTACGAGTAGCTGCTCGGGTACTTTGCGCCCAGCACGTTCATGGTTGGCCGCCTGGCTCTGGAGATTCGCCTGCTGCGTCCGCAGTGATTGGAGGTTGCCGCGGGTGATACCGATAACGCTGTCGAGCTCTGAAAGCCTGCGCGCCTTGGCGCGCTCGACATCAGCGACACTGGCATACAGCCGCAGCAATTGGGCGTCGGTCTCAGCGCGGACTTTAGCCTCCTGAATACGCTGACGCTCTTGTGCGGTAGGTGCCGGAGGTATGACCTGCGTTACACGCCCCTGGTCATTCAGAACCTCGTAGCCGCGACCGATAAACTGCGGCGGCACCCCATGCCGATCAAGGACCACTACACCCTTGTCGTCAACATAGCGATACAGCTCGGCTTGCGCTGCCGTTACCCCCAGCAAGCCCAGCAGCAACACCACGCGCGTCCAATTTCGCATACTCCTGCCTCTTCCGTACCCGGTGCTATCGGCACTGCTACACGTAATGCCTGATTGTTCTTAATGCCCGAAGGGTTCCAGCTTATACAAACCCCGTCACAGTTGCGCAGCAATAAGCGCACCAACTGTGCCCGCACCGCCTGGCCTGAGACTGGCCTGCTACTTACTCGCAGCAGCCCAGATCAGAAGAGTCAGACCGGAGATGCACAGAGCCTACCGGCTGGCTTGATCGAACCGGCAGGCCAAAGCCAACGCACGATGACAGCGAAATACCGGCTATATGGACGTAATTGGTCAATTGCTGACAAAGTGCAAATCGCTCCGACTTGAACAATGCCGATGTTTGCGGCGCCCAAATTCAGCAGCGCAGCCTCAGATGCCGTATTGATCCCGATAGGCCTCGACTGCCGGCAAATAGCGCTTGAGCTGGTCATCCTGCCCTAGAAACTCCAGCACCTGAGCGAGTGAAACAATGCTGACCACGGGCATTCCGTAGTCCTGCTCCACTTCCTGAATAGCCGACAGCTGGCCCTGACCTCGCTCCTGCCGATTCAGCGCGATCAGCACGCCGGCGGCTTGTGCCCCCTGCGCCTGGATGATCTGCATGACTTCACGAATCGCAGTCCCAGCAGTAATCACGTCATCGACGATCAGCACGCGGCCACTGAGCGGCGCACCGACCAATGTGCCGCCTTCGCCATGGTCCTTGGCTTCCTTGCGGTTAAAGCACCAGGGCAGGTCACGCTGGTGATGCTCAGCCAGCGAGATTGCCGTCGCTGCTGCCAGCGGAATGCCCTTATAGGCTGGGCCGAAGATCACGTCGAAATCGATGCCGCTCTCGGCAATCGCTGCCGCATAGAAGCGCCCCAACTGTGCCAGCGCCGCGCCACTGTTGAACAACCCGGCATTGAAGAAGTAGGGGCTGGTGCGCCCGGACTTCAGAGTGAACTCACCGAAGCGCAGAACCCCGCGCTCGATGGCGAAGCGAATGAATTCGCGCTGGTACGCCTGCATGAAGAATATTCCCGGAAGACACTGATTTAGCTAATTGCAAAGAGCTTGGGTTATCATACACGCACGTGTTTTTAGGGGCCATTTATGCGGATCATCAGCGTCAACGTGAATGGCATTCAAGCGGCGGCGCAGCGAGGATTACTCAGCTGGTTGCAAGCGCAGAATGCCGATGTCATCTGCCTGCAGGATACCCGCGCTTCCGTAGTAGAACTCGACGATCCCGCCTACCAACTCGACGGATATTTTCTCTATACCGTCGATGCCGAAATCCCTGAACAGGGCGGCGTCGCGCTGTACTCCAGGCTGCAGCCAAAGGCTGTCATCATGGGCCTTGGATTTGAGACTGCCGACCGCTACGGCCGTTATCTGCAAGCGGACTTCGACAAGGTCAGCATCGCCTCGCTGCTTTTGCCAACCGGCCGGGGCGGGGACGAAGACCTGAACCAGAAATTCAAGTTCATGGACGATTTCGCCCATTACCTCGACAAGCAGCGCCGCAAGCGTCGTGAGTACATCTATTGCGGCTCGTTGCACGTCGCGCACCAGAAGCTGGATGTCAAGAACTGGCGCGATTGCCAGCAGGCGACCGGCTTTCTGGCGCCCGAACGCGCCTGGCTGGATGAGATCTTTGGCAACATGGGCTACATCGATGCCATGCGCGAAGTCACGCGCGAGGGCGATCTGTACAGCTGGTGGCCCGAGACTGAACAAGCTCAGATGCTCAATCTGGGTTGGCGCTTCGACTACCAGATCCTCACATCCGGCATGCGTCGCTTCGTCCGCAACGCCCGTTTGCCGCGCCAGCCACGCTTCTCCCAACATGCGCCGCTGGTCGTGGATTACGACTGGACGCTAAGCCTCTAACAGCCGAAAGAACACGCCCAGCACAGGCGCGCTCTTGCGGGTCAACCTGGGCGCTATTTCACGATCCGCCAGCAAAACGGGTAACGATAAGGCTTACCCTCGTTGGCGCGGATTCCGGCGATCACCACCAGCACCAACGCCACCACGCTGATCAGCACCATCAACGGAAAGCCGATCAGAATCCAGGCAAGCACTCCGCAGATCATCAACAGAATGCTGAAGGTGATCTGGAAGTTAAGCGCTTCCTTGCCCTGCTGATCGACGAAGGGATCCATATCCTTCTTCAATTGCCAGACGATCAACGGGCCCAGCACGTTGCCAATCATCGGCACCAGAAACCAGAAGAACGCCGAGTAATGACAGAACATGGCCCACTGCCGCGCTTGCGCAGAGGGCTGCGGAACCAGCTCTTGATCAGACATGACGTTCTCCTCTGTTCCCTAGTCAGCCAGCGCAGCAAGTTGCAGGGCAAACAGCTCCTGCATACCGCTTTGCGCCAACGCCAACATCGCGTTCAGCTCTTCCGGCTGGAAAGGCGCACCCTCAGCCGTACCCTGGATTTCGATAAAGCCGCCGGCACTGGTCATCACCACGTTAAGGTCCGTTTCGGCCGCCGAATCCTCCAGATAATCAAGGTCGAGGACTGGTTCGCCCTGGTAGATGCCTACCGATACGGCCGCAACCATCTGCTTGAGCGGATCACCACCCTTGAGCCCGCCGCGCTTTTTCAGCAACTTCAACGCATCGACCAGGGCAACCATCGCACCGGTGATCGAAGCAGTACGCGTACCGCCATCGGCCTGAATCACATCGCAATCGATATAGATGGTGTTCTCGCCGAGCTTGCTCATGTCCAGCGCTGCACGCAGCGACCGACCGATGAGCCGCTGAATTTCCAGCGTGCGTCCGCCCTGCTTGCCCCGACTGGCTTCACGCTGGTTACGTTCGCCAGTGGCGCGCGGGAGCATGCCGTACTCTGCAGTCAGCCAGCCCTGCCCCTGCCCTTTGAGGAATCGGGGCACGCCATTCTCGATGCTGGCGGTGCAGATCACCTTGGTGTCGCCGAACTCAACCAGCACCGAGCCCTCAGCGTGCTTGGTGTAGTTGCGAGTGATGCGGATCGAACGCAGCTGGTCGGCGGCGCGGCCACTGGGACGCTTCATTGGGACATATCCTGATCTGAATGAGTGACGGCCATTATAAAGGCGTGACCCACCCTAAGGGCCACCGTCGAGCCAGCCGAGTCCAAACCATGCTGCAACGAATCGCTCAAAGGCCGAGCGGCCTTAAATCCCGGTCGACGAGGCACCGACGTCACTGCCCGCGTTTTCATTTACAATCCTCCGCCTTTCGTCACCGCACCGGGAGGTCCCCCATGATTTACAGCATGACCGCTTTCGCCCGCGCCGAGCAGGCCGGCGAGCACGGCACCCTCAGCTGGGAGATCCGCTCGGTCAACCATCGCTATCTCGAACCGCACCTGCGTTTGCCCGAGGCGTTTCGCGATCTCGAAGGTGCGGTCCGCGAGGCGTTGCGCAAAGGCCTCTCGCGCGGGAAGGTCGAATGTACTCTGCGCTTCGCTGAAGATGCCGCTGGTCGCTCGATGCAAGTCGACCAGGAGCGGGCCCGCCAGCTGATCAGCGCGGCTGAAAGCGTTGCGGCCTTGATCAAGCAGCCCGCAGCGCTCAACCCGCTGGAGATCCTCGCCTGGCCCGGCGTCCTAGTGGGCGACTCGGCAGACCCGCAGGCGCTAAATAGCACGGCTCTGCAGTTGTTTCATCAGACGCTGGAACAGATGAGGGCCGGTCGCCTACGCGAAGGTGAAGAGCTTGCCCGCTTGATCAACGAACGCCTCGACGCTATCGGCAATGAAACCGCCACGCTCCGCAGCCAGGTTCCACAGATGCTCGCCGCTCAGCGCCAAAAGCTCCTCGACCGCTGCGCGGAGATGCGCACCGAACTGGACCCTCAGCGCCTCGAGCAGGAACTCGTGATGCTGGCGCAGAAGAGCGATGTAGCCGAAGAGCTCGATCGTCTCGGCACCCATGTCACCGAGGTGCGCCGGGTATTGAAGTCCGGCGGGGCAGCCGGACGCCGTCTGGATTTCCTCATGCAGGAACTCAACCGCGAAGCGAACACACTGGGCTCCAAGGCATTCGACACGCGCAGCACCCAGGCAGCGGTCAATCTCAAGGTCCTTATCGAGCAGATGCGCGAGCAGGTCCAGAACATCGAATAACCGCAGACTCGGGCGTCAGAGGCCCAAGTTCGTTTGTCCACATCAGCAATCCGCAAAGAGAATCCAATGGCAGCCTCCACCGGTACGCTCTACATCGTTTCCGCGCCTTCCGGGGCCGGCAAGACCAGCCTGGTCAAGGCACTGCTCGATGCGCAGCCACAGGTTCGTGTCTCGGTTTCGCACACGACCCGACCGATGCGCCCAGGCGAGGTGGATGGTGTCAACTATCACTTCGTCAGCCGTGAAGAGTTTCTGGAGCGGCACACGCACAATGAATTCCTCGAACATGCTGAGGTTTTCGGCAATCTGTACGGAACGTCCCAGCGCTGGGTCGAACAGACCCTGGATGAAGGTTACGACCTGATTCTGGAAATCGACTGGCAGGGCGCGCAGCAGGTTCGTCGCCTGATGCCGCAAGCCAAATCGATTTTCATCCTCCCACCCACTCAGGAAGCACTGCGGCAACGCCTGACGAACCGCGGGCAGGACAGCGACGAAGTCATTGACAAACGCATGCGTGAAGCCGTCAGCGAGATGGCCCACTACGTTGAGTATGATTACTTGGTGATCAACGATGACTTCGCCCACGCGCTGATCGACTTGCAAGCGATTTTCCGCGCCAACCAGCTCTTACAGACCGCTCAACAGCAACGCTTCAGTAGCTTGCTCCAGCAATTGCTGGCCTGAAATCAGGGCGGCGCGACTAACCGAGTCGCAGCTGCGGGTGCCCCCTTGGTCCGCTAAAGGGCCGCCACGGCGGCGGGCAGCGTTTTACCGCTTCCCTATTGGCTGGTGATTTTTTAGACTATCCCGTCCGCTCGCCCATTCGGGCATGCTTTACCGCTATTGATGAGGAACACCATGGCCCGCGTTACCGTTGAAGATTGCCTGGACAACGTAGATAACCGCTTCGAGCTGGTCATGCTCGCCACCAAGCGCTCGCGTCAGCTCGCTACTGGCGGCAAAGAGCCCAAGGTAGCCTGGGAAAATGACAAGCCGACCGTGGTGGCGCTGCGTGAAATCGCCTCCGGCCTGGTGGATTACGAGGTTATCGCCCAAGACGACATCGTCGACGACGAGCCGCTGTTCGTTCAGTACGAGGAAGAGCCCAACGAGGCCCTCTGAATAAATGCCAGGTCGAAGTCGAACCGCAAACACAGCGCCCTGCCGGCAAGGAGCAATCCCTTGCCAGCCATAGACGCTCTTGCTGATCGCCTGTCGACCTACCTCGGCGCAGACCAGGTCAACCTGGTGCGCCGAGCCTATTTTTACGCCGAGCAGGCCCATGATGGTCAGCGCCGGCGCAGCGGTGAAGCTTACGTCACCCACCCCCTCGCGGTAGCCAACATCCTCGCCGACATGCACATGGACCATCAGAGCCTGATGGCCGCGATGCTGCATGACGTCATCGAGGACACCGGCATTGCCAAGGAGGCCCTGACTGCGCAGTTCGGCGAGACCGTGGCCGAGCTCGTCGACGGTGTCAGCAAGCTCACCCAGATGAAGTTCGAGACCAAGGCCGAAGCCCAGGCCGAGAACTTCCAGAAGATGGCCATGGCCATGGCGCGCGACATCCGCGTCATCCTGGTCAAGCTCGCCGACCGCCTGCACAACATGCGCACGCTTGAAGTGCTCGCCGGTGAAAAGCGCCGCCGCATCGCCAAGGAAACCCTGGAAATCTACGCGCCCATCGCCAACCGGCTGGGCATGCACGCCATGCGCGTGGAATTCGAGGATCTCGGCTTCAAGGCCATGCACCCGATGCGCTCGGAGCGCATCCGCGCCGCGGTACGTCGCGCGCGGGGCAATCGCAACGAGATCGTCGACAAGATCGAGCAGTCGTTGATCCATTGCCTTGAACGCGACGGCCTGGAAGGCGAAGTTGTCGGCCGCGAAAAGCATCTGTACAGCATCTACAAGAAGATGCGTGGCAAGCGCAAGGCGTTCAACGAGATCATGGACGTCTACGCCTTCCGCATCGTGGTCGACAAGGTGGACACCTGCTATCGCGTACTGGGCGCGGTGCACAGCCTGTACAAGCCCCTTCCCGGCCGCTTCAAGGATTACATCGCGATCCCCAAGGCGAACGGCTACCAGTCACTGCATACCACGCTGTTCGGCATGCACGGCGTACCCATCGAGATCCAGATTCGTACCCGCGAAATGGAAGAGATGGCCAACAACGGCATTGCCGCGCACTGGCTGTACAAATCGAACGACGATGAGACGCCCAAGGGCACGCACGCCCGCGCGCGTCAGTGGGTCAAGGGCGTACTGGAACTGCAGGAGCGCGCCGGCAATTCGCTGGAATTCATCGAGAGCGTGAAGATCGACCTATTCCCCGATGAGGTCTATGTCTTTACGCCCAAGGGCAGCATCATGGAGCTGCCAAAAGGGTCCACCGCGGTGGACTTCGCCTATGCAGTGCATACCGACGTCGGCAACACCTGCATTGCCTGCCGCGTCAATCGGCGCCTGGCTCCACTGTCCCAGGCGCTGGAAAGTGGTTGCACGGTGGAGATCGTCACCGCACCGGGCGCGCGCCCAAACCCGGCCTGGCTGAATTTCGTCGTCACCGGCAAGGCGCGGACGCACATCCGCCATGCACTGAAACTGCAACGCCGCTCGGAATCGATCAACCTCGGTGAACGCCTGCTGAACAAGGCATTGACCGGTTTCGAAACCAGCCTGGAAAGCATTTCCCAGGAGCGAATCCGCACGGTACTCAACGAGTACCACATGGACGTCATCGAAGACCTGCTCGAAGACATTGGCCTGGGCAATCGCATGGCCTACGTCATCGCTCGCCGTCTGCTGGCCAGCGAAGGTGAACAGGCACCGAATGCTGAAGGCCCGCTGGCCATACGCGGCACCGAGGGCCTAGTGCTGAACTACGCCAAGTGCTGCACACCGATTCCCGGTGATCCCATCGTTGGCCATCTATCCGCCGGCAAGGGCATGGTCGTGCACCTCGACACCTGCCGGAATATCGCCGATGTGCGCCACAATCCGGACAAGTGCATCCAGCTGTCCTGGTCCAAGGACGTCACTGGCGAGTTCAATGTCGAACTGAGGGTCGAGCTGGAACACCAGCGCGGCCTGATCGCTCTGCTGGCCGGTAGCGTCAACGCCGCGGACGGCAACATCGAAAAGATTGGCATGGACGAACGCGACGGCCGCATCAGCGTAGTCCAGCTGGTTGTCAGCGTTCACGACCGGGTCCACCTCGCCCGCGTGATCAAGAAGCTTCGTGCCATCAAGGGCGTCATGCGCATCACGCGGATGAAAGCATAGAAAATCGATAAGGGCGCCGGCGGCTAAAGGCTGGACGAAGGACACGTATTCGTTCAGCCTTCAGACTCTCGCGTTTTCTCGTCTTCTATTCGGAGTCTTTCATGCCCCGCACCGTCATCAATACCGAAAATGCCCCTGCCGCCATCGGCACCTATTCCCAGGCGATCAAGGCCGGCAGCACCGTGTACATGTCCGGCCAGATCCCGCTGGACCCGAAAACGATGCAACTGGTGGAAGGCTTCGAAGCCCAGACCGTACAGGTTTTCGAGAACCTCAAGGCTGTCGCCGAGGCCGCTGGGGGATCGCTGAAAGACATCGTCAAGCTGAACATCTTCCTGACCGACCTCGGCAACTTTGCCACCGTCAACGAAATCATGAGCCGTTACTTCGAACAGCCCTACCCCGCCCGCGCCGCCATTGGCATCGCTTCCCTGCCCAAGGGCGCTCAAGTCGAAATGGACGCCGTTCTGGTCCTCGACTAATCCGGCCAGCCCGTCGGCCGGTTGCAGGGAGCGCGACTGATGACTCTACCCGGCCGTCTGGCATCGCGCGTGCTGCTTGCCAGCATGGGTTTGCTGGCAGCATGCGCGCTCTATCTCGCCGAACCGCTGCTGCTGCAGACACTGCGCAACAGCCTGTTCGATCAGTATCAACGCTGGCAACCACGGCCCGCACCGGCAGAAACCAAGGTGCTGGTGTTGGACATCGACGAGGACAGCCTCGCGCGCCTCGGTCAGTGGCCTTGGCCCCGGGACCAGATGGCACAGCTGCTGGATCGGCTGCATGACGCCGGCGCCGCCGTTGTGGTGTTCGACGTGCTGTTCGCCGAACCGGACCGCAGCTCCCCGACACAACTGCACGAACAGCTCCCAGCCGAACTCGCAGCGCAACTGAAGCAATTGCCTGACCATGACCAGCAATTTGCCGAGGCAATGAAGCGCCAGCCCAGCGTTCTCGGCTTTGCCGCAACACGTGCGCCGACTCGTTCCACGCCCATGAGCCGCTTCGCCGTCCAGCTACCGGCCGCAGCGGCCAGTCCCGCCTTTCCGACATATGCAGGCACCGCCACCCCATTGCCCGAACTGAAGTCGGCCGCGGCAGGAAGCGGTGCCATGACATTCCAACCGGACGGGGACGGCGTGGTAAGGCGCGTGCCATTGATGATCAAGGTAGACGATCACCTGCTGCCTTCACTGTCGACCGAAGCGATACGCGTTTTTCTGGAGCAAAAGCTCTACCGCGTCGACGCCGATTCGCGTGGTGACGTCGCTCAGGTCAGCATCGGCCGTATCGCTCTGCCAACCAATCGTCGCGGTGAACTCTGGGTGCACTATCGCGCCGACATGAGCGCACAGAACTTGCCGGCATGGCAGCTGTTCGAAGGACTTGCCGACCCCAGACTGCAAGGCGCCGTGGTGCTGGTCGGCAGCTCGGCGCAAGGACTGCAGGACCTCCGTTTCAGCCCGCTTGGCGGCATGGTTCCCGGGGTACAGGTGCATGCACAGGCCATCGAGCAGGCACTGTACGGAGCGCCGCTGCAACGCCCTTACTGGGCCAGCCCGATCGAAGCACTGACGCTTCTTCTCGCCGCCCTGCTGCTCTGCGGCATCACGCTCACTACCGGAGCATTGACCGGTACCCTGGTATCGGCAGGGCTGCTGGTCACGCTGAACCTTGTTGCCTGGTGGGCCTATTCACGCCATGGCCTGCTGCTCGATGCACTCAGCCCTAGCCTGGGCCTGGCCATCGCCTACCTTGGCGCCAGCATTGCTCGCCATCGTGCCAGCGAACAGCAGCAGCGCTGGGTGCGCGAAGCCTTCTGCCGCTATATCTCACCGAACCTCGTCGAGCACCTGGTGCGCCACCCCGAACAATTGCGCCTGGGCGGCGAGCGGCGCTGCTGCAGCTTCGTCTTTACTGACCTGACGGATTCAACCCGGCTGATGGAGGGGCAACCGCCGGAGCGAGTGGTAAGCATGCTCAATGAATACCTGGACGGCATCATCCAGATCGCCTTCCGCCATCACGGAACGCTGGAACGCATCATGGGCGACGGTATGGCCATTCTTTTCTCCGCACCGCTGGCGCAGCCCGATCATCAGCAACGGGCCCTCGCCTGCGCTTTGGAGATTCGCCTTTTCACGCGGGAACATGCCGTCGGCCAGCACGCCGCCGGAACTGCGCTTGGAAGGACTCGCATTGGCGTGCACAGCGGTGAGGTGGTCGTGGGCAATTTCGGTGGCTCGACGCTGTTCGACTACCGTGCGCTTGGGGATGCGGTCAATGTCGCAGCGCGGATCGAAGGTGTGAACCGTTATTTCGGCACCGAGCTGTGCGTGTCGCAGGCGATCCGCGATGCCAACCCTGGCATACCGATGCGACCGGTCGGCAACGTATTGCTCAAGGGTAAGGAGCAGCCGCTGCGCCTTTACGAGCCTTGCGAAACGCAACCGGACGCTCTGTACGAGGCGGCATACAAGCTGCTGTCAGCTGACCAAGAAGACGCGCTCGACGCATTCGAACGGCTGGCCGCTCAAAGACGGGGCGATGCGCTGGTGCATTACCAACTCGAGCGTTTACGCAGCGGGCAATGCGCAGAGCTCATCGTGATGACGGATAAATGAACGGTCTCAACGGACGCTGACCTCGACTCGGCGATTGCGCGGTTCGGACACCCCGTCGGGTGTCTTGATCAGCAAATTGCGCTCGCCGTGCGACGAGACCCTGAGATCGATCACGTCGATATGGCGCTTTCGCAACATCTCGGCCACAGCTTGCGCTCGTATCAGCCCTAGCTGCTCGTTCCAGCGTGGACCACTGAGCGTGTCGGTGTGGCCGATGACCGAGACGGCTGAAGGGCCACGCTGGCGGATCGTCTCGAATACATCCTCGATAGCCCGCTCCGACTTCTCGGTCAGCTCGGCGCTGCCGATCTTGAAATACAACTGGAAGCGTTGTGGTAGCGCTGGCTGCGCCGCCAGCGCGTCGGAGAAATCACGCGCGATACGCAGGTCGCCAACCTTGAACGGCCCCGAACCGAAGCCCCTTGAACCGATCACGGCACCCTGATGCTTGCGATCAAGGCGCGTCTGGCCCTGTGCATCTTCGATGACCACCGCACCCGTCGTGCCATCGGGGCTTTCCAGAAGCACGACGTAGTTACCTGTCGCACAGCCGGTCATCAGCAGCGCGAAAAACAACAGCGCAAACGTTTTTTGCAGCATTCGCCTCACTCGCTAACCTTCACCAGAAAGTGCGTGCCCCGTACTCCGATGGTGCCGGTCGGGGTCTTCAGCTCGACGGCCTCGGGCTTGAGCTTGGCAATCACACCGGAAATGAAATTCAGCGTGCCTCGGCTGATACGCGCGCTCAGCTTCAACTCTTCGCGGGCTGGCTCGAACTGGTACTCGTCCAGCGTGAACTCGCTATTGGGACCAAAGGACATCACCGTGTTGTCGCTCAGGGTGACACCCATCGAACCCTCGGCGCCGGTGCGCAGCGTCGCACCAATGATCACAGCCTGACCGACCCGCGCATCGATGGTCTGCCCACGGCTGGTCATGCTCGCCTCGCCCTGCACTTTCATGATGTAACCGATGGGCTCACTTATTTCGTCCGCGACTGCCAGCCCTGAGGCCATCAAGAAGCCAAGGGCAAGTACAGTCTGGGCAATTCTGCCTAGCGGAGCGATTCTGGCGACCATGATCAATGTGACCTCCTTGGCTGGCCGATGGCCTGCGACTCGGCGCGTTGCACCGGGTTTCGCTCACCGGTATTTTCCTGGCATTTCCGTCAAGTAATCGCCGCAGGATGCAGCATGACCTCTAGCAAACACAAGCTCAGCGACGAGAGCTGGGCTCAGCGCTAGTCACAAGGAGAAACTGCCGAGCCTGGTCCAGCCCCCCTCGAGGCTCGCCACGCGTAGAGGTGGCGCACTTGCAGGAGGCGATCGCCTTCGTGGCGGTGTGCACCATTGCTCGAGAGCTGGTGGCCGGAACGGATCGAGCGGTCACAGCACATTGGGGAACAGCGCTGGACTCGCCACTTCGGTCGGCGCGAAGCATGGCCATCGCCGACATCTTCGAGGCGCTGACCGCCTGTGATCGCCCGTACAGGAAGGCCAAGCCGCTGAGCGAGTCGCTCGGCATTCTTGCGCGGCTGCGCGATCGTCGCCATCTCGATGCCGATCTCTTCACGCTGTTCCTGTCGTCCGGGTTGCACCTGCGCGACCGCCACCTCAGGCCGGAGCAGCCCGGTCAGGCAATATCGCAGGATTTCGGCAGCCCTCTACCGCTACTGCCAACTGACGGCCTCACGGCTTTTATCAACTGGCGACGCGACCCTCCCATAGCGCCTTGTCGTCGAGTTGGCAGGTATCGACGTAGCGCGGCATGCCGCCGATCTCCTCCAGCTCCGTCATGCCTGCCAGCTGGCTGACGATGCGGTAACGCTTGCCTGCGGTCTTGTCTTGCAATGGATAGAGCGCGGCAATCTGCTGCGCCAACTCGGTCAGGGTGGACATGGTGCGGGTAGTGCTCTGGGTACGAAAAGCCAGGCTATTTACTACGAATCGGCGCCCTTTGCGCGGAGCAGCCGACGTCTAGCAGGCCACTCATCGGAACGGCTTGTTTTTACAGGCAAATCCAGCCTTTCGTGGCGCATCGAGCGGCCTCGGTCAAAGCAACAATAGCGCTCCCCGTTTGGGCCTTTCACCTTGCCAGGCAGCCATCGGGCCCCGTCGACAAGCCCCGAAGTCATAACTCAGGTAGTTCACCGTATCGTGATGCCACAGCCACAAGCGCAGCTCCCGACGATAGCGTCTGATGGAGCCGCGGATCGTCTTTCGACCAGCGCCTCAGCGCGTCCTTTCGCTAGCCGCTTCGTTCCACGACCAACCGGTCATTCGTCGAAAACCAGCGTGCCATTCGTCGCGCAGCCGCTCGCATGGTGGCACTTGCCGTATTCTCGCCGGCTATCGGAGTCCAGCAACCCGATTCGCAGTCCGGCATATAAATCGCATCCAACGCGCCCGTACTGTGCTGCGCCACGCAATTGGCGCCGCGGGGCTTTCCCGCGAACAACTGTGGTCCGCCCTCGGCGGTTGTTTGTCGAAACATCGGGCTGTCCCGATTGGATGTGAAATGAAAACACCACGTCTGCTACAAGGTCGCCGCGGCCCTGTGCTCGCCATTTTCATGTTGTTGCTGATTGCCGCATGTATCGCCTACTGGCAGTTGCGGCCAACCGCTCCGTCAACGCCAGCGACTGGCGCTGCGGCGAGCATGCTCGAAGCCCTGCAGGAGTCAACCGACCCCTGGCAAGCCAATCGCCGTGATCTTTCCGTATTGATGGGCGACTTGCGTGGCGCCTCGATCGCCAGCGCAGCGCTGGGCAAAGATGCGGTGTACATCAGCCTGCAAGACGGGCTGCACTATTGGGTGCCTGATCAGTCCGGGCGTGTTGCCCAGCTGTTGCTCGATCAGTACGCCAGCAGCGAAGGCCAGCTTTTCCCGCTGACGCTATTCGAGACGGACGCCGAGACACCCTGGTACAAGGGCGTACTGCCCTACGCGCCATTTATCCTGCTGCTGGTCGGCGCGCTGACGTATCTGGCGATCAAGAGCCAGGCCTTCCAGGTACAGCGCAAGGGTAGCGGCATCAGCTTTGCCGACGTGATCGGCGCCAGCGAAGCCAAGCAGGCGCTCACCGATGTCACCAGCTATCTGCGCGACCCGGCCGCCTATGCGGCGCTGGGCGCCCGCCCACCCAAGGGCGTATTGCTGACCGGCGAACCCGGCACCGGCAAGACCCAGCTGGCCAAGGCCCTGGCCACAGAGTCCGACGCCAGCTTCATTCAGGTGACCGGTAGCGACTTCTCCTCCATGTACTTCGGGGTGGGCATTCAGAAGGTCAAGGCGCTGTTTCGTACCGCCCGCAAGCAGGCACCGTGCATCATTTTCATCGATGAGATCGACGGCATCGGCAAACGCGCCGAGCAGCAGCGCTCCAGCGATGCCGAGAGCAACCGCATCATCAACCAGTTCCTCGCCGAGATGGATGGGTTCGACGGTGCCAGCGGCGTGCTGGTACTGGGCGCCACCAACTTCCCTAATTCATTGGATCCGGCGCTGGTACGCGAAGGCCGCTTCGACCGCTCAATCGCCGTCGGCCTGCCGGGACTGAACGACCGCGAAGCGCTGTTTCGCCTGTACGCAGCGAAGATCCGCGCCGAGCAGGACCTGGATTTCGCCCAGCTGGCGCGCAACACCGTTGGTCTGACGCCCGCCGCCATCGCCTATATCGCCAATCATGCGGCACTGCTCGCCGCACGAGGCGCCGCGAAGACAGTCACCATGGCGCACTTTGTCGATGCCGTGGAAACCTGCCGTATCGGCGAGCAGCCTTCGGGTGTCACGCCGATGTCGGCCACTGATCGCAAACGCATCGCCGTGCACGAAGCCGGCCATGCGCTGGTCGCCGCTGCGCTGAAAACCGGTCGAGTAGAGAAAGTCACCATATTGCCGCGTGGCCAGGCGCTGGGCGTGACCCTGGTAACGCCTGTCGAAGACAAGCGTCTGCACATGGAATCCGAGCTGCGCAACCGCATCCAGATGCTGCTGGCCGGCCGCGGCGCCGAGCAGCTGTATTTCCACGAAGTCTCCTCCGGTGCCGGTCAGGACTTGCAGGAAGCCTCGAAGATCGCGTTGTCAATGGTTGGCGCGCTGGGGATGGGGCCTAACGGTTCGCTGCTCAGCCTGCAGGCGGTGCGCGACGCGCACATCGAGTTCGATTCCGGCGAATCCATCCGGGCGGCCGACAACCTACTCAAGCAGCTCGATCGGGAATGCATGGCCCTGCTGCAGCGGCTCAAGCCGGCACTGGATGAGATCGCTGACAAGCTGCTAGCCGAGGAAACCGTGCCGGGAGAAGAAGTCCTCGCAGCCATTGAGCGCCTGCCCGAGCATCATCACGAAGCCAGCGTCAGCTCGATCATCGGTCACGCCATGAGCAGCATCGACCGGGTGGCCGCCAGCGCCATGGAGAACAACGAGTTCCTCGATCTGGCGCCGGTGGAGCAACCCGAGGACGACGGTCCGGGCATGCTCTGAGCCCGGCGCCCGCCCTCGGGCTGAAGCGATTATTGAAACCAGCGCCACCGTCCTGGGTGGCGCGTCGTCAAGGGCGACAGTCGGCACCCGCCGTCGGCCGTCAACCCGCTCAATGCGCACCGACAGCGGCGGTCTGCGTCGCCACGCCGGCCAAGCGTCGCGCCAACACACCGAAGCGTCGGCGGTACTGCGCCGGCGTCAGGCCTACCTTGCGCCGGAACAGTCGGCCGAAGAACCCGGCGTCCTGATAGCCGACCTCCCAGGCGATGGCTTCAACTGGAAGGTCACCGCTTTCCAGCAATTGTTTGGCCTCCTCCAGCCGCAGGGTGTGCACATAATCCAGAGGCGACAGCCCGGTGGCCTGGGCGAAGCGGCGTTGAAAGGTTCGCTCCTGCAAGCCGCTGATCCGCACCATCGCCGCCACCGGCGCTTCGCCGTCGTAATGCTGCGCAGCCCATTCCTGACAGCGCGCAATGACCGGATCGGCGAGCTGGCCGGTGCGCATCATCGCGGCGTAGGCAAGCGGGCTGGTCGCATCCCAGGTTCATTCCTGGCGACCTCCATGGCCTCTCTCGCGCCAATGAAGCGGGCGATAAGAAACAGCCCCAACGCGTGCCAGCTGCTGCCGCTGCCTGACATGACCAGCCGCTGGCCGATCCCCGCGGTCACCAACGCCTTATCCGGCTGCCAGTGGACCTCGGGATATTCGCGGCGCAGGCAGTCGCAATACCCCCAGTGCGAGATGCCTTCGCAGCCTTTCAGCAAGCCGGTACGGGCCAGCAGTATCGCCCCCGAACAGGCCGAGGCCAGCGTCGCGCCTGCCTCGTAACGCTCACGCATCCATTGCGCTTCCTGGTCGTAGCGGTCATCCAGGGGCTCGAACGGACTGATCGCCAGGTTGCTGACGATCACCACATCGACCGGCGGCGCGTTGCCAAGGCTGGTGTGAGGCTGAATCGGGACATCGTTGTATGCCCGCAGCGGTTGCCCGTCGCGGCTGATGATCAGCGGGAGAAAGGGTGATTCGACGTCGGTCTGGTTGATCAGCTGCTGCCAATCGCGGCGGGTGCCTAACAATAAATCGTAGAGGCCGAACAAGGTCGAGGCCGTGCTGTCCGGCGTCGCCAGGAGGGCGACGGTCAAGGGTGACAGGCTTTCAGCATGATCTAAGCGTGTCATGGCGGAAATGGCCGTTTTGTTTCCAGGATGACTTTAGTCCGACTCGCCTGCCCCCTCGACTATAGGCTCCGTTGGCACCTGCCAACGAACTGGACTCATGGAGCATAGAACAATGAAAGACGCACATGGCTACCAACTGACCGGCTGCAATGGCCAGGCGCAGGTCCTGCTCGACCAGGCCCTCGCGCAGTTTCGCTGCCTGCGCACCGATTCGCTGGCGAGCACTGAAGCCGCTCTCGAGGCTTCCCCTGAACTGGTGATGGGCCACATCCTGCATGCCTGGCTCTATCTACTGGGCACCGAAGCGGCCGCTATACCGGTTGCGCAAGCATCGCTGGAGCAGGCCCGGGCACTGCCGCGAAACGACCGCGAGGCGCGCCATATACAGGCCCTGCAACTGCTGATCGCTGGGCGCTGGCACGCATCGGGACGCACGCTTGAAGACCTCAGCCTCGATTACCCTCATGACCTGCTGTCCTTGCAGGCAGGCCATCAACTGGACTTCTTCACCGGCGATGCCCGCATGCTGCGCGACCGTATCGCCCGCGCTTTGCCGGACTGGTCAGCGGCCGTTCCCGGCTATCACGCCGTGCTCGGCATGTACGCGTTCGGATTGGAGGAAACAGGCGACTATCGTCACGGCGAGCGGATTGGCCGCGAAGCGGTGTCGCTGCAGCCCGACGATGCCTGGGCGCAGCATGCCGTCGCCCACGTGTTGGAAATGCAGGGCCGCCGCGAGGAAGGCATCGCCTGGATGCGTGGCAATCCGGCCTGGCAACAGGACAGCATGCTCGCCGTGCATAACTGGTGGCACCTGGCGCTGCATTACCTGGAGCAGGACGACTTCGACACAGTGCTGGCGCTCTTCGATGGGCCGATCGACGGCCATCAAGGCACTCTCGCACTGGAGCTGATCGATGCCAGCTCGATGCTGTGGCGCCTGCAATTACGTGGGGTCGATGTGGGCAACCGTTGGGCGGGCGTTGCCGAACGCTGGGCGGCGATGGCCGAGGATGGCCGTTATGCCTTCAACGATTTTCACGCGGCGATGGCCTTTGCCTGCAGCGGCCGCGAAGAATTGCTCGGCCAGCTGCGAGAAGCACAACAGCGTGCCTGCCATAGCGACGATGACAACGCACGCTTCACCCAGCTGATCGGCAGGCCAACGGTGGAAGCGGCGGTGGCATTCGTCGAGGGCCGCTATGGCCGTTGCGTCGAGCTGTTGCGGTCAGTTCGCAGCCAGGCCCACGTGTTCGGCGGTAGCCACGCGCAACGTGACCTGATCGACCAGACACTGATTGCCGCGGCTCGTCGCAGCGATCAGAGCAGCCTGGTTCGCGGCCTGCAGCGTGAACGCGAGTTGCTTGCTCGACAGCGCAGCGTGGCCTGAACCGAGAGGGATGCCGGCGCCGCTGACATCCCTTTTTAAGGCTAAGGCAGCACCACCAAATGGTTCGGCAGCTCGTTGCGCTCGTGGGTCGCCGGTACATGCTGCGAGAGCAGCAAGCCACAGGCTTCGATGCATCCGAGAAACCCATCCAGCACCTTGCCGTTGCGCACGTCGTGGGTGAAAGTCTCGACGATCGATTCCCAAGCGCTGTTATCGATGCGGCTGGAAATCCCCCGATCAACCAGAATCTCCACATAACGCTCGGCTTCGGAGACGAAGATCAGCATGCCGGTACCGTCGTCCGTGTGGTGAAGGTTCAGTTCGATGAACTGACGCCGTGCCAGGTTGCAAGCCCGCCAGTGGCGGACCGAGCGCGGGATCAACCGACTGGTTAGCTTGGGGATACGGAATATCACCGCGAGTACGATAAAGGTCAGCCATTGCACCAACAGCAGCTGCCAGGCGGCCAGCCAGCCGCTGAAGAACAGCAACGCGCCGGGCACCAGCAGCGAGATCAGGCTCGCCCATAGCAACGGGATATAGCGATAGTCATCCGCCTGCGCTGCCAGCACCGTTACCAGCTCGGCGTCAGTATTGCGTTCAACGCGGCCTATCGCCTCGGCCACTTGCTGCAGCTCGCTTTCGCTCAAAAGGGTCATTGCATATCCGTTATTGATGAGGCTCTCGTCGTTCTGATCTGATGGTTTTACCGCTGCGGAGTATCCCGTCGGGCTCAGTGTGCTTGTTACCAGCCACCGGAGGCACCACCGCCCCCAAAGCCGCCGCCGCCACCGCCGAAACCGCCGCCTCCGCCAAAGCCACCTCCGCCACCGCGGCCCATCCCACCGAGCAAGGCGCCCAGCAATAGCGCGCGGCCGGCGCCACGTCCGCCGCCACGGCCACCGCGGCCGCCACCGATCACGAAGATCGCCACCAACATCAGGAAGAAGCCGAGAATGCCAAGGCCACCCGGCTCCTGCGCGCCCATTGGCATTGCCGGACGCATGTCAGCGGTGCGCAGTGGATCGCCGCCCAGTACCTGGATCATTGCCGCGGCGCCCTCGGTAATACCGCGGGTAAAATCGCCCTCGCGGAAGGCGGGCGTGATGATCCGGTTGATGATCACCGACGATTGGGCATCGGTCAGCCGTCCCTCAAGCCCGTAGCCCACCTCGATGCGGATCTTGCGGTCATCGCGAGCGACGATCAGCAGAGCGCCGTTGTCTTCGCCCTTTTGACCGATGCCCCATTCCCGGCCCAACTGAACGCCGAACTCCTCAATACCGCGCCCCTGCAGATCAGGCACGGTAACCACCACGACCTGCTCACTGGTGGCCTCCTCGTGAGCGGCGAGCATGCTGGTCAGACGCGCTTCGGCCTGCGTATCGAGCAGCTCGGCCTGATCAACCACCCTGCCGGTCAGCCCCGGCAATTCGGCTTGCTGAGCGGCCAGGCCACTGGCCCAAAACAATAGGGCCAGGATCAGTGGGAACCTGAAGGTCATTGAAACTGCACTTGCGGCGCTTGTTCAGCGTTCTCCGCAGTGGCCTCGAAGTTCTCGCGGATCGGCATGTCGCTGTACATCAGGGTGTGCCAGATACGCCCGGGGAACGTGCGGATCTCGGTGTTGTAACGCTCAACCGCGGCGATGAAGTCACGGCGTGCCACGGCAATACGGTTCTCGGTGCCTTCGAGCTGCGACTGCAGCGCTAGGAAGTTCTGGTTGGACTTGAGATCGGGGTAACGCTCGGAGACCGCCATCAATCGGCTCAGGGCGCCGGTCAGCTGACTCTGCGCCTGCTGAAACTGCTGCATTTTCTGCGGATCGTCCAGGTCATCGGCACTGATCTGGATCGACGTTGCCTTCGAGCGCGCCTCGGTAACTGCAGTCAGGGTTTCCTGTTCCTGGCGGGCGAAGCCCTTGACCGTCTCGACCAGATTGGGAATGAGATCGGCGCGGCGCTGGTACTGGTTTTCCACCTGAGACCAGGCCGACTTCACCTGCTCGTCGTATTGGGGGATGTTATTGATGCCGCAGCCGGCCAACAGCCAGGACATGAACACGACAGCCATTAGCTGTCCGGTGATTCGATAACGCTGCGTCTGCATGATTCGCTCGTCCATCCAAAATTCAGAGTACAGAAATAAGGATAGCCAAGCGTCTCGAGAGTTCAGGCGCGCAAGGATCAGATCACGCCTGACTGGCGCAGGGAAAGGATCTTCTCGAAGCTCAGGCCGAGCAATCCGTGCAGCACTGCTTCACTGTGCTCACCGAGCAATGGCGGCGCCTTGCGGTATTCAACCGGCGTTTCGGAAAGACGGATCGGACTGGCCACCTGCGGCACACTTCCCGCCAATAGATGCGGCATTTCGACATGCAACCCACGCGCCTGCACCTGCGGGTCGGCAAACACCTGCGCCAGATCGTTGATTGGCCCGCAAGGCACCCCGGCCTGCTCCAGCGTCGCCACCCATTCGGCTGTGGTGCGGAACACCGTGACCTGGCGGATCATTGGCACCAGTTCATGACGATGGGCGACGCGCGCCTTGTTGCTGGCGAAGCGCGGATCATCGGCCCATTCGGGGCGCCCGGCGACCTCGGCGAACTTGCGGAACTGCCCATCGTTGCCCACGGTGAGAATGATGTCGCCGTCAGCGGTGGGGAAGTCCTGATACGGCACGATGTTCGGATGCGCGTTGCCCATGCGTTTGGGTGCCACACCAGTGGTCAGATAATTCATCGCCTGGTTGGCCAGGCAGGCGACCTGCACGTCGAGCAGCGCCAATTCGACATGCTGACCGATTCCGCTCTGCTCGCGATGGTTGAGCGCGGCGAGCACGCCAACGGTAGCGTACAAGCCTGTGAGGATATCGGTCAGCGCCACGCCGACCTTGACCGGCCCGGCGCCCTCTTCACCTTCGGCACGCCCGGTCAGGCTCATCAGGCCACCGAGCCCCTGAATCATGAAGTCGTACCCAGCACGCTGGGCATAAGGCCCGTCGCTGCCGAAACCGGTGATCGAGCAATAGATCAGCCGCGGGTTGATCGCCCTGAGGCTTTCGTAATCCAGCCCGTAAGCGGCCAACCCGCCCACCTTGAAGTTCTCCAGCAGCACGTCGCACTGCGTCACCAGTTCGCGGATGATCCGCTGGCCTTCGGGTTGGGTGAAATCCAGCGTGAGCGACTGCTTGTTACGGTTGGCCGAGAGGTAGTATGCGGCTTCCGATGTGTTCTCGCCCTGCGCATCCTTGAGATACGGTGGCCCCCAGTGACGGGTGTCATCGCCCGTGCGGGGGCGCTCGATCTTGATCACCTCGGCGCCCAGGTCGCCGAGAATCTGCCCGGCCCAGGGGCCGGCAAGCACACGCGACAGATCGAGGACGCGGATATGGGAAAGGGCGCCGGACATGGACTAAGCCTCAGGATGTGATCGCCGCGCCAGAGGAAATGCAGCCTGCAGCAGGGCGAGGAAAACGTAGGGTGGATCGGGGCGCGTAGCTGACGCTTTATCCATCCACCGGTGCAGGGTGAAGGTGGATGAAAGAGCGTCATCCACCCTACAGCGATGTCGGTGTTTAGGTCGGTCAGCGTCCCGCTTAGAAGAACGCCTGGATACCCGTCTGAGCGCGACCCAGGATCAGCGCGTGCACATCGTGGGTGCCTTCGTAGGTATTGACCACCTCAAGGTTGACCAGATGCCGCGCCACGCCGAACTCGTCGCTGATGCCGTTGCCACCGAGCATGTCGCGGGCCAGACGCGCGACGTCCAAGGCCTTGCCGCAGCTGTTGCGCTTCATGATCGAGGTAATTTCCACCGCCGCGGTGCCTTCGTCCTTCATCCGCCCGAGGCGCAGGCAGCCTTGCAGGGCTAGGGTGATCTCGGTCTGCATGTCGGCTAGCTTCTTCTGGATCAACTGATTGGCAGCCAGCGGACGGCCAAACTGCTGGCGGTCCAAGGTGTACTGGCGCGCGGTGTGCCAGCAGAACTCGGCGGCGCCTAACGCGCCCCAGCTGATGCCGTACCGGGCGGAATCCAGGCAGGTAAACGGACCGCGCAGGCCGCGCACGTCCGGGAACGCGTTCTCTTCCGGGCAGAACACATTGTCCATGACGATTTCACCAGTGATCGAGGCGCGCAGGCCGACCTTGCCGTGAATCGCCGGTGCGGACAGCCCTTCCCAGCCCTTTTCCAGCACGAAGCCGCGAATGGCGCCCTCGTCGTCCTTCGCCCAGACCACGAAGACATCGGCGATAGGGCTGTTGGTGATCCACATCTTGGCGCCAGACAGGCGATAGCCGCCGTCGACCTTCTTCGCCCGGGTGACCATCGAGCCCGGATCGGAGCCGTGGTTCGGCTCGGTCAGGCCGAAGCAGCCGATGTATTCGCCGCTGGCCAGCTTGGGCAGGTACTTCTGCTTGGTTTCTTCATTACCAAACTCGTTGATTGGCACCATCACCAGCGAAGATTGCACGCTCATCATCGAGCGATAGCCGGAGTCAATGCGCTCGACCTCACGAGCAATCAGGCCGTAGCAGACGTAGTTCAGCCCGCTGCCGCCGTAGGCTTCAGGAATGGTTGCGCCGAGCAAGCCGGTGTCGCCCATCTCACGAAAGATCGCCGCGTCGGTGCGCTCATGGCGGAAGGCTTCGAGCACGCGAGGCGCCAGCTTGTCGGCCGCGAACTGCTGGGCGCTGTCGCGCACCATCCGCTCTTCATCGGTGAGCTGCTGATCGAGCAGCAGCGGGTCGATCCAGTTGAAGCTTGCTTTGCCGGCCATGGGTGGTCCTCTTGTCGTAGACGGTGAACCGGGCGAGAGGCCCGATACAGCATTCGGATGGGTTGATCCTAGAAGCTGAATCCTTCGATCGCAAACGAGTAATCCGCAATGACCTGTGCGATTTGCGCACTACAAAGTATGCTTAAGGCCGTATTTGCACCGATATTAGTGAGGTGACCGCATAATGCGCCGCAAAATTCCTAGCACCGCCGCGCTTATTGCCTTCGAAGCGGCAGCACGCCACCAGAGCTTCACTCGCGCCGCTGAAGAGCTGGCGCTGACCCAAAGCGCCATTTGCCGGCAGATCGGCGGCCTCGAAGAATTTCTCGGGCTGGAACTGTTCCGTCGCTCTCGCCGCGGCGTGAAGCTGACCGAGGCCGGCCAGTCCTATGCGCGACGAGTCGCCACTCAACTCGATGCGGTGGAACGCGATACATTGTCAGTGATGGGCCAGCAGGGCGCCCAAACCATCGAGCTGGCGCTGGTGCCGACCTTCGGCACTCAATGGCTATTGCCGCGAATGCATCAGTTCCAGACGCTACACCCCGAAATAACGGTCAATCTGACTAACCGCACCCGCCCTTTCCTCTTTGCCGACACCGATTTTGATGCGGCGATCTATTTCGGCGATGGCGAATGGTCCGGAACCGTTGCGCATGCGCTCATGCCGGAAAATTCTCTACCGGTCTGCAGCCCGGCACTGCTGAACTGCGGGGATCGACTGGAACCTCACGCCATCGCCGAGATGCCGTTGCTGCAGCAGACCACGCGCCCCTATGCCTGGCGGCAGTGGTTCGACTCGCTGGGGCTGAAGGTCGCGCGGGACATGACCGGGCCGCGACTGGAGCTGTTCTCGATGCTGGCTCAGGCTGCCGAACATCAGATGGGTGTCGCGCTGATCCCGCCCTTCCTGATCCAGCGAGAGCTGGCGGAGGGGCGCCTGGTGATTGCGCACCCACACTCGTACCGTCGCGAGGGCCAGGCTTACCACCTGATGATCCCCGAACGGCGGGTGGAGTCGGCGGCTATGAATGCTTTTCGTGACTGGTTGTTGAACGAAGCCCGCGTATGGATGGCGCAGCAGCAATAGTCGCCGGCTGGCTCGGCGGGCATTGCTTGTGCCGACCAACTGCAGACGCGCCGCCGATCAACCGGAGGTAACGGCGCCTCGCCGGGCAGGCAAAAACCGTCGGATCACGCCGCTTCCGGCTTCTTCTTCCGCGGCTTCAAATACTTCGTCAGGCCCTGAAACCACATCACCAGCGCGGGGTTGCCCTGGATCTGAATGTCTTTGTTTTGAATGCCCTGCATAAACGCGAGCTGCTTGTTCTTCGCGTTCATGGTGTCGAAACCGTAGGCGCCGTCCTTGAAGCCGATGGCGAAGGCAGGTTCAGCTGCAGCGCCGCCATGGCTGGTGACGCGCTGGTCCTTGACGACGTAATGCCGGGCCACCTTGCCGTCGAGGGTGTGCAGCTGGAAGGTCAGATCCTTGTCGCCGAGTTGATTCTGGAAGTCAGGATTGTTGCGGCTGGCCTTGGCCATCAAGCGACCAAGCATCCAGAGAAGAAAGCGAAATTTCATGGTTGACCGACTGTTGGCGGGAAAAACGGCATTGTAGCGGCTGGTCTGTGCGGTGAAAGCAGGAGAACAGAGGGGTCTGGAGTGGACCGTTCAGTCAGGCTGACCCGGAGCCTGGGTGGCCCCGGGCGGCGCGACTTTAATTGATCGCGTCTTTCAGCATCTTTCCCGGCTTGAAAGCCACAGTGTTGCTGGCCTTGATGGTGACGGGTTGACCCGTCTGCGGGTTCTTGCCCGTACGGGCCCCGCGGTGTCGTTGCAAGAAGGTGCCGAAACCCACCAGGGTAACACTGTCCTTGCGGTTCAGTGCGTTGGTGATTTCATCCAGTACGGCGTTGAGTACTCGGTTGGCCTGATCCTTGGTGAGATCGGCCTTTTCGGCGATAGCGGCTGCGAGTTCCGGTTTGCGCATAGATAGCCTCTACATCTTTATTGTTTTTTTTGTTTGCTGCTCTCCGAGCAGCATTCCATACCGCTGCAGCAGCTCTAGGCTGCACACCAGCGGATCAACGGAGCATGGCACGCTGCTAGCACTCGCGCCAGTCCTCGCCAGTGCTTTGCCGAATCAATGCGAAGACTTTAACGACAGAACCTGAGGCAGTTCCGCCAACACCGGCGGCAATTGCTTATTGAGTGCCAGACGCTGCTGCACGGCCGTTCCGGTCAGGGCGTAGCCCAGCAGGCGGCCTTCGCGATCCTGAAACAACGCCGTCAGATCATTGCCTTCACCCTCGACGCTCCAGCTGCCATTGCTGCCTGCTGCTGGTGGTGAAACCACCAACGGGCAGATCGGCGTCTTCACCGTGATCGGCATGGGTCCGTAAGTGACAGGCGTCGGCTGGCCGGTGAGGGTTCTGGCCAGCGCACGGACGCCACTCATCAGCGGCATCACATACAGCAGGTTGAGCCCCTCCACCTCGGCACAATCGCCCAGAGCGTAAACGTGCTCCAGTGAAGTCTGCAGCAGCCGATCGACTTCGATGCCACGGCCGACCCGCAGACCCGCGGCTTCGGCCAGCTCGGTACGCGGGCGCAAACCCACGGCACTGACCACCAGATCGCATTGGATTCGCTGACCATCTGACAGCTGCGCCTGCAGCCGGTCATTTTCGCGATCCAGCCGCTCGAGTACCGGACCGAGATGGAAACGCGCGCCCAGCGATTCCAACCCGCGCTGCACCGCCGCGGCCGATTCGACCGGCAGCAGGGACGGCATGATCTGCTCACAGGGCGCCACCAGTTCCACTTCATAGCCACCCTGCAACAGGTCATTGGCAAACTCGCAGCCAATCAGCCCCGCACCGAGGATTAGCACGCGGCGCTTGCCCTTTGCCGCCTCGCGGAAACGGCCGTAATCGAGCAGATCGTTGATCGGGAAGATCGCATCCTGCGCATCACCGGCAACGGGCACGTTGATCGTCTGCGCGCCCCAGGCGATCACCAGATCGCGGTAGGGCACGGGCTCGTTGCCGATCCAGACGCGGCGATTGGCCGGATCGAGGCGCGTCACCCTCGTATGGGTACGAATCTCGGCGTTGAGCTGAATCGCCATCGGCCCCGCGACCGTCATGCCGAGCGCGTCGGCATCCTTGTTCATGGCGAAACCGGTCGAGAGCATAGGCTTGGAATAGGAGCGACCGTCATCCGCGGTGATCAGCAGCAGCGGCGTCTCGCTGTCGAACTTGCGAAATTCACGGGCGAGGTTGTAGCCGGCCAGCCCGGTACCGATGATCACCAGAGGCAGCTTTGTATCGTTCGATTCGTTCATATCAGCCGATCGCGACCATTTCGAAGTCAATCTTGCCGACGCCGCAGTCGGGGCACAGCCAGTCTTCCGGCACATCCTCCCAGGCGGTGCCCGGAGCGATGCCGTCGTCCGGCCAGCCCTCGGCTTCGTCATAGATGAATCCGCATACCACGCATTGCCACTTTTTCATCACTCACCTCGATCAGTCTCGCGTGCGCTGCACGCTATACCAGAACACCGCGATCCGCCAAACGCCGGCAGCCTGGTGATAGACCGCGGGCCGGTAAATATTTTCCGGACAAACAAAACGGGCGGCCTGAGCCGCCCGTCCGGGTTCACGCCACCATCAACTGGCGGTCGCTATTCCCACCAGCGGATCGCTGATTCCCATCACGTAGAAGCCGATCAGACCGATGCTTCCGGCCAGCACGAGGTAGTACAGGGTCGGCAGCATGGTCTTGCGCAGCGTGATGCCTTCGCGCCCCAGCAAGCCAACCGTGGCCGAAGCCGCTACCACGTTGTGAATGGCGATCATGTTGCCCGCCGCCGCACCCACCGATTGCAGCGCCACCATCAGCGCGCCGGAAATCCCCAGCAGCCCGGCAGTGTTGTACTGGAACTGCGAGAGCATCAGGTTGGACACGGTGTTGGAGCCAGCAATGAAGGCCCCCAGCGCGCCGACCGCAGGCGAGAAGAACGGATAGACACCGCCCACACTGTTGGCCACCAGCTGCGCCATGGCCACCGGCATCGAGACCAGATCGGAGCCGTTGACGCCCGAGTTGATCAGGATTCGCACCATCGGGATGGTGAAGATCAGCACGAAGCCGGCGCCGAGCAGCGTCTTGCTCGATTCGGCGATAGCGGCACCCAGCTGAGCAGCCTTCATCCGATGCAGGAAGAACGTCACCAGCACCACCATGCAGAGAATCCCGCCCGGCAGATACAGCGGCTCCAGGGTTCCTGAGACGCCGGTTTCACCAAGGATGTCCTTCCAGCCGAAGCTGACCGACATCAGCGCCGCTTTGAGCTGCGGGAAAATCCGCGACATCACCAGGAAGATCGCCAGCAGCAGGTACGGTGCCCAGGCCATCGGTACGGAGATCGGTGTGCGTCCAGCGACGTCATCGATCTTCATCTCGATCTTGCCCATCCACTCCACCGGCCACTCGCTAGCCGGGGCGAAGTCCCAGCTGGTCTTGGGCAGCAGGAAGCCAGCCTTCGCCGCCGGAACCACGATGGCCAGGCCGACCAGCGCGCCGATCATCGATGGGAATTCCGGGCCGAGGAACACACCGGCAGCGGCGTAAGGGATGACGAACGCCAGACCGGTGAAAATGGCGAACGGAGCCATCGCCAGCCCTTCGCTCCAGGAGCGGTTGCGGCCGAAGAAGCGCGTCATGATGCAGATCATGATCAGCGGCATGAGAATGCCGCACAGCGCATGGATGATCGCCACGCGGGAGTAGATCAGCTGGAAGAACACGTCCCAGTTGCTGCCCACGGTAGCCAGTTGGCCACCGAGCGTGGCCTGGTCCAGACCACCGGCGACACCCACCAGAATCGGCGTCCCCACGGCACCGAAGGATACCGGCGTGGATTGCACCATCATGCCCAGCACAACCGCCGTCAGCGCGGGGAAGCCCAGCGCGACCAGCAGCGGCGCAGCGACCGCAGCCGGCGTACCGAAGCCCGAGGCGCCTTCGATGAAGCAACCAAACAGCCAGGCCACGATCAGCACCTGTACGCGCTTGTCCGGGCTCACGTTGGCGAAGCCCCGACGAATCGACGCGATGCCCCCGGAGTGCTTGAGCGTATTGAGAAGAAGGATGGCGCCGAAGATGATCCAGAGGATCGCGGCAGTCAGAATCAGCCCTTGCAGCGTGGAAGCCAGGACCCGGTTGAAGGTCATGTCCCAAGCCAGAAGGCCGATCAACGCAGTGAGCACGAAAACCAGCGGCATTGCGTACTTGGCCGGCCAGCGAAAGCCGATCAGCAGTACCCCCGCCAGCACCAGCGGCACGAAGGCCAGTATGGACAGCAGTGTCTGACTCATTGTTGGGTTCCTTGTTTTTTGTTGTGGACCGCTTCTATCCGGGAAAGCCCGGTCCCACGCATGGCCGATATGAGCGCCACATCAGCCTGAGCGACTGACCAACGGGTCACGTTGGCCGGCCCCTCTTGCTCGAAAGCCCCGAGCGCTGAAAGGCGCCCGGGGCTCGTCAAATCACGTCGGTGATCAGCAAATGCTGACCGCCGACTGTCCGGCTAATACCGCTCAACCGGCCTGCTGCTTGAAGCGCTGACGCCAGGCATGCAGC
Source organism: Stutzerimonas stutzeri SDM-LAC (assembly GCF_000235745.1). Taxonomy (GTDB): domain Bacteria; phylum Pseudomonadota; class Gammaproteobacteria; order Pseudomonadales; family Pseudomonadaceae; genus Stutzerimonas; species Stutzerimonas stutzeri_H. Next base: position 2,775 of record NZ_AGSX01000114.1, on the reverse strand, counting down.
AGCGGCTCGGTGTATCCGCTCGGCTGCTCGCGACCCTTGAACACCAGATCACAGGCCGCCTGGAACGCTGCTGACTGAGCATAGTTGCCCGCCATTGGACGGTAGGCCGAATCGCCCGCGTTCTGCTGGTCGACCACCTTGGCCATGCGCTCCAGCGTTTCGCGAACCTGCGGCTCGTCGACCACACCGTGGTGCAGCCAGTTGGCCAGGTGCTGGCTGGAGATCCGCAGCGTGGCGCGGTCTTCCATCAGGCCGACATCATGGATGTCCGGCACCTTGGAGCAACCAACGCCCTGCTCGACCCAACGCACCACGTAACCGAGGATGCCCTGGCAGTTGTTGTCCAGTTCCTGCTGGATTTCCGCGGCCGACCAGTTGCGCTCCGGCGCGACCGGAATGGTCAGCAGGTCATTGGTCAGCTTGTCGCGCTCACCCGCCAGATCGATCTTTTCCAGCTCGGCCTGAACGGCCTGCACGTCGACCTGGTGGTAATGCAGCGCATGCAGCGTGGCACCGGTCGGCGATGGCACCCAAGCGGTGTTGGCGCCAGCCTTGGGGTGCGCGATCTTCTGCTCGAGCATGGCGGCCATCAGGTCCGGCATGGCCCACATGCCCTTGCCAATCTGCGCCTTGCCACGCAGGCCGCAATTCAGACCCACCAGCACGTTGTTGCGCTCGTAGGCCTGGATCCAGGCGGTGCTCTTCATGTCGCCCTTACGCAGCACGGCGCCAGCTTCCATGATGGTGTGCATCTCATCACCGGTGCGGTCGAGGAAGCCGGTGTTGATAAAGGCAACGCGATTCTTCGCAGCGCCGATACAGGCCTTGAGGTTGACGCTGGTGCGACGCTCCTCGTCCATGATGCCGACCTTGAGGGTATAGCGCGGCAGACCGATCAGGTCCTCGACGCGACCGAACAGCTCGTCGGTGAACGCCACTTCGGCCGGCCCGTGCATCTTCGGCTTGACGATATACATCGAGCCGGTGCGTGAGTTGCCCTTTCGCTGCTGGTCATGCTTGGCGATCAGGCTGGTGACCACGCCGTCCATGATGCCTTCGGGAATCTCGTGGCCTTCGCCGTCGATGATCGCCGGGTTGGTCATCAGGTGACCGACGTTGCGGATGAACAACAGCGAGCGGCCGTGCAGCGTCAGGTTCGAGCCGTCGGCCGCGGTGTATTCGCGGTCGGCGTTGAGACGACGGGTGATGCGCTTGCCGCCCTTCTCGAGATCTTCAACCAGATCGCCTTTCATCAGGCCCAGCCAGTTGCGATAGACCAGCACCTTATCGTCGGCGTCGACCGCGGCAGTGGAATCCTCGCAGTCCATGATGGTGGTGACAGCGGCTTCGACCAGCAGATCCTTGACGCCAGCGGCATCAGTCTGGCCAATCGGGCTGTTCGGATCGATCTGGATCTCAACATGCAGGCCGTTGTTCTTCAGCAGAATCGCGGTCGGCTCGACGGCTTCGCCCTGATAGCCGACAAATTTTTCCGGCTGCTTCAGGCCGGTGAAACTGCCGTTTTCCAGCGTGACCTTGAGCTGGCCATCCTGCACGCGGTAGCTGACCGAATCGGCATGGCTGCCCTCAGCCAGCGGCGCGGCCTGATCGAGGAAGTTGCGTGCGAAGGCGATCACCTTGGCGCCACGGACTTCGTTATAGCCCGGACCCTTCTGCGCGCCGTTCTCTTCACTGATCGCATCGGTGCCGTAGAGCGCGTCATACAGCGAGCCCCAGCGGGCGTTAGCGGCGTTCAGCGCGTAGCGGGCATTGCCGATGGGCACGACCAGCTGCGGGCCGGCCTGGGTGGCGATTTCGCTGTCGACGTTGCTGGTGCTGATTTTCACATCGCCCGGCTCGGGCTGCAGGTAGCCGATGGACTCGAGGAAGCGGCGGTAAGCCGGCATGTCGGTGATCGGGCCGGGATTGCTGCGGTGCCAGTTGTCCAGCTCGACCTGCAGGCGGTCGCGCTCGGCCAGCAGAGCGCGGTTCTTCGGTGCCAGGTCGTGAACCAGCTGATCGAAGCCCTTCCAGAAGGCTTCTGCCTCGACGCCGGTGCCCGGCAGAACTTCGTCTTCGATAAAGCGTTGCAGGTTGGCCGCCACTTGCAGGCGGCCCAGGGTTACGCGCTCGGTCATGTCTTTCTCCTTCTCCGAATCAGTTGGCGACAGCGGCAACGCCGGCCTTGGCGACCTGTGCATCCTGAGCGGCGGTCACGCCGGAGACACCGACCGAACCGATCACCTGCCCGTCGACGATCACCGGGACGCCACCTTCCAGCGAGCAGACCACCGGCGCGGACAGGAACGCGTTGCGCCCGCCGTTGACCATGTCTTCGTAGCCCTTGGTCTCGCGACGACCCACCGCGGCGCTGCGCGCCTTTTCGGTGGCGATGTAGGAGGCGATCGGCGCACAGCCGTCCAGACGTTCCAGCGCCAGCGGGTGGCCGCCGTCGTCGGCGACCACGATGGTTACGGCCCAGCCGTTGTTCTGCGCTTCGCTGCGCGCGGCGGCCAGGATGGTGGTCACTTCGGTCTGGGTCAGCATGGCTTTGGTTTTCATGGTTTCTCCTGTCGATTCGATGTGCGTCACGGCGCGTACTTGTGTTGCAGCGAGCCTGCTCGCCATTTGATGCATCGTTTAACTGCGGTCCTTGCTCCTGTAAGCCTGGAGTTCATGCTCCAGAGCCGCTCCGGTGTGCGGCTTGGCACTCGGTGTGGGCCGCTTTCCCCTCACCCTAACCCTCTCCCCAGCGGGGAGAGGGGATGGTTGCGC
>NZ_AGSX01000115.1 GCF_000235745.1 Stutzerimonas stutzeri SDM-LAC | reverse complement strand
GCCCCCCCCCCGCCCGGCTTTCGGGAGCGCGAAACCGTCAGAGGTACCGGGCCGCCCACGCTTGAGGTAGCGCGTTCGTGGAACAGCTGAAACAGAAGATCCGCAATGAAGGCATCGTACTCTCCGACCGAGTACTCAAGGTCGACGCCTTCCTGAACCACCAGATCGACCCCGTGCTGATGCAGCAGATCGGCCAGGAATTCGCCCGGCTGTTTCGCGACGAGGGCATCACCAAGATCGTCACCATCGAGGCCTCCGGCATCGCGCCCGCGATCATGGCGGGACTGGAACTCGGCGTTCCGGTGATCTTCGCGCGCAAGCATCAGTCCCTGACGCTGACTGACCACCTCCTGACCGCTTCGGTGTATTCCTTCACCAAGCAGGTTGAAAGCACCATCGCGATTTCCACCAATCACCTGTCCGACGCTGATCGCGTGCTGATCATCGATGATTTCCTGGCCAACGGCAAAGCCGCCAAGGGCCTGATTTCCATTATCCAGCAGGCCGGCGCCAGCATCGCCGGGCTGGGGATAGTCATCGAGAAATCCTTCCAGGCAGGTCGCCAGGAATTGGAAGAAGCGGGCTTTCGCGTCGAGTCGCTGGCCCGTGTCGCCGCGCTCAGTGATGGCCAGGTGATTTTCGTCGAGTAAGGGCTCGCGCAACTTCGCCCTTACTCTTCACGCTACAGCCCAACCAGCGCGCCTTGCGTGCCAGCCACCGGATCGCTTACCGGCACGCTGACCCGCTGAGCGCGCGCTTGCGCCTCGTCATGATTGCCTTCATCCGGCCGCAGCAAATCGTATTGCTGCTCGACCGGATAACCGCCCACCACTTCAAAATCATCCGTGGCGCTGAGCTGGCAATGGCCAGTGCCGGCTGGCAGTACCAGCGCATCGCCAGTGCGCACCTCAACTTCCTGCTCCTGCTCGCCGCCGAGCATCAACCGCGCCGAACCCCGCGAAACGCCGAGCACCTCGTGAGCCGTGGAATGGTAGTGATGGTAGTCATACACACCTGCACGCCATTGCGCCGGCCACAGGTGGCTGTTGAACAGGGTTCCGAAGGCGCTGGCGTAGTCGTATCGGCCAGCGGCAACTGGCGATAGACCAGCACCGGATGCGCGCTGTTCGGCGTGCGACCGTCACTGGAAAAGTGCAGCTGTTCGGGTTGCGGGGCAGAACTGGGCATGGCCACCTCACTTTTCTTGCCTGGACCGGCATCGCTGCAGCCCAAGGATCGTGTTTCAAGGTTCGACCCGAAGCCACGCCGCTTTTCTCCCCGCCAGAAACGACAAAGCCGCCCGGCGGCGGCTTTATCTGACCGGTAAACGCTTACAGACCGGACATGTGCTTGATGGCGGCCATCAGCTCATCATCAGAGCAATCGCCACAGGTGCCCTTCGGCGGCATAGCGTTGATACCGCTGATCGCGGTCGCCAGCAGGCCATCGAGACCACCTTGCTTGTCAGCGCGTGCTTGCCAGGCGGCTGTATCGCCAACCTTCGGCGAGTTCAGCAGACCGCTGCCGTGGCAGGCGTTGCAGAACTTGCCAACCACGTCTTCTCCGCTGCGGGCAGCGCCGCCAGCGGCAGCAGTGGCAGCGCCAGCTGCTGCGCATTCTTCGCCTTGAATACACACTTCGCCTACCGGCTTGAGCCGCTCGGCAATTTCTTCGTTGGTCGCAGCCTGAGCGCTCACTGCCCACAGGGCCAGTACGGCAGTCTGTGCTACCAGGATCTTCTTAATCAGGTTCACCTTATACCCTCATGTGGCTAGACACGCCCGCGGCCACGGTATCGCGAGCGGCGGTCAGTATAACGGCAAGCCATGCCCGCCGAAACAATACGAATGATCCTGCCATCCCCAGCGACGCTTTGTCGCAGCGGCATCGTACTTGGCCTGGATCGGTGTCGTGGGTTAAAAGTTGGCCGGCGTGGTCGCACTGATCAGCTTCGCCGGCGCATCGAACGGGTTACGAAAACGATGCGGCTTGCTGCTCTCGAAGTAGTAGCTGTCACCTGTTTCCAATAGATAGGTCTGGCCGCTCACCGTCAGTTCCAGGCGCCCCTCGACCAGCATGCCAGCCTCTTCGCCCTGGTGCGCCAGCATGTCCGTGCCGGTATCGGCACCAGGCGGATAGGTTTCGGCAAGAAAAGCGATGGCGCGGCCCGGATGTGCCTTGCCAACAAGTTTCATGCTCACCGCACCGTCGGAAATATCGATCAGCTCACTGGCCTTGTAGACCACCTGGGTATCGCTGTCCTGCTCGAAATCGGGAGAGAAGAACTCGACCAGCGACATCGGGATGCCACCCAGCACCTTCTTCAGCGAGCTGATCGACGGGCTGACGCTGTTCTTCTCGATCATGGAAATCGTGCTGTTGGTGACGCCTGCACGTTTGGCGAGTTCGCGCTGGGACAGGCCCTTTAGTTTGCGGATGGTTTGCAGTCGAACGCCAACGTCCAATACGGGAGCCCCCAATAAGAGCGATTGCTGAGGGCACTATGATGGCGAGGGCGTTCAGTATTTTCAACACAACGGGACGAAATGACGGTTCGACCCGTGTTGCGATCAGCTTACGCCGGCAATGCGGCCACGACCGACAGCTCGACCAGAATCTCCGGCTCGCAAAGCCTGGCCTCTACCGTGGCGCGGGCCGGGGCTACGCCCTCTGGCAGCCACTGATCCCAAACCGCATTCATACCGGCGAAATCGGCATCGATGTCTTTCAAGTAGATGGTCACCGAGAGAATGTGCTGCTTATCGGTACCGGCCTGCCGCAGCAGGCGTTCTACGTTGTCGAGCGTTTCGCGGGTCTGCTGTTCGATCCCCGCGCTCATGTCCTCGCCGACCTGGCCGGCCAGATAGACCGTATTGCCGTGGATGACGATCTGGCTCATGCGAGCGTTAGTGTGCAGGCGCTGTATGGGCATGCTTGTTCGATTCCTTTTGGGTGCCATAGCGGGAAATATCGAGACCATTGGTACTGATCTGCGTGCGCTTGTTAGCCAGCATGTCGGCGAGCAAGCGGCCCGAACCGCAGGCCATGGTCCAGCCAAGGGTACCGTGCCCGGTGTTCAGATACAGGTTGCGATAGCTCGTGCCTCCGATGATTGGCGTGCCGTCCGGCGTGGCCGGGCGCAGACCGGTCCAAAGTTCGGCGGATGTCGGATCGCCGCCCTGTGGAAAGAGGTCGCCGACAACCATTTCCAGGGTCTCGCGACGCCGTGGGTTGAGCGAAAGATCGTGGCCGGCAATTTCGGCCATACCGCCAACCCGTATGCGCTGATCGAAGCGAGTGATGGCGACCTTATAGGTTTCATCGAGCACGGTGGAAACCGGCGCCATCGCAGGGTCGCTGATCGGCACGGTCAATGAGTAACCCTTGAGCGGATACACCGGCGCGCGGATACCGAGCGGCATGAGCATTTGCGGACTGTAGCTGCCCAGCGCCAGCACGTAGCGATCAGCCGTTTCCAGCTTGCCATCGATCCAGACACCGTCAAGCCGGTCACCGGCAAACTGCAGCCGCTGAATGTCCTGATTGAAGCGGAACTCGACGCCCAGCTCGCGGGCCATGTCGGCCAGCTTGGTGGTGAACATCTGACAATCGCCGGTCTGGTCGTTGGGCAGGCGAAGCGCGCCACTGAGCTTGTCGGAGACTATAGCCAGCGCCGGTTCGGCGCGCGCGATGCCAGCGCGATCGAGCAGTTCATAGGGCACGCCGGACGCTTCCAGCACGGCAATGTCCTTGGCCGCATTATCCAGCTGCGCCTGAGTGCGGAAGAGTTGGGTCGTACCGCATTGCCGACCTTCGTAGTCGATGCCGGTTTCAGCGCGCAACTCGTCAAGGCAGTCGCGGCTGTATTCGGACAATCGCACCATGCGCTCCTTGTTCACGGCATAGCGCGCCGCCGTGCAGTTGCGCAGCATCTGCGCCATCCACAGGTATTGCTGGACATCGCCGGTGAGCTTGATGGCAAGCGGGGCGTGGCGCTGCATCAGCCACTTCATGGCTTTCAACGGCACGCCGGGTGCAGCCCAGGGCGATGCGTAGCCAGGGGACACCTGGCCGGCGTTGGCAAAGCTGGTCTCCATCGCCACGGCGGGTTGACGGTCGACCACCACGACCTCGAAGCCGGCCCGCGCCAGATAATAGGCACTGGTAGTGCCAATCACGCCGCTACCCATCACCAGAACACGCATCGCTGCCTCCCACCCGTGCTGCCGGGCTTTTTTGAGCCACTGTTAAAGCGAAGTATAGAAAGCAGGAGGCAGTGGTTTTCGCTATATAAACGGCTATATTTGCGATTTATTCACGCCTTGAACGGCAATTGGAGAGGCGATACGCCTATGCGCACCAAACATCAGACCCGCCGCGAGCTGGACAAGATCGATCGGCAGATCCTTCGCCTGCTGCAGACTGAAGGGCGCATGCCCTTCACCGAACTGGGCGAGCGTATCGGTTTGTCGACCACGCCCTGCACCGAGCGCGTCAGGCGTCTGGAGCGCGAGGGCATCATCATGGGTTACACCGCGAGGCTGAATCCGCAGCATCTGAAAGGCGGCTTGCTGGTGTTCGTCGAGATCAGCCTGGCCTATAAGTCCGGCGACATCTTCGAGGAGTTCCGCCGCGCCGTGCTGAAGCTGCCCCACGTGCTGGAATGTCATCTGGTATCAGGCGACTTCGACTACCTGATCAAGGCCCGTATCTCGGAGATGGCCTCGTACCGCAAACTGCTCGGAGACATCCTGCTCAAACTGCCCCATGTTCGCGAGTCCAAGAGCTACATCGTCATGGAAGAGGTGAAGGAGTCGCTGGAACTGCCCGTGCCGGAATAAAGCAGGCAGGACGCAAGAAAGACTCTGAAACGCTTTGTTCGCCCAGCATCTGGCGCCTCTCAACGGCACTCCAGGTTTTGCGTCCCGCCCGAGCTCCGGTCTACCCTTCGGCCATGCAAATCGTCCAAGGCTCAACATGACTAACCGCCACTCGGCCTCAAACTCGCAAGATCACGTCGCCTCCTATTACGCCGCCAGCGCTAATCGAGTCCTTGAGTTCATGCCTTTGCGAGGCGAACAACAGGCCGACGTCTGCATCGTCGGCGGCGGTTTCAGCGGCCTCAATACCACCATCGAACTGGCGGAACGCGGACTGTCCGTGGTGCTGCTGGAAGCCCACCGAATCGGTTGGGGCGCCAGCGGTCGCAACGGCGGGCAACTGATTCGGGGCGTGGGGCATGACGTCGAACAGTTTCAGCCGGTGCTGGGCAACGAGGGCGTGGACAGCCTCAAGCGCATGGGTTTCGAGGCGGTGGACATTGTGCGCGAGCGCATCGAGCGCTACGCCATCGACTGCGACCTGACCTGGGGATACTGCGATCTTGCAACGAAACAGCGCCACCTTGACGGCTTCGATGCGGATCACGCTGATCTTCAACGCCTGGGCTACCGCTATCCGTTACGGCGGGTGCCGAAGGAGGCCATGCACGAGGTCATCGGCTCCGATCGCTATGTGGGTGGCCTGATCGACATGGGCTCGGGCCATCTTCACCCGCTCAATCTGGCACTGGGCGAAGCCGCTGCAGCGCAGGCGCTTGGCGTGCGGCTCTACGAGCGATCCGCGGTAGAACGAATCGATTACGGCCCGCAGGTCCGCGTGCACACGGCGCAGGGCAGTGTGCGCGCCAACCAGCTCGTGCTGGCAGGCAACGCCTACCTCGGTTCGCTGAACAAGACCTTGGCCGGCAAGGTGCTACCGGCCGGCAGTTACATCATCGCCACCGAGCCGCTGCCTGACGCGGTCAGACAGGAATTGTTGCCGCAGAACATGGCCGTCTGCGATCAACGTGTCGCGCTGGATTACTTTCGCCTGTCGGCTGATGGCCGGCTGCTGTTTGGCGGCGCCTGCCACTACTCTGGACGCGATCCGAAGGACATCGCCGCCTACATGCAGCCAAAGATGCTCGAGGTGTTCCCCCGCCTGCGCAGTACCCGAATCGATTTCCAGTGGGGCGGCATGATCGGGATTGGCGCCAACCGCCTTCCTCAGATCGGGCGACTGCCGGACCAACCCAACGTGTACTACGCCCAGGCCTATGCCGGACACGGCCTTAACGCCACGCATCTGGCCGGGCGCCTGCTGGCCGAAGCCATTAGCGGGCAGATCGAAGGGCGCTTCGATCTGTTCGCCCGCGTGCCGCACCCGACCTTCCCTGGCGGTCAGCGGCTGCGCTCACCGTTGCTTGCCCTGGGCATGCTCTGGCACCGGCTTAAAGACGAGTTCTGAATTTCGCCGTTGCGCTGGCGTCCAAACTGTCGAGGAAACATAACAATCGACAGGAGTGAACTTGCGCATGCGCCTGCTACTTGTGGCGGTGCTGTTGCTGGCGGGCTGTGCCGGCCAGATCACGCCCGCCCCAACGTCTTACGCACTGCCCAGCCAGGATTCGGCGCTGACCGAGCGAATCGATGCGCTGGCGGCCGCACAACCTGCGGGCACCTCGGGATTCCGGCTGTTGTCCGACAGCGCCGAAGCCTTTTCCGCACGAATGCAGATGATTCGCAAGGCCCGGACCAGTCTCGACGTGCAGTACTACATTGTCCACGACGGCCTCAGTACCCGCGCGCTGATACAGGAGGTGCTGCGCGCCGCCGACCGCGGCGTCAGGGTACGTCTACTGCTCGATGACACCACCAGCAATGGCAGCGACTACCAAATCGCCACTCTGGCAGCACACCCGAACATCCTGATCCGAGTATTCAACCCGCTGCATATCGGTCGCAGCACCTTGATTACCCGCTCGCTGGGTCGGCTGCTCAACCTTTCCCAGCAACACCGACGGATGCACAACAAGCTGATGCTGGCCGACGGCAGCCTGGCCATCGTCGGCGGGCGCAACCTGGGCGACGAATACTTCGATGCCGATCAGAGCTTCAACTTCACGGATATCGACCTGCTGGCTGCCGGCCCGGTCGCCGAGCAGCTGGTGGTCAGCTTCGACCAGTACTGGAACCATTCGCTGAGCGTGCCGATCCAGCAGTTTTTGCGCCATCCGCCGAGCAATGACGAGCTTGAACTGGCGCGCCGCGATATCACTGATTATCTGCAGGCTGAACGACGCAAGAACGAGCGCCGCTATCAGCATCTTATGAGTGAGCTGCACCCGCCCCCGAGTCACTGGCTGGGCGATCTGATCTGGGCACCTGGCGAAGCGATGTGGGATCACCCGGACAAGATCGAAGCCCCCGGCATCCCTGATGAAAGTCTGCTGCTGACCACTCAGCTTCAACCCAGCATGGATGGCGTACGGCGGTCCCTGACATTGATCTCGGCCTACTTCGTACCCACCGAGCAGGGCGCTGAATACCTCGCCGATCATGCGCGAAACGGCGTTGCAGTACGGATTCTGACAAATTCGCTGGAAGCCACCGATGTGCCCGCCGTGCATGGTGGCTATGCCCCCTATCGCGCCGAGCTGCTGAAGGCTGGGGTAAGGCTGTTCGAACTGCGCCGGCAACCGGATCAGGAGGCCCACTTCAGCATCAGTGGCGATTCCGAATCCAGCCTGCACAGCAAAGCAGCCGTGTTCGACCAGCAGCAGGTCTTCCTCGGCTCGTTGAACTTCGACCCCCGCTCAGTCCTGTGGAATACCGAGGTCGGCATCCTTATCGACAGTCCGGAACTGGCCGGCCAGGTGCACAAGCTCACACAAGAGGGCACTTCGCCTGCCGTCAGCTACGAAGTGCGGCTGATCGAGCGCAACGGCGAGCCGCGATTGATCTGGATCGCAGAGGATGACGGGCAGCGAAAGGTCTTCCTGCACGAACCGGGCGGTGCGTGGCGACGGTTCAATGCCTGGTTCAGTCGCGTGATCGGACTGGAGCGGATGCTTTGATACTGCAATAAGCACGAGCGGTTCCGTGTCACTTCCGCCAAACTTGCGGCGCAAATGGCCGTCCCAGCAGAATTAATTCCTTGGTGGGATACCACAGCGCCACCCCTTAGCTAGGCTACCGAGCCTATACCGTGCTGGCTCTACGCTTGGCACTTGCTTCTATAAAAATAAAAAGGGAGCGCAACATGACTCATCGCAAGTCGCTGTGGATGTTGATTTTGCTGGCGTGCTGGTTTTCAGCGCTGCTCAATCCGGCCCACGCTCAGACCTTCACCGCGCTGGAAAGCATGCAGATCCATGCCAACCGCGCCACCAGCAGCCTGTTGCTCTATCGAGGCGAAGGCTTTCAGAAAGCGCACCTGGCCAGAATGGAAAGCGACCTCCAGGCGCTGGCCGACACGGTCGGCGACTTCCCCAGCGCCCGCAATGATTTGCGCGCATTGCATGAGGTCCTGCAGGCAACGCTGCGCGAAGGCGCAAACTTCGGCCGTGAGGAAGACGACATGCCCTGGGGCTGGCCGCTGCAGATGAGCAAGGCGCTGCGCGATTTCCTCACGGCGGTGCGCAGCCAGCAAGGCGCCAACGTTCGCGCCGAGCTTCCAGCCAAGGTGGAATACCTCACCGTGCAATACCTGAGCCGCGCGTATGTTGGTTCATTCGAAACCGCACGCGAACAACCGGACACCTACCTAGGTCAGGACGAGCGTCGCCTCGTCCCGTCAATCGATGAGCAAATGGCTACGCTGGATGGCAAATCCAACGCAGCCATCGGAAAGCTAAAAACCCGTTGGGAGTTTCTCAAGGTCGCGCTTGAAGACATGAACAGCGGCAATAACAGCTTCAACACCGCGTCAGGCCGCGCGTTCGCCCCGATCATGGTTGATCGCCACGCGCGCAGCCTCAGCAACCAATGGATGGCGCTCGCGCCCGAATGAACGCTCGCCTTTCAGGCATTGGATGAAGTGGCGGAGCAGATTACGCGGGTCTCGGTGATAGGCCACGTACTGGGCCAAGATAGCCGGTCAAGGTTTTCATGCACGAAACCCGGATAGCCTGACCGGCAAGCTTGGTCAGCTTGAGGAAGCGCTGCGCGACATCGATTGGCGTGGGGGCCCAAAGGTGATGACGCTTGTGCCAGCGCGTGCATAGCCACTATTGCTCTGGACGGTAACCTAATCGCAGACCACCCCAATGGCGCCCGCCGACCATGATCGGCACCGAGAGGTCATGCATCAGCTCTCCCGTGTCCCGGCTGTAGGTCTGCAACAGCACCCTGCGTTCATGGCTGCCACAGCGCGCTCCGGTGCGGTCATTGAACAGTCGCTTGCTGCGACTCTTGACCTTATCGATCTCTGGATCGCCGATCGGCGGCTGGCTGAAGGCACGGTTATGGGTCGGTACATAGCCGTCCGGCGTGGTCGCGATGGCGTAGATCAACGCCTCGTTGCGCGCGAGCAGAGGCTCCTGGATTGCCGGGAGGACTTCGTCAGCGTAACGGTCGAAACGGGTGCTGTAGCGGATCGGGTCGGTCCCCGGCTGCGCCCGATAGTTGCGATCAAACAGATCGTCAATACTCAAGCGCCCGGCTTGCAGGTCCGCCTCGAAACGCGCACCAACGGCAGCCGCGGCTTCTCGCGCGAGATCGAAAACATCCTGATGGTAGGCATCGAGTTGTACCTCGGCGAGCTGTTCGCTGACGGTTTCCGCCTGCTCTACCAGCTTTTCGGCGGCCTGCTCCAATTGGCGCGTCTGGGTCTCGCTTTCCAGAGCGTCGCCACGCAATTGCTCTACCGCGACGAACAACTGCGCCAGTCGCTCATGATTGCTTGCCGTGCCGGCAGCGATTTCTGCCACCTGGGCTTCGACATTGCCAGCCAGGTCGGCAATACCGCTCAGTTGGATGCCTGTTCCTGCGATCTGCGCGGCGGCGTCATCGAGTTCGCTGGCCTGCTTCTGAATATGGCTCACCACCGCGCCGCTTTGCTCACGGATATCGCTGACCATCCGGCCCACCTCTTCCGTGGCGCTGCTGGTACGACCGGCCAGGTTGCGTACTTCATCGGCGACCACGGCAAAGCCGCGCCCGGCTTCACCGGCGCGCGCCGCCTCGATTGCCGCATTGAGCGCGAGCAGGTTGGTCTGGCTGGCGATGGACTGAATCACGTCGGTGATCTGGCGAATCTCTTCGGTGCGGGTCGAGAGGCCATCAAGCAACTCGCGGCTGGCTTCGGTCTGTGCGCTGAGCTGCTGCATGCGTTCGATGGCGTGCTGAAGCTCGGAACGCCCGCTGTCGCTGCTGCGCCGCACGGCTTCGGCCGCTTCCAAGGCGTGCCGCGCGCGGGCAGCGCTGTCCTGCTCAGTCGCGGTCATCGCCTCGGCGCCATTGGCAATCTCGCTGACCGCGACCAGCTGCGACTGCAGCCGTGCCGCCAGCTGTTCAGCGCTGAATGACACCTGAGCGGCCGACAAGGCGTTATGGCAGGTATGGCGGGAAAGACTCTTGCTCAGCGCAGCGGAGCTCAGCTCGCTGGTATCCTCGGACGCCGAGACGTTTGCCTCCGTGCGCCAGGGACCAAGCCACGGCCAAAGGGCCAACAGCAGGATTGAAATCGCAGTCAGATAGAACGGCAGTTCCATCCAGCCATGAAACAGCAGCAACCCCAGCAGGGCAGCCGCGTGAAACAGACAGGCCTTGGGGTGAAGGCGGAAGATTGGGCGCATCGGTGGCCTCTTGTTTTCATCCGGTAAAAAGGCGTTGTACCACCTCTGCCAGCAAAGAACATCGTTCATTAGTGGCACATGGCCTGCCAGGCCAGGGACGATTAGCAAATGCTGCAGATCACCCGGCGCGGCGGACTTACCGGTTTAGCGGCTGGATGCGGCCAACCTTAAGCGGTGCTGAAGCCTGAACGTGCGCTCAGGCGTTCAACCTAGCGAGCCTGATCCGGCGCCGCCAACGGCAGACCGAGCTGTACACGGCGCCGCAACCATGGGCTCGGACGATAACGCGGTTCATAGCCGTAACAGCGCTGCATGCCTTCGAGGATGGTCAGGATTCGTGCGGGGTTGTAGTGCGCGGCAAAGCCCAGCGGTCCCTTCGGGTAGCCGAGGGCAACCGTCACGGCGCGGTCGAGCGTCTCCGGCGAAGCGATGCCCTTTTGGGCAATTTCGCAACCCAGGTTGACGATGCTGGCCACGATGCGCTGACTGACGAAACCCGGTGAGTCGTTGATCACCTCCACCGGCACCCCATCGGCCCCCAACGCCTGGCGCGCCTGCGCTTCCAGCGCGGGATCCAGCGCGGGTTGCCGCATCAGCACGCGGCGTTTGTCGAGATCGCTGAACAGGTCCAGCGCGATGGTGCGCACCGCGGGCAGCGCCAGCCGCTCGATGCAGCTACTTGCATCCTCTCCCAGCGGCGTGATCAGGCAGATCGCCTGGTCCGAAGGCTCGGCACCCTCTTCGAGGACTGCCCCAGCCTGCTGCAGGACCGATCCGATCTGGCTGCGCAGCTCGGGCTCGATACTGTCGAGCCAGAACGGTCGACCCAGGTTCACCGGTTCGAAGCGGGGCTCCGGTGTACGGATCTGCTGACCGTCCTCATAGCGGTAGAAGCCCTGGCCGGTCTTGCGTCCGAGCAACCCCGCCGCCACCCGCTGTGCGGCGAGATAGGATGGCGTGTAGCGCGGGTCGTAATAGAACTGGTCATGCACCGACTCCATCACTGCATGGGAAATGTCCAGACCGGTCAGGTCGAACAACTCGAACGGGCCCATGCGGAAGCCCGGACCATCACGCAAGATGCGGTCGATCTGTTCCGGTGTCGCGATGCCCTCGCTGAGAATCCGCTGGGCCTCGGTGCCATAGGCGCGACCGGCGTGATTGACCAGGAAGCCGGGGGTATCGGGGGTGATCGCAGGGAAATGTCCGGCGTGCTCGGCCAGCGCCACCAAGCGCTCGATCACGGACGCATCGGTGCGCTCACCACGAACCACCTCGACCAGCTTCATCAGCGTTACCGGGTTGAAGAAGTGGTAGCCTGCCACCCGCTCCGGCCGCTTACAGGCACTGGCTATGCGGGTCACCGACAACGACGAGGTGTTGGTGGCGAGAACGGCGTCGGCGGCGATCAAGCCTTCCAGCTCGACGAACAGGCTCTGCTTGGCTTCCAGGTTTTCCACGATGGCTTCGATCAAGAGGTCGCAGCCGGACAGTTCGGCCAACTGATGCGCCGGCTGCATGCGTTCAAGGACTGCTGTCAGCTCATCGGCCCTCATGCGCCCCTTGGCTACACTGCGCTCGAGCAGCTCGCGATTGAACTGTAGGGCTTGTTCGATGGTTTCGGGGCGGCTGTCATACAACCAGACCTGCTGCCCGGCGCTGGCGAAGAGCTGCGCGATACCGCGCCCCATAGCGCCGGCGCCGATAATGCCGATTCGGGAAAACATGAGAACCTCCTTAATTGGGATGGCGTTGCAATTCGGTAACGTACACTCCACTTCAGTTTCGCACTGCGAAACTTCATTCCATCTAATTGACCACGAGCCTAAAGACTGCCAGTCTCCTTAGCAAGCCATCCGTGATCGAACGCCATGTCCAGCACCGACTACTCGCCCGACCAACTGCAACAGGTTCACGCCTCCGTTACCGGCTTCTTTCAGGACATCGGCTGCGAGCTGCTGGCTTACGGCCCGGAGCACGCGACCCTCGCGCTGGATCTGCTGCCACGCCATCTGAACAATGCTAGCAACATGCACGGCGGCGTCATGGCGACCTTGATGGATGTCGCCATGGGCTTGTGCGGCACCTGGGAAGCCGACCCGGCCGACCGTCGAGTGGCGCTGACGCTATCGATGAACATCAATTTCAGCGCCGCCGCTGCAGCAGGCAGTCGCATCAGAGCCCAGGCGCGATGCCGCTCGTCCGGACACAAGGTGTTCATGGCCAGCTGTGACCTGCTGGATGAACAGGATCGACTGATCGCGTTCGGCGAAGGCGTGTTCAAGCGTGGCGCGCTTCGTCGGGAGCTCCCAGCCTAGATGACCGGGCTACTGCCACTGGCTCTACTGTTCGAGCTACTGGCGCTCGTTACCCGAATTCAGCCGCTGAGTGTTATCAGCGGCGCCCTGCTGGGTCTGTTTTTCGTCTGGCACTGGCGCTCGCTGATGCCCTATCCGCGGCGGCTCGGAATTGTCACGGCTGCGCTGCTCGGATACTGGTTGCTGTCTGGCGAAGCGACGTGGCAGCAAGGCGCACGCCTGTTGTCATCGGCCGCCTACTACGCGGCCTTCATCGGCGCGCTGGGTCTGATGCACTGTCTGGTCAAGCGTTTGCACCAACTCAGCGAACTGCACCGCTTGCTGCTGGCAGGTCCTCGGGCATGGCTTTATCCGGGCTATCTACTGAGCACATTTGCGATCAGCTCGGTTCTCAGCTTCGGCATGCTGAACCTGATATGCGGCTCGCTGGAAAAGCATCTCGAACGCCACCCCTATGACGATCATCAACGACGGGAAGGTCGCCGCGCCGTGATGGTTGCCGCTCTGCGCGGATTCGCCCTGGTGCCTTTGCTGGCGCCAACCAGCGTCGCGGTGGCAATCCTGACCCGCGAGCTCGGGCTCAGCTGGACCGCACTGCTACCCTTCGGACTGCTAGGTGGCCTGGTTCTGCTGCTGTTCGGCTGGCCGATCGAAAATCGCCGCCTGCAACAATTGGTGGACTACCCAGGCGTCGAAGCCGGCTTGGAAAGCCAACAAAGCGGTGGTCGCTTGCATGGCCTGTTGTTAGGCAGCCTGATCGGCATTGCGCTGATCGCACTGCTTGCAGCGCTGACCTGGCTGTCGGCCACCCAGGCCGCGATGCTGACGGTGCCAACCGCCGTGATTGTTATCCTGCTCTGGCAGCGGACCGCGCCGCGCCAAGTGGTCGGTGAGGTCAGCGAAACGCTGATCGGTATGCGCAACGAGACGTTCATCTTTGCCAGCTCGGCGCTGCTCGCCGGACTGGTTGCCGCCGTATTGCCGGTGCATCACTTGGCGGAACAACTCGATAGCACGCCACTGGTATTGTTTGGCCTGGGTGCAGCCGGTGCGCTAGCAGTCATGGCGCTGGCACTGCTCGGCGTAGCGCCACTGATATCGCTGAACCTGTGCGCCGCCCTGTTGGCACAGCTGGCGAGCCAGGGCTTGGCGGTAACGCAGCCGGCCGTGGCGCTGCTGTTCGGGTTTTCGCTGGCGATGCTGCTCTCGCCCTACGGCCCCTCGGCAGTGTTGCTGGCGCGCCATGCCCAACTGTCACCCTGGCGCATCGCTGTCGGCTGGAATGGCCGCTTCGTCCTGAGCGTGCTGCTCCCGCTGCTGCTTATCCCGCTGCTGGCGTGAGCACTTGTCCGGTCCGCTTTTCGCGCAATTCGCAGGGTTACATCCAGCCATGCTCGGCCATGGACAATGGTTCGCCATCACCGACGATAAAATGATCAATTACCCGCACATCGATAAGCGCCAGCGCCTCGCTGAGGCGGCGGGTCAGCTGTCGATCGGCCTGGCTAGGCTCGGCGACGCCGGATGGATGGTTGTGGGTCAGAATGACCGCTGCGGCGTTCTGTGCCAACGCACGCTTGACCACCTGGCGGGGATATACGCTGGCTCCATCGATCGTGCCGTGAAACAGAACCTCGAACGCCAATACACGGTGTTTGGAATCGAGAAACAGACAGGCGAAAAGTTCGTGCGGCTCATGCCGCAGGCGTGCCTTGAGATAATCACGCACGGCCTGCGGGCTTTCCAGTGCCGAATCACGACGGATGCGCTCAGCCAGGTGCCGTCGGGCCATTTCCAGTACGGCCTGCAATTGAGCAAATTTGGCCGGTCCCAGGCCCAGGTGTTCGCTGAACTGGATGAGATCACTTTCGAGTAACGCCCGCAGACTGCCGAACTCATTGAGCAGATGCCGCGCCAGATCCACCGCGCTTTTTCCCGTTACGCCGGTGCGTAGAAAAATCGCCAACAGCTCCGCA
>NZ_AGSX01000116.1 GCF_000235745.1 Stutzerimonas stutzeri SDM-LAC | reverse complement strand
GGCGGGAATTGTCGCGCTCGCGTCGTGGCGATCCAGCCAATCTCACTGGCGCACCCGCCGCGCCACTGTTCAATCCCGTCGCCCTCCGGCAGCTTAGCCCGACCTGCCCGAGAGCCTGACGCATGAATCTCCCGATCGATACCATCGAAGAACAACAACAGGCCGTGCGTCAGCTGTTCGAGCGCATTCCGTTCAACGAATACCTGGGCATCGAGCTGGGCGAAGTGACCCGCCAGCGCGTGGTGATGCATTTGCCAATGAAGCACGAGCTGGTCGGCAACTTCTTTCACGGCATTCTGCATGGCGGGGTGATCGCGTCACTGCTCGACGTCGTGGGCGGCGCCATGGCGATGATCGGCGCCTTCGAAAAGCATCAGCACCTGACGACCGAAGCGCGCGCCTTGCGCCTGTCGCGGCTTGGCACTATCGACCTGCGAATCGACTATCTGCGCCCAGGGCGTGGCGAACGTTTCAGCGCCGCCGCAACGCTGTTGCGTTCCGGCAACAAGGTGGCAGTGGTGCGCTCAGAGCTGCACAACGAAGAAGGTGTATTGATCGCAGTCGGCACCGGCACCTATCTCTGCGGTTGATCGCAAAGCGCAACCTGAAAGGAAACAGACCCTGCTGCAGCGGCCGTCGGCTAGCGAACACCGGTGCGAGCGAGCTGCGTCAATAGACGATCCAGCGCGTTGGCGAATGCCTGGCGATCACGGTCGCCGTACGCCGCCTGGCCACCGCCCGCCTGCCCCTGCTCACGCAGGTCTGTGAATAGATTCCGTACTGCCAGACGATCGCCCATGTTGCCCTCATCGAACTCTCGCCCTCGTGGATCGAGCGCAGCCACGCCCTTCTTCACCAGGCGATCAGCCAGCGGCACATCACTGCAAATCACCAGCTCGCCGGGCTGTGCGTGCTCGACCAGATAATCGTCCGCAGCATCCGGGCCACTCGGCACCACGATCAGGCGAACACAGGCGAAGGCCGGCTTGATCTGACTCTGCCCAGCCACCAGCACCACTACGAACTTGCGCTTGAGCGCGAACTTGATCAGCTGTTCTTTTGCGGCCTTGGGACACGCATCGGCGTCAACCCATACCCGCAACGGTACGGCTGCCGTCATGTTACCGCCCGCTGCACGGTGGCCAACAAGGCGGCAGCACCGGCGAACATGGCGGCGAAGCTGCGGTTGACCAGCCGCTGCTGGCGCGGCGTGCGCAGCAACCGCAACACCTTCGCCGCCAGACCGGTATAGCCCGCCATGACAATCAGGTCGACGGCCACCATCGTTGCCCCCATGTGAAGGTACTGCACTACCAGGTCCCCCTGCGGATCGAGGAACTGCGGCAGCACGGCAAGAATGAACACAATGGCTTTCGGGTTGCTGGCATTGACCAGAAAGCCGCGAAACACCAATGCCAGCGGTCGGCCGATTGGTCGCGGCGCGGAACTGTCGTCGAGCATTTCCGGCAGCGCTCGCCATTGTTTCAAGGCGAGCCACAGCAGATAGGCGACACCAAACCACTTGATCACACTAAAAGCCAGCGAAGAGGTCGCCAGCACGGCGCCCACCCCGGCCGCCACGACTGCGATCTGCAGCGCCAGCGCGATCTGCAGCCCTATGGCGTTCCAGTAGCCGCGCCAGAAGCCGTATTGCAAGCCACAGGACATCGAGGCGATCGCCCCTGCGCCCGGCGAAAGGCTGATGACCCAACAGGCGACGAAGAAGGCAAGCCAGGTTTCGAACGTCATGGTTGATCCTCACACCATCGGCTGCGCCGAGCAGACGCAGCCGGCTATGGTTCTCAGTCCGGCATGTCCTTGCCGAGTTTCACAGGCTCTTTCAGCTTGCGATTCATCGCCTTGCGCATGCGGATGTTGAGGGCTTCTACTGCCAGGGAGAACGCCATGGCGAAGTACACATAACCCTTGGGCACATGCGCGCCAAAGGCTTCGGCCACCAGCAGGGTGCCGACCACGATCAGGAACGACAGCGCGAGGATCTTCAGCGTCGGATGCTTCTCGATGAAGTTGCTGATGGTGCCAGCCGCCAACATCATGACCCCAACCGCGATGACGATCGCGGCGATCATCACCTGTACGTTGTCCACCAGACCCACTGCGGTAATCACCGAATCCAGCGAGAAGACGATATCGATCACCGCGATCTGCAGGATGATGCCGACAAACCCAGCTTTAACCGCACCGCCGGTGGTTCCATCCTGCTCTTCCTCTCCCTCGACGCTGTGCCAGATTTCCATGGTGCTCTTGAACAAAAGGAACAAGCCACCAAAGAACAGAATCAGGTCGCGCCCGGATACGCCTTGCTCGAAGACCGTAAACAGGTCATTGGTCAGGCGCATTACCCAGGCAATCGACAACAGCAAGAGAATCCGCGTACCCATCGCCAGGGCCAGCCCGAAGAAGCGCGCCTTGGGTTGCTGCTCCTTGGGTAAACGTCCGACCAGAATGGAGATGAAGATGATGTTGTCGATACCAAGGACGATTTCCAAGGCGGTCAGCGTCAGAAACGCGACCCAGATTTCTGGGCTGCTAAGCCATTCCATGAGTGCTACTCGTGTGTGCGGTTATTGGAAGTTTGGATGTCGGTCCCGCGCCAGCGGCGCACGACCTTCTGAAAGAACAAGCTATTTGGCACCTGAACGATCGCACCAGTTCCGCTCTCGGAGATTTCCTCCAGCGTGGTGTAGAGCAGGTTGATATCGATGACGCGGCCTTTGACGATGGGCTTGTCGAAGCTCTCCACGAGTTCCACCAGATCGCCCAACCGAAAAGGCCCCACCGTCATGATGAGTACGGCGCAAAGCAGGTTGGACAGCACGCTCCAGATCGCAAAAAAGGCGACGGCGGCGACCGCAACGAACCCGGAGAAAGCGGTCCAGAGAACGGTTGCCGAAACCCCGAAGCGCTCGAGCACCATGATCAGCGCACCGCCCATGATGAACCAGCGAATACCGCCCCGCAGCGGCAGCAGCAGTTCAGGCGGCAACGGATAGCGCCTGCCCAGCCGTTCCAGCCCGCGCGCCACCAGCCGTTGCAACAGGTAGGCGATAAATAGGATCAGGATGACCTGCAGCCCAAGCAGTAGCGGGTCGCGCCACTGCTGGAGCAGTAACATTAGCGACTCGTTCATGCGCTACCCTCGAGCTGCCCTTGCAGGCTCTCCAGGGCTTCGAGCGCTTCCAGCCAGGCCTCTTCCAGCTCGCCTTCGCGCACCTTTAGCTCAGCCTGTTTGGCCAGCAGCTCGCGAAGCTCATCCTTGCGCGCCACCTCATAGAGCGCGGCATCACCGAGTCGCTGCTCCAGCACGGCCAGCTTGTCATGCACACCGACCAGATCCTTTTCGAATTTGTCCGCCTGGCGTTTGAGCGGCGCCAACTGCTGCCGCAAAGCAGCCGCCGCCTGACGCAAGGCGCGTTTGTCGGTCTTGTCGCCGGATGGCTCGATTGCGCTCATTGGCTGCTGGCGGGCGCGAAAATCCACCAACCATCGCGCGTAATCCTCGAGGTCTCCATCGAAGGTGACGACCCGCCCTTCAGCCACCAACAGAAACTCGTCGGTCGTGCTCTTGAGTAGATGGCGATCGTGTGACACCACCAACACCGCACCCTCAAAATCCTGTAGCGCCAGTGTCAGAGCCAGGCGCATCTCCAGATCCAAGTGGTTGGTCGGTTCGTCGAGCAACAGCAGGTTGGGCTTGCCCCAGGCGATCAGCGCCAGCGCCAGTCGCGCCTTTTCACCGCCGGAGAAATTGAGCACCGGCTCGTCACAGCGATTGCCGCGGAAATCGAAACCACCCAGGAAATCGCGCAGCACCTGCTCACGCTCGCCCGGTGCAATGCGCTGCAAATGCAACAGCGGACTGGCCTTGGCATCCAGGGCGTCGAGCTGATGCTGGGCGAAATAGCCGATCACCAGATTCTCGCCACGCTGCAGACGGCCACCCAATGGCTGCAGTTCGTTTGCCAATGTCTTGATCAGCGTCGACTTGCCCGCACCGTTGGGACCGAGCAGACCGATACGCGCGCCGGGCACCAGCTGCAGCTTGACCTTGTCCAGCACCACTTTTTCGCCGTAGCCAAGACGGCCCTGTTCAAGATCCAGCAGCGGGCTGGAGACCTTATCCGCCTCGCGAAACACGAAGTCGAATGGCGAATCGATATGCGCCGGCGCCAGCTCTTCTAGCCGTTCCAGTGCCTTGATCCGACTTTGCGCCTGACGCGCCTTGCTCGCCTTGGCTTTGAAGCGGCGGATGAAATCCTCCATGTGCTCGCGCTGCGCCTGCTGCTTTTCGAAGGCTTGCTGCTGCTGAGCCAGACGCTCGGCGCGCGCCCGCTCGAAGGCTGAATAACCGCCGCGATAGAGCGTCAGCTTGCGCTGTTCAACATGGACCACGTTACCAACCACCTCGTCGAGGAAGTCGCGGTCGTGAGAGATGAGCATCAGCGTGCCCGGATAACTCTTGAGCCAGGCTTCCAGCCAGAGGATCGCGTCCAGATCGAGGTGGTTGGTCGGCTCATCGAGCAACAGCAAGTCCGACGGACACATCAGCGCCTGGGCCAGGTTCAGGCGCATTCGCCAGCCACCGGAAAAGCTGCTGACCGGTCGATCCATCTGTTCGTTGGCAAAGCCCAGGCCTGCCAACAGCTTGCGCGCCCGCGCGTCAGCGGTATAGCCGTCGGCGTTATCGAGTTCGGTATGCAAACGAGCCAGCGCGCTGCCATCGTGGGCAGCTTCAGCCTCGATCAGCTCGCCCTGGATGCGGCGCAGCTCGGTATCGCCGTCCAGCACGTAATCAACCGCCAACCGGTCGAGCACGTCGACCTCCTGGCGCATGTGCGCGATGCGCCAGTCCGGCGGAATCTGGCAGTCGCCGCCATCTGCGGCAAATTCGCCACGCAGCAAGGCGAACAGGCTGGATTTACCGGCGCCGTTGGCACCGACCAACCCCGCCTTCTGGCCAGGGTGAAGAGTCAGATCGGCGCCGTCGAGCAAACGCTGCGGGCCGCGCTGTAGAGTGAGGTTCTGGAGTCGGATCATAATGGCGGCGGAGTTTATCAGGTCGCCCGGAAATCCATCCGGCTGCCCACGAAAAAAACCACTGCAGATGAAGAACGACGACCTCTGGAATTTTGCCGTTGCCTGCTATGCGGAGCCTGGCGTGGAAAAGGCGTGCCTTGAATTGCAGGCGCTAGGACTGGACGTGTGCCTGCTCCTCGCCTGCAGCTGGCTGGAGACCCGCGGCGCCCGCTGGGATGCACAGCGATTGGAAGCACTGAAACAACTCAGCAAGGATTGGCAGAGCGCAGTCGTATTGCCCTTGCGAAACCTGCGCCAGGCGTGGCGTGAGCAAGCAGCCGGCGACACAGAACTTGCCGACTTGCGCAGGCGTGTCAAAACGCTGGAACTGGATGCCGAACGGACTCAGCTCGATCGCCTTCAGCGAGTAACACAGCATTGGCTGGCAGAGGACGGATCGGACAACTGGCTGAACCCACTGTGCGCAGGGGTCGATGGCGACCCGCGCGCATTGCTGAACGTACTGCGCCGTGCGGCTTCTCAGCTGGACGCTGGCGGTGCGGGCTGATCCGCGCTGAGGGTCCTGGTTGATGGAGGCTTGCGCGTTGCAGCGGGCTTGGCAGCACCGGATGGATTGGCTGTAGCCGGTTTGGGTTTTGCGCGGCTACTGGCAGGCCGGGCGGGGCGTTTCGCAGCACTACCAGCTACTGCCGCTGGGTCGCCGGAAGCGTTAGCGGTGGTTGGCTTGCCATCTTTGGAAGCTACCGGCCGCGTGCGGGTTTTGACTGCTGGCTTGCTCGCCGCCGGGCTTGAACTGCTGGACGATGGCCTGGTCGGAGCTGGCTTGGTTGTTGCCGGCTTGGCAGCACCTGACTTTGTTGTAGCGCGCGCAGCCTTGCGTTGCGCTGAAGCCGAACGCGATGGCGTGGCCTTGCCGCGTGATGCCAGTGCTTGTGCCGCAGCCTTTTCAACCTGTGTGACACCTTGCGCCAGGCTCAGGCTCTGCTCGGCATCGCGTTTAAGATCGGCCAGATAGCTCAAGGTTTCGCTCTGCCGTGTCTGCAGCAACGCGAGCATGTCATCCAGTTCGGTCAGTTTTGAACGCGCCTTGCCTTGGGCTTTCGACTTGCCCGCACTGCCAGCCTCGTCGAGCTTGGCTCGCGCTTTGACCAGTTTTTCCTGAGCCTTGCCGCGCTGCTTTTCTAGCTTGGCCAGGAGGAGCTCTGCGTCCTTCTGTGCATCCGTGCAGGCCTTTTCCAGGTGCTCCACCAAACTCTTCGATAACTGCTGAAGCAAGTGCAGCGGAGTCGTGACCGCGTTCTTCGTTGCTGGCATGAAAGCGCCTCCTGGCGGGATTGGTGCAACCATACTAGACGGGCTGCAGTGATCCGCCAACCAACCAGCGAGGCATGCTACAAGCGATCCTTCGCTCGCAGCTGAGTGGCGCAGATCAGGCGGTAGCCGCAGGCTGCTTATGCGCCGTGTGCAGCACTTCGATCAGGCAGTCCTCTAACTCGAAGCGCTCGTGTAGCAAACGCCCCAGATGCTTCAGCTCGTCCGGAAGGCCTGGGCTTTCAAGGCAATCGCCCTTGTCGCAACGATCATTGAAAGCAACCGCCACCTGGGTGATTGCCTCGATACGAGGATAAATCTGACGCGCCAGATCCAGGCCGCGCTCGTCACCAAAGGCTTCAGCTTCGTTGAGCAATTGCTCATAGATCTCGAAATGACCAGCCGAAACATAGTCGAGCAAGAGTTCACAGAACTTCTGCAAGGCCTGGCGGGTACCCGCTTCGACACCTCCATGCAGCCCATCGAATGCGTTGATCAATGCATGGCGTTCCTGCAGCCAGCGGTCTATCAGCAGGTGTACACCTCCCCAGCGTTCCTGGGCGTTCCGACAGCTCTCGAGCATGATGACCTCACTTCCCTAATCGATGTTTCTTGTTGCGCCTTCCGAGACGGTTTTTTGTCTTGGGATATCGGCCTTGGGTGAGTGACAGCGAAATTGGCAGAAAACCGACGCCGCCAGGGCAGACTAAGCCGCAGAGAAGGATGCATCAAGCAGCAGCATCATTTTCATTCTGCTCTTTCGACAACCCCGCTACGCCTTGCTCATTGACCGCCAACAACAGCGATCATTCGCACGCTCGAACAAAAAGCTTTAATCACGCCGCAACAGCTGCCAGAAACAAAAGACGGCCATAGCGATGAAGGCAAGCAAGGTCCACTCGGGAATACTCATGCCGAGCAGGGTCCAGCTGACTTCGGCGCACTCGGCCGTACCGTGAAGCACCAGCCTGGCGATTTCCTGGAACGGCAGGGCGTCCATCATGTATTCGAGACTGGGCAGACAGCTCGGGAGCTGGTCGGCAGGCATGTTCTGCAGCCAGATCTGGCGTATCGCCGTGCCGCCGCCAGCAACGGCGCAGAGCAATGCCAGAACCGAATAAACCCGTCGACCGGTCTTACGCGGGCCGTGCAACGCCGCGACCAGACAGACCAGGCCAAAGCCGATGACACAGATACGCTGAACGATGCACAGCGGACAGGGGGCCAGTCCGACAACATGCTCGAGATACAGCGCAGCGACCATCATCAACACGCAGCCGATGAAGGCCAGAAGAAACAGCGAACGTGGACTGGCCAGGTTCATGGTGACTCCGCAGACAGGAAAAGTTCGCTACGGTAGTGCGGCTCGCAGCGAGCTGCAAGCCATACGCAAACTGCCACAGCAGCGCGGGACAGATGTCACGTCCCGAGCGGCCGCGCCATCTGCTAACTGCTGCGGGTTGTCTGTATCCGGTTGGCGCTGGATTGATCAAGCAGCCCCAGCCCTTCCTGGAACAGCCGGTTGCTGCGCTCGTTGTCGCCCAGCTGGGCCACCAATCGCGCCAGCTCGGCGCAGGTTTCCGGACGGTGCTCGAAGCGCAGGCTGGCTTCGAGATAATCGCGGGCCTTGCCCCATAGCGCGTTGCGCATGCTCAGCCGACCAAGCGCGAGCAGAAGCTCGGCATTCTCCGGATTAGCCTTGAGCCAGTTTTCCGCGTTCGCCAGCTGACGCGCAGGGTCCTGACCGCGAAGGCGGCCGTAACGCTCCACCAGTCGATCATCGAACTGACGCTTGAGCGCTGCGTAGAGCACCTCTTCGGCCTTCGCATCGGCGCCTAGGCGGGACAGTCCGTCAGCGTAGGCTCGCACCAGCAGAGGCTCACTGCGCAACCCGGACGGGACGGTTTGCCACTTCTGATTCAGCGCCTGCAGCGCCTCCTCGTTGCTGGTGGCTGACGCCTGACCGGTTTGCTCAAGCGCTGCAGTCCAGGCCAACAACTCGAGCTCACTCAAGCGAGCCGGCGGTAATACCCGATGCTTGCGCAGTTCGGGCAGCAAGCGGCACAACGCAGACCAGTCTTGCAGCTGAACGTAGAGCTGCTGCAGCAGGGTCAGCACATAAGCATGACGAGGGTGATCGCTGTGCAGCGCATTGAGCGTTTCCCGCGCCTCGCCATACTGGCCTCTGGCGATCTGCAGCTGCGCCTGGGTCAGGCCAACCGCAAGCCCCGACTCGGGCTCGCGCTCCCTTGCCTTGCGCAGCAGCTCGTCGCTCTGCTCATGCTCGCCCAGTTCATTGGCGGCACGGGCGGCGCCAAGGTAATGCACCAGCGGCTGGTGATCGTGCTCGGCAGCGGAGCGCAAATGGCCCAGCGCGTGACTCCACTGGCCCTCGGCCAACTCTCGCAAACCGCTGCGGGATGCGTTGCTGACACGCCGCTCGCGATGACGACGCGACCACGGATTGACCAGGGCTCCGGACGTATGCAGCAGGCCGAGCACCCAGTGCACGACCATCGCCAGCAGCCACAGGCACGCGATCAGACCAAGGAATATCCAGAAGCTCGACTCGTAGCGGAAGCGGTCATAGCTGATCAGGACGTAGCCTGCGTCCTGTGCGATGGCCCAGCCGAAGAACCCAACGATTGCGATGAGCAGGATCAGGACAAAGGCGAATCGCTTCATGCGCGCTGCCCCTCTTCGGCTGAGGCCTCTTCAGTTGCTGGCTGGTCCGGTTTCGGGCTCGCATCTTCTTCCGGCTGTTGCGGTTTGCTGTCAGCAGGCGACGCATTACTTTCGGACGATTCGCGCTTCTGCACATAGGTCTGCAGTGCACGGAGCGCTGGTGAAAGATCGGGCAGGCTGACCGACACCTGGCGCGTTTTCAGCTCTTCGATGCGATCCCGAAGGCCTCGGCTCTGCCCGTTTTCTTCGCTGAAGTGATCGTTGATGAGCTGCGCGGCCTGCTCCAGCGATTGCTGGTAGACCTTTTCGTTGCTGTTCAGCACGGCCCACTGCGCTTGCTCGATGGCGAGAGACAAGGCCAACCGCACCTGCGCCAGGCTTTGGCCCGCAAGCAGCGGTTTGACGCTATTGCCGGCGTCGAAATCGATACGCACATAACGGGTCAGCTCATTCAGCCAACGCTGCCAGCGGCTATCAGCCTGCTCACTTCCCGCCTGGCCCGCCTCGAATTCTGGAGCCAGACCGTTGAGTTGGTTGGCTTGGCCGCGCAACGCACCCAGCTGAAGAAACAAACCGGTGCGGTCCAGTTCCGGCAGGCTGCGCAACGCCTCTAGCCCTTCGAGCAATTTCTGCCGTGCCGCGTAGGCACCGGGATCGTCCTGTTTGCGCAAGATCAAATCCGACTCGGCGAGCAGCGATTCGGCGCTGTTCACGTCTTGCATGGCCGACAGCTGCAACATCGCCATGCGCAGCAGATGCTCGGCTTCGGCGAGCCGCCATTGCTCGCGGCTGGACCCGAGAACCTGCTCGACACGCCCTGCCAGCCGTTGCTGATCGCTCTGCAACTCGGCAAGCAAACGACGACGATCCTCCAGTTGCTCCGCCGAGGGCAGCTGTTCGAGCTTACCGAGACGACTGGCCAGCTGCTGGCTGCGCTCACCCAACTGGCGGGTCTGTTCGCTCGCCGCCTGCGTTGACTGTTGCTGTTGCTGCTCCTGATCGGCCAGTTGCTGAGTCTGCCAGACGCTGTAGCCCCCCGCGGCCAGACCTGCGAGGGCGACCAGCAGGGCCAGACCGGCCAACCCTTTGCCGCCGCCACGCGCATCAGATTTGGCACTGGCAGGTGTTATCGGTGGCGGCGCCTTCGGGGCTTCTTTCGAATCCCTCGGGGCGTCTTTATTGATTGGACTCTGATTGGCGACGGAATCGTTGCCCTTCGGTTGCTGCGGTGCCTTGTCGGGGTCTACTTCGCTCACGTTTCCATCCTTTGCATCAGGAAGCGGGCCCGGGATTCTCCCGTAGCGCCGCCAGCAAAGCCGCGGTTCCAGCACCACGGCAGTCCACTATTCTATTGGCGCCCAACGCCTTGGCCATCTCGGCCACACGAGGGCTGGGTACGAACAAGGGTAGCTCAAGCAGGCCGCCCCAATCGGCGCCTGCCAGCTCGCGTAATGACTGCAAACCCTGTCCACTGCTGACCACCACCGCGTTCAGCCGTTCCGAGCGAAGGGTCTTGAGCAGCGTGCCTGGCGGGTAATCCGGCAGATGACGCCGATACAACTCGAGGCTGTCGACCTGCACGCCGCGGGCACGTAGCGTGTCGGCGATAAGCTCGCGTCCGCCTTCGCCTCGAAGAATCAAGACCCTTGGATGGGGCGCGCTTATGGCCTGAGCCAATCCTGGCAAGGCGAGCAGCGCTTCGCTGTCGTCACCAGCAACCGGCCAGCGGGCGTCCAGACCGTAATCGGCGAGTATCGCGCCAGTCGCACCACCGACACTGAACCATGCTTGCCCAGCCGGCGCCTGCGGCCAGTAGCGGCGGAGCAGCGCCAAACCCAACCTGGCAGCCGGCTTACTGACCACCACCACCGCAGCGTAGCGGTCCAGTTCCAGTATGGTCGTGCGCTGCTGAGGTGTTTCTGCAAGGGCTTCGATGGTCAGCAGTGGCAGGCTAGCGCTGTGGATGCCCTGCACTGCCAGCGTGGCGGCGAGCGCCGCACACTCCTCAGCTGGACGCGTCAGCAACAGACGCCATCCGTTCACGCCTTGCCGGTCTCGCCGTAGATATCCTGGAGGATCTTCCCAGCGCCTTGCTGCAGCAATTCTTCAGCGATGCGCACGCCAAGCGCTTCGGCGTCGGCATTGGGCGCACGCCCTTCAGCGCGCAGAAGCAGGGCACCATCGGGCTGTCCTACCAGCCCACGCAACCACAGCTGATCGCCTTCGAGCACGGCGTAACAGGCGATGGGCACTTGGCAACCACCGTTCAGATGGCGATTCAGTGCCCGCTCGGCACTGACGCGAATCGCGGTATCGGAATCGTTCATGCATTGCAGCAGGTCATGCAGTTCGGTATCGCCGGTCCTGCACTCAATCCCGACCGCGCCCTGCCCGCCCGCTGGCAAGCTGTCTTCGACGCTGATGCTGGCGCGGATACGGTCGCCAAAACCAAGACGGATCAAGCCGGCCGCTGCGAGGATAATCGCGTCGTACTCGCCGGCATCGAGCTTGGCCAGGCGAGTGTTCACGTTGCCGCGCAGGAACTGGATCTTGAGATCGGGGCGACGCGCCAGCAGCTGCGCCTGACGCCGCAGGCTGGACGTGCCGACGACCGCGCCAGCGGGCAACGCATCGAGATGCTCGTAGTGATTGGAGACGAACGCATCGCGCGGGTCTTCCCGTTCACAGATGCAATACAGGCCGAGCCCCTCGGGAAACTCCATGGGTACGTCCTTCATGGAGTGCACGGCGATGTCCGCTTCGTTCTCCATCAGGGCTGTTTCCAGCTCTTTGACGAAAAGGCCTTTGCCGCCGATCTTCGCCAGCGGAGCATCGAGCAGCTTGTCACCCCGACTGACCATCGGCACCAGGCTCACCGTTACATGCGGATGGGCGGCTTCCAGGCGCGCCTTGACGTATTCGGCCTGCCACAGGGCCAGGGCACTCTTGCGGGTAGCGATGCGAATTTCGCGGGACATGAGCAATTCCAAACAGATGAACTGCCGGCGATGATAACAGGCAAGGAGCGGCGATCGGGTTGGCAGGGATCAAGGAAAGCCGTCCGGCGAACGGTTGAGCGGGGCGCCTGTCCTTAGCGCCAGCTCCGTATCAGAGGTTCTGCATCAGTTTGCGAACACCGGCGACATGGCGGCGGCTTACGGTCAGCGGCTCGCCTTCAAGCCCCTTGAGGAACAGCTGAAAATGCCCCAGCGGCGTGCGTTGCAAGCGCTCGATACGGTCGCGATAGACCAGCGCATTGCGGTGAATTCGAACGAACCGCTCGCCGAACTCATCTTCGAGGGCCTTCAAGGGCTCATCCAGCAGTACCTCACCACCCTCGTGGCGCAGGGTGACGTACTTATGGTCGGCGATGAAGTAGATCACCTGAGGCAATGGGATCAGTTCGATGCCCTTGCGGGTCCGCGCGCTGATATGACTGCGCGGGCCGGTACCGCTCACCGCGGCCGGACGGGTCAGTGCCGCGAGCTGAACCCGATTGGGCCGCTCGGCTTTCTTCAACGCTTCGGCGAGGTGTTCGGGCCGTACCGGCTTGACCAGATAACCGACCGCGCTCACCTGGAAGGCATCCAGCGCAAACTCGTCGTGGGCGGTGCAGAAGATCACCGCCGGAGGCGCGTCGCGCTCGCACAGCTTGGCTGCAACCTGGAGGCCGTCAAGCCCCGGCATACGGATATCCAGCAACACAACATCGGGTCGCAGGTCCTCGATCAAGGACAGCGCCTCTTCGCCATTGGAGGCGGAAGGTTCCAGGACACGATAGCCGTCAAGGTCACCTACCAGTCGGCCGAGGCGCTCGCGGGCTAGAGGTTCGTCATCGACAATCAGCACATTCATACAGTTCTGGCTTCCTGCTTTTGTGTCGCACACGGATAGCGTAGACAGGTGTAGTAACGGGCATTACGCCGCTCCACGCTGAGACTCGCCGCGGGGCCGAAAAGTGCCGTTAGTCGTGCGTCTATATTGTGCAGCGCTTGCTGAGTCCCTCTAGATGGCAGCTTTGCAGCCGTTTCGTCAAAAGGATTGCTGACCTGCAAATGGAACACGCCATCAGCATAGTACGCCGCCACGCTGACCACCCCGCCTTCGATTCTTGGCTGGATTCCATGAATCAGCGCGTTCTCCAGAAGCGGCTGCAAGGTCAGCTGGGGAATCGGCAAATCGTCCGGCACGGCATCGACCTGCCATTCGACTTTCAGCCGCTCGCCGAGGCGATACTGCTCGATGGAAAGGTAGCGGCGTGACAATTCCAGCTCTTCGCGCCAGGGCACCAGCGTGCCGGGGCGCGCCAGGCTGGCGCGGAACAGATCAGACAGATCGAGCACCGCTTGCTCGGCCTTGGCCGGATCGGTGGCCACCAGACTGGCGATGCTGTTCAGGCTGTTGAACAGAAAGTGCGGTCGGATACGCGCCTGCAACGACTCGATGCGCGCGCGCAGCTCGGCCTGCTCCTGCCGCCGCCACTGGCTCTGCAGGTAGAAGTAGCGCAGCAACAGACCCGACATGATCAGACTGATCAGTGCATGACGCAGATACAGATTGACCTCGCCGACACGTGTCAGCGGACCGCCAAGCTGGTAGATATCGGCGACCGCGGTGCACGCCAGCGTCAACCCGACCACCATCGCACAGCAGGCAAGCCCTGCCAGCCAGGCGGGCAACCGCGCCAG
The DNA here is from genome assembly GCF_000235745.1 of Stutzerimonas stutzeri SDM-LAC. Taxonomy (GTDB): domain Bacteria; phylum Pseudomonadota; class Gammaproteobacteria; order Pseudomonadales; family Pseudomonadaceae; genus Stutzerimonas; species Stutzerimonas stutzeri_H. The sequence goes on along the minus strand of NZ_AGSX01000116.1, from coordinate 38,785 downwards.
CAGCGGCCGCAGCTGGCAGGTAAGACCGGCCGACAGCAGCATCACCCACTGCACGAACAGCGACGCCAGCGCCAGACGCATCCAGTTGAACCCAGGCTGCATCGGCTCGGCGAGCACCAGTACCAGCACCAGCAGCTCTGCGAGCAGCACCAGGCCAAGCAGGGCATCGGGCTGGCATAGCTCAGGCACGAAAAAGTCATCGACAGGAGCTGAGGGCCGCGTTCGATCAGGTGTTTTTGTTCGCATGAATCGAGTTTCCGCGCCGAGAGGGTGCAAAGCAAGGTGAGCCCGGCAAGGCGGGCATCTACCGTCGCGCAGCGAAGGCAAGTCTATCGGCCCGGCGCGATCCGAAGCTGACGAACGGTCGCCAGTTTAGGTTTCGACAATCAAGCATATGGCCGTTTTGGCCGATAAAAGAGGTATATAGGCGACTCGCAATAGCACATGATGGCTTAATGCCTGCATTACATCTCTCGCCGCCGATCGCTACCGCTGCCTCAGGAGTATTGACCCATGCTGCTATTTTCCTCTCTGCGTAGTCGCTTGCTACGCCCGGTATTCCTGACGCTATGCGCCGCCGTTCTGGTGCAAATGCTGGTTGCTCTCGCATTGACCCGCGGCACGATCGACGGACTCGAGCAGGAGATCGAGCAAAGTCTGGGCGCAGATTCGGCACGGCTGCTGCAAGCACTGCGCACCGCAGACACCGAGGTCAGTCGCGGGCTTTCCAGCCTGGCCGAACGCATGACCGGTGATCTATCCCAAGGGCTAACGCAGCAATTGACCGAAGAGCAGAAACAGCTGAAAGACGTGCTCGAGCGTCACCTCAAACAATCCGGAGACGACCTCGCCACGCTGCTCGCCGGCGTTGCGCCAGCGGCGATCTGGGACAACGACGTACCGGCGCTGACCGAGTTCGTCAGAATGGCTCACCGCAACCCGGCAGTCGTGTTCGTCGTCTATTTCGATGCCGATGGCAACCAGCTAACCCGCCATTTGAACCGCCAGGACCCGCGCGTCAAGGCGCTGCTGGACAAGGGCACCGGACGCACCTCATTCGACAAGGTGCTGTCAGCAGCCGAGAACGATCCCATGCTGTATCTCGCCAAGACCTCGATCAACCCCAAGGGCGCGGACATCGGCCAGGTTGTCCTTGGTTTCTCCACTTCCGCGGTAAGCACCGAACTGGCCGCCTTCGACAGCCGCTTCCAGAAGCTGGTCACCAGCGGCGCCAAGCTGGTAGAGGCCGGCCTCGCAACCACTGCCAGCGACAGCGCGAAAATCATGGCGTCAGGCCTGGCCGCTGCTACGGAGGTGGCCCAAAGCATCGAGTCCAATAGCCAGAAGGCAGTGGAGCGCTCGGCTTCGGCGCTGCTTTGGAAAATCAGCGCCGGCCTCGCCATCACCGGAATACTGCTGCTATTCGCCGTTACCTTAGTGCTTGGGCGCCAGGTACTGCGCCGACTGAGCCTGCTCAACGGCGCGCTGCGCGGTCTCTCGGCCGGCCACGGCGACCTCGCCCAGCGCGTCAAGATTCACAGCGCAGACGAGGTGGGAGAGATGGCGGACGCGGTCAATCTGTTCCTGGCCAAGCTCCAGCCGATCGTCCAGGAGGCACGCGCCATCGCCGTACAGACAGGGGCGGAAATCGACACCCTGGGCAACCGCAGTCGCGCTGCCGCAGCCGCTGCCGAACGGCAACGCGACGAAGTCGCCGGTAGCTTGCAGGCGTTGGCCGACATGACCCAGCGCGCGCAGGATGAAAGTCGGGCCATGCAGACCGCTCTCGATCAGGTCGCCTCGATTCGCAAGGCCGCGGTGGATAACGAGGCGATTTCCGAACAGGTCGGCCGGACGATCGAGGCACTTGGCAGTGGCGTACAGACAAGCGCCTCGGTCATCGAGAAACTGGCCACGCAAAGCGAACAGATCGAAGTGGTCCTGACCGTGATCCGGGGTATCGCCGAGCAAACGAATCTGCTGGCACTGAATGCAGCCATCGAAGCCGCCCGCGCCGGCGAAAGTGGTCGTGGATTCGCCGTGGTGGCCGATGAAGTGCGAGCACTCGCCAGCAAGACCCAGCAATCTACCGGCGATATCCAGATGCATATCGAAAGCCTGCAACGGGGTGCGCGCGACGCCGTCTCGGCAATCAACGCGGCCGGCAAACAAGCCGACAGCGGCCTGGCCTCCCTCGGCAGCAGTCGCGATCTGCAGCGCGCCCTGCAGACTGCAGTCGAGCAAGTGCATCAGGTCGTCCGCGAGGCCACCAAAGGCGCGGAACAACAAGCCGGCACGGCAACGGCGGTACGCGAGCGGGTCGAAGTCATCCTCACCGAAGCTGAACGCTCCGCCGAAGCGGTGACCGCAACCGCGGCCAGCGGCAAGGAGCTGGGCGTGCTCGCGCAGCGGCTCGAAGCCAGCCTCGGGCAGTTCAAGGCCTGATAAAGCCGCTCGCCGGGTCGCACCAGCGCGGAAGCCGCGCGTAACCCTGCTATTATTCGGGGCCTCCAATTTGCCATCCGATTTCTGCGAGCGCATTCATGAGCACCGACAAGACCAACCAGTCCTGGGGCGGCCGCTTCAGCGAGCCCGTCGACGCCTTCGTCGCCCGATTCACCGCCTCCGTCGAGTTCGACAAGCGCCTCTATCGTCACGACATCATGGGCTCCATCGCCCACGCCACCATGCTGGAAAAGGCCGGCGTGCTGACTGCAGATGAGCGTGATCAGATCATCACCAACCTGAAGGACATCCAGAGCGAAATCGAGGCCGGCACCTTCGACTGGCGCGTCGAGCTGGAAGACGTGCACATGAACATCGAGGCGCGGCTGACCGACCGCATCGGCGTCACTGGCAAAAAGCTGCACACCGGCCGCTCGCGCAACGACCAGGTCGCCACCGATATCCGCCTGTGGCTGCGTGACGAAATCGACACCATCCTCGGTGAAATTACCCGTCTGCAGCAGGGCTTGCTGGGTCTTGCGGAAGCCGAAGCCGACACCATCATGCCCGGCTTCACCCACCTGCAAACTGCCCAGCCAGTGACCTTCGGCCATCACCTGCTGGCCTGGTTCGAGATGCTCAGCCGTGACTACGAGCGCCTGGTCGACTGCCGCAAGCGCACCAACCGCATGCCGCTGGGCTCGGCCGCGCTGGCCGGCACGACTTACCCGATTCAGCGGGAAATCACTTGCGAACTGTTGGGCTTCGAAGCGATCTCTGGCAATTCCCTGGATGGCGTCTCGGATCGTGACTTCGCCATCGAGTTCTGCGCCGCCGCCTCGGTGGCGATGATGCACCTGTCGCGCTTCTCCGAAGAGCTGGTGCTCTGGACCAGCGCGCAGTTCCAGTTCATCGACCTGCCCGACCGCTTCTGCACCGGCTCCTCAATCATGCCGCAGAAGAAGAACCCGGACGTGCCGGAACTGGTGCGCGGCAAAACCGGCCGTGTATTCGGTGCCCTGAGCGGCCTGCTGGTGCTGATGAAGGGCCAGCCATTGGCGTATAACAAGGACAACCAGGAAGACAAGGAGCCGCTGTTCGACGCCGCCGACACTCTGCGCGACTCGCTGCGCGCCTTTGCCGACATGGTCCCGGCGATCAAGCCCAAGCGCGAGATCATGCGCGAAGCGGCCCTGCGCGGCTTCTCCACCGCCACTGATCTGGCCGACTACCTGGTACGCAAGGGCCTGCCCTTCCGCGACTGCCACGAGATCGTCGGCCATGCGGTGAAGTACGGCGTGCAGACCGGCAAGGACCTGGCCGAGATGTCGCTGGACGAGCTGCGCCAGTTCAGCGACCAGATCAGCGATGACGTGTTCGCCGTGCTGACCCTGGAAGGCTCGGTGAACGCCCGTGATCACATCGGCGGTACGGCACCGGCGCAGGTTCGCGCAGCGGTTCAGCGCGGCCGCGAACGCCTCGCCAGCCGCTGATGTTTCCATCCGGTAACGGGGCATCCGCGCGCCCCGTTACATCGGAGTTGCAGATGGCCCCACGTAAACCGCGCCTCCCTTTCGCCAACGCCTGGTTCTTCCCCGCGGCTGCGCTCTACGCGGCACTTATCCTGCCGTGGTCCGTGCTAACCATGCTCGGCCTTGCACCGGCTCTGCCTGGGCTGGCAACACCGGCCGGCCACGCTCACGAGATGCTGTTCGGATACGCGCTTGCAGTTGTCGCCGGCTACCTGCTTGGGCCCCAACCTCAGCGGATCACCCTGGCGCTACTTGGCTGCTGGCTGGCCGCACGCGCCGGCTTCCTTCTTGCACCGGGCGCTTGGTATGCCGTTGGCGCCGATCTGTTATTCGTCGCCGGGCTGCTGTGGAAGGTGGTACCGCGATTTCTCGGAGCAGCCAAGAAATGGCGCAACCAGACGGTGGCGCCTGTGGTAATCGGTCTTGGTGTAACCAGTCTCCTGGCCAACGCTGCCGGCGCCGGCTCCTCAATGCGGCTGCGGGAGCCGGCGCTGGTGCTTTTCGCCGCACTGATGTTCTTCATGGGCGGACGCATCATCGCCCCGGCGTTGGCCGGACATGCTCAAAGCGAAGGCCGCCGTCTCGATGCACGGGTGCAGCCGCAGCTTGAAGGTGCCGTGCTGATCCTGCTGGGCATTGCGTTTGGATTGAGCCTGCTGCCCTGGACGTTACTCGGACGAGTGGCGGGCGCCGTGCTGGTTGCAGCCGGAGTGCTCGGCGTACTTCGCCTGCTGCGCTGGCAACCCTGGCACTACCGCAGCCGAGCCGATTTGCTGGTACTGCTGGTTGGCTACAGCTGGCTTTCACTGGGCCTGGTGCTGCTTGGCGTCGCCATGAGCGGCCCTTGGCTGCCGGTCAGCGCCACGCTGCACGTATTGACCATCGGTGCACTGGGCAGCCTGACGTTTGGCGTGATGGTGCGCACGCGCCTGCTGTACCGCTTTCGCGATGCCAATGCGCAACCGTGGATTCATCCCTTCGCCTTGCTGATCAGCGCAGCGACGTTGGCGCGCGTCTTACCGCCCTTGCTGGGCATTGAAGCCGGGCTCTGGCTAGTGATCGCCGCCGCCTGTTGGTCATCCACATTCATCGCGCTGGTGGTATCGCTCTGGTGGACCCGGATGCCGCCGCGCCCGAGATCGCCATCAGCTGTCTAGAACGCCTGGAACTCTTACGGCGTAATCAGGACTTTAGTAGAGCGCCACTTTCCTATCGCTCCATCTTATGCGAGACATCCATGACCGATCTGCGAAGCTTGCTGCTGAACCAGGACACGCAGGCCGCCGAGGTCTTCGACTCGCCCAAGGAGCGGCTGCAATTTTACCGCTCGGAAATTCATTTCGAGTCCACGCTACTGGCCAGCCGCACCAGCGGCTACCTGTCTTCGCAGTCGTTTCTAATCATCGCCTTCGCGTCATCGATGGCCAACACCAACCCTGATTGGGGGAGTTTATTTCGGTTGGTCGTACCCTCTGTGCTGGCGCTCCTCGGGCTCATCACGTCGCTGCATGCGATACCGGGCATCCGGGCGAGCTACAACGTGATAGAGCGCTGGCATCACAAGCAAAGCGAATTGCTCCAGGTCGAAGGCAGGGTCGGCCTGCTACCCAATAACGACTCGGCGCTCTTTGGAGAAGGCAACACCCCGGCAGGCGGCGAGCGCTACAAACGCACCCTGATGTTTTCTCTGCGCACGCCGATCATCTTCGGCAGTGTCTGGGCGCTGCTGGGCGTGTTTTGCATCATCCTGTACTTCTTCGGGTGATCAGAGCCAGTCACGGAATTTGAACCAGGCATAGGGAATGATCGCTGACACGATCATCATCCCAAGTGCCATGGGATAGCCAAACGACCAACTCAGCTCGGGCATGCGTTCGAAGTTCATGCCGTATACCGTCCCCACCAGCGTTGGTGGCAAGAACAGCACGGCAGCAATGGAAAACACCTTGATGATGGCGTTCTGCTCGATATTGATCAGACCCAGCGTCGCGTCAAGCAGGAAGGCGATATCGCCCAACAGTCGCGCCTGATGCTCACCAAGCGAACGCACGTCGCGCTCCAACGCCTTCAGCAGGCCTTTGGCAACGCCTTGCCTGGGCTCATTGGCATGCAGACGATAAAACGCCAACAGACGGGTCGAGCTGAACAAGCTTTCGCCCAGCTGCGACAGGAGCGAGCGGTGCTGCCCAAGCTGCTGGATGATCTGTTGCAGGTCGGTGCGCTGCTCCTTTCGTTCGTCGAAGATGCACCTCGACAAGGTCTGAAGCTCAACCTGAACGCTTTCCAGCACATCGGCGATGCGATCGACCACAGCGTCCGCCAGGGCGAGAAAAATCTGATGGCTGGAGGAAAAGGTCGATGGCTGCCGAGAGCTTTTCGCGCCGAACTGCCGAAACGCACTGAGCTCGGTATAGCGAACGGTCACCAGGCAGCGCTTGGTCAGGACGAAGGTCACTTCGGCATTTTCCGGACGCCGATCCGCGATCCCCATGACCACCGTTGTGGTCATGAAGATTGCGCCGTCCTCATCGTAGAAGCGCGACGAATCCTCGATTTCGGCAAGTTCTTCGCGGGTTGGAATGTCCAGCCCCAGCGACGACTCGATAAAACGCTCTTCCTGCGAGTCAGGCGACAGAAGATCGACCCACAGCACATTCTCGGGGAGTGTCTGCAGATTTTCGGCAACGCGTCGCACCAGCGTGCCGTTTTCAAGACAGTGAAAAATGATCATTGCTGTAGTCGCGTTCTCGATAAGTCATAGTAAGAATAGAAACCAGCCCAAGCGAAGCGTTCAGCCGGCCTCTCCTACTGAAGTAAGCTTGCCGGTACTCACCTCGACACGCCATCGAGATCTTCCCTGACGAGAGTTGCGACATGAACGATGCCACGTCCGATGATGATGAAACCTTTGCCGAGGAAACCCTGATCCAGGCAATCGAAAACCAGCTTGAAGCCGGCGAGCCCGCCGCCACCCAAGCTACGCTGAACAAACTGACGCTGGTCGGCTATGAGCGCGACGAGATCCTCAAGCTGATGGCACTCGTGCTGGCGGGAGAGATCCGGCTAATGCTTGAGCAAGACCGCCCGTTCGATGTCGAAGGATACGAAACGCAGCTGCGGAATCTGCCGGACCTAGCCGAATAGTCTTAGAGCAGGTGCGCGCGCAGCATCTACACTTCGCAAACAGGGCCAAAGCCCACCATCCGAGGAGCAGACATGTCCTACACCCCAGAAGTGGTAGCCGAGCTGGAAATGCTTCGCCTGTTCAACCTCGACAACTCACTTGAAGGCCTGAAGGTTCACCACGACGCCGGCAATACGGCGATCGCCGCTGCACAGCGCCTGCATAGCAAAGGTCTGACAACGCTGCCTGACGGCGGCTACTTGACCAGCCTTGGGCGCGATGCCGCGGAGCACGCCCGAGTGTTGCTGAGCATCCTTTCGGAGACCGCTCCGGCTTGAGCCTGGGGCGCCCAAATCGGAGCCGAGTACGCCATTTGCCGGTTTGAACAGCGAACCGGCATCGGCTATCACCCGCTGCTACAGCTGCGGCTTTCGCTGCCCCGTGCTAGTTTTCGCCGTTCGCCTCGATCAACATGTCGGACAACGTCGCTTGCCTGAACCAATCACCCGATGACGCGCCACCAGGAACTCCGCCCCGTCCTTGAAGAGGGAATCGATCGCAAGGTGCTTGCCGCGCTTCGTGCCCGCTTTCTGTCGTTGAACGCCGCACGCCTGGAACGCACTCGGCTGGCCATGTCATCCCGCCAACAGAGCGTGCTCAGCCTGTTGCCGCTGCTATTTCATGTAAACCATCCGATTCTGCCCGGCTACGTTTCCAGCACCATGCCAGCCGGACTGGCGGGGTTCGAGCCTGACGCCGATACCTTGGCCGAAGCCCAGCGCTTGAGCCGTTCGTTCACCTACAAGCCACTGCGCGGTAAGCCGCCGCAACCGATTCTCGGCCTGTTCCTCATGGGCAGTCTTGGCACTGTTGCGCAGGATGATCAAAGCGACCTGGATGTCTGGGTTTGCCATGATCCGCATCTGTCTGCGCAACAACTCGGCGAACTGCAACGCAAATGCGAACTGCTGCAGACTTGGGCGGCGACTCAAGGCAGCGAGGCTCATTTCTTTCTGGTCGACCCGGTCCGCTTCACCCAGGGCGCGCGCGAAGCCAAGCTCACCTCCGATGATTGCGGTACTACTCAGCACTACCTGCTGCTCGACGAGTTCTACCGCACCGCGATCTGGCTGGGCGGGCGTACGCCCCTCTGGTGGCTGGTGCCGGATTACGAAGAGCACCGCTACCACGACTACGTGCGCACCCTGCTGGATAAGCGCTTCGTGCGCAGCGACGAGGTCCTGGACCTGGGCAGCCTCGCCAGCATCCCTCCCGGCGAATACCTCGGTGCGGGCCTCTGGCAGCTGTACAAGGCCATCGAGTCGCCCTACAAGTCACTTTTCAAGCTGCTGCTGGTCGAGGTCTACGCCAGCGAACACCCGCAGGTGCGCTGCCTGAGCCTCGATTTCAAACAGGCCGTGTACGCCAATCGCCTCGACCTGGACGAGCTCGACCCCTACATCGTCGCCTACCGCCGAATCGAACTTTACCTCGCCAAGCGAGGCGACCAGGAACGCCTCGCGTTGTTGCGTCGCTGTCTCTACCTGAAGGTCAACAAGCCCCTCAGCCAGCCGCCCAGCGGCCGTAGCAAAAGCTGGAAGCGGCGTTTGCTCGAGCGGCTGACGGCCGAGTGGCAATGGAATGATCGACAATTTGCCCAACTCGACGCACGCAGCCAATGGAAGGTGCGGCGAGTCGTCGAGGAACGCCGCGCACTGGTCAACGAACTGACCTACGGCTACCGGTTCCTCAGTGAGTTTGCGCGACGCCTGCAGATCACCAGCAGCATCAACGGGCGGGATTTCGGTGTGCTTGGCAGGCGCCTGCATGCGGCGATCGAGCGCAAGGCGGGTAAGGTTGAAGCCATCAACCTGGGCATCGCGCCTGATCTGGCAGAACACAGCCTGACGCTCATGCAGGGCTACGACGCGGCAGATGATGTGTACTGGGCGCTTTACGAGGGCAACCTAAATGCCCAACAGCTCAGCAATTTTTCCCCGCTCAAGCGCTCCCGCGAGCTGGTGCCGCTGTTGGCCTGGTGCCACCGCAACGGCATTATCGATACGGCCACGCATGTCGCCCTGCACCCTGGCGACAGCGGCCTGAGTGAAGCCGAGCTGTTCGCGCTACTGACCGATATCCGCCAGGCATTCCCAATGCCGCCCGAGGCACTTGCTGACGAAGCGCTGTTGATCGCGGCCAGTCCCGTCAAGGTCCTGCTACTGATCAACGTCGGGCTTGATCCGCTGAACCCTCTGCAGCCCCTGTCGTTCGACGAGCTCACCGAATCGCTGCGGCATGCCGTTACGCGAGACAACCTGGTGCTGAGCATCGATCAACTGACGCTCAACAGCTGGAGCGAACTGATCGCAACGCGCTATGAAGGCACATCTCCGCTGCCGGACTGCCTGCGTGACTTCCTGCAGGAACTGCCCCCTCGTGGCGAGCGACCCAACCTGCAAATACGCTGTTTCAGTCGAAACGCCGGCATGGCACTCGCACGGCGTATCAACACCATCTTCACCGATGCCCAGACCTTGCTCGACGAGCCGGATGAGACCCGCTACCTGCTACAGGTACGCCAGCACTACCATTTGCTCGATCTGGTGAGTGGCAATGTTCGGCACACCACCTTGAGCGACATGCCCGCACTGCTGGAACATCTCGGCGAGGCTCATCGCAGCGTGCGGCCCATCCGCGTGGAGCGACATGCACTTGAAGGAACCGACCTGCCGTTAATCCTTGGTCAGGCCAGGGCGCACTGCCTTCAGGTGTTCTACCGCGTTCAGGGGGACCTGGCGGAAATTACCGTCCTCGATGAGTTCAACGCGCTCTGGCGTCAGCAACAGCCCTATAGAGACGAGCAGAGCCTGCTGACGCCTTTGCTGCGGTTTTTACAATCGGTGAGCTACCGCCGCAACACCCAGCTTCCCTTCGAGAAAAGCCGGCTGGCAGCGATGGACATCCTGTACTACAGACTCATGACAGCAACCGCGGACCGGGCAGCGAGCATCGAGCGCCGCCCGCCGCCACGGGAAAACGTTGGCGATTCTTTCTATGACGTACAGGCCATTGTCGAACACAGCGAACGAGGTCGCTCACGGGTGACCCTGTACTGCAACCATCAGGAGTTTTCGAGCCTGGAATACGGCACCGAGCTGTTCGCCGCAGTTGCGCAGTTCATTCTCGCGCAACGGCACGGTGCCGAGCGCTATCCCTGCTACATAACCGATCTCGACATGTCCGGCCTGCACGGTACCGGTCGCGCCCAAACGGTTCAGCACCTGCGCTACAAAGCGCATCTTGAAGCGGCCCTCAACCAGGCGCTAAAGGCTCTCTGAGGCATTGTGCGAGAACGGGCGTCATCACGACGCCCTCAGAGATTGATATCGCCCGCCGCTTCCGGCTGATACTCGACAGCCAGCAGGGTCAGCTTGAGCACCTTACCGCCGGGGGTCGGCCAATCGATGTGCTGACCCACGGTCATGCCCAACAGCGCCGTGCCTACCGGCGCCAGAACCGAAACGGTACCTTCCTTGCCGGCATCCTGAGGAAACACCAGCGTCAGATGATAATCCTTGCCGACACCCTCATCGCGGCAGTGAACCCGGGAGTTCATCGACACCACACCGGCGGGCAACTCGCTGCGCTCGACCACCTGGGCGCGGGACAACTCCTCTTCGAGCGCCTCGGCGGCCGGACCGTAGTCAGCCAGACCGTCGAGCAAGCGCTCGAGCCGCTGGAGATCGGGTTGAGTGATGATGATTGGCGGTGCGCTGGCCATGGGTGCGGGTAAGCTCCTGGAAAAAGTAAACAGACAAAAAAACAAAACCCCGCCCGAAGGCGGGGTTATTTAACCTGCAACCGACCCTATCACAGCCCATTAAATAAGCAAGCGTGCCTGATCCTGGCTTGGGTCAGCTGGGCGCAACGTTCACAGGTCTTCAAATTCCAACGCCTCGCCACCCTGCTGCTCAGTAACCCGCGACAGGAGTTCGCCCAGGCGTTCATCGTTGGCATCGCAGATCCACAGCGCGGCGGACTCGTCATAATCGAAATGAAAACCACCGGACCGCGCCGCCACCCACAGCTGGCGCAGCGGCGGCTGACGGCTGAAGATCAGCTGTGTGCCATTCTCGAAACGCACGGTCAGTACGCCACCGGAATTCTCCAGATCGACGTCCATGCCGCTGTGATCGAACACGTCCTCGATCTCCTCCTGCGCAGCGTCGACAAGATCGTGAAAGCGGGCTTCGCTCAGGCTCATGAATCCATTTCCTCGGTACGGGTTGCTCGGCGGCAACGCGGCCACCGACGATGCGGGCGAGCTTAGCAGGCCACCGCCGCGTCTAGCGAGCGGCTGTCCGGGCTGGCGTCAGATGCGGGACCGGCGAGCTCGGCCACATAGGCAATCCCACGGGTGCTGGGTATACTCCGGCCATCGATTTTTCTAGGATTGCACCCCAATGAAGCGTCTGCTGCTTCCACTCATTGCACTCGCGGTTCTCGCTTCGGCGCTTACCGGCTGTGGCCAGAAAGGCCCGCTCTACCTACCGGACGACGAGGCAACTGCCAAAGAACGTTCCAAAGACCGATTCGAACTGTAAGGAGGCATTCATGGAGGCCTTCTCGTACCGCGACGGTCAGCTCTTCGCGGAGGGCGTGGCGTTGCCCGCTCTCGCGCAACGCTTCGGCACCCCCACTTACGTCTACTCGCGCGCCCACATCGAGGCGCAGTACCGCGCCTATGCCGATGCCCTGACGGGCATGCCGCACCTGGTCTGTTTTGCGGTCAAGGCGAACTCGAACCTAGGCGTACTGAACGTATTGGCGCGGCTTGGTGCTGGCTTCGACATCGTTTCGCGCGGTGAGCTGGAGCGCGTCCTAGCGGCCGGTGGCCAACCAGAGCGCATCGTATTCTCCGGCGTCGGCAAGACCCGTGACGACATGCGCCGCGCGCTGGAAGTCGGCGTGCACTGCTTCAACGTCGAATCCACCGAGGAGCTCGAGCGCCTGCAACAGGTGGCCGCCGAGCTGGGCGCGGTGGCACCGGTTTCGCTACGGGTCAATCCGGACGTCGATGCCGGGACCCATCCGTACATATCCACCGGTCTCAAGGAAAACAAGTTCGGCATCGCGATTGCCGATGCCGAAGATGTCTATGCCCGCGCGCATGAGCTGAGCAACCTGCAAGTCGTGGGCGTCGATTGCCACATCGGCTCCCAGCTCACCACGTTGCCGCCGTTCCTCGATGCACTCGATCGGCTGCTGGCCTTGATCGACCGCCTCGCCGTGCGTGGCATCCGAATCAAACATCTGGATCTGGGTGGCGGCCTGGGCGTGCGTTATCGCGAAGAGCAGCCACCGCTTGCCGGCGACTACATCCAGGCGGTGCGCAAGCGTATCGACGGTCGTGACCTGGCGCTGGTGTTCGAGCCAGGTCGATCGATCGTGGCCAATGCGGGACTGCTGCTGACCCGTGTGGAATACCTCAAGCACACCGAGCACAAGGATTTCGCCATCGTCGACGCGGCGATGAACGACCTCATCCGCCCGGCCCTTTATCAGGCCTGGATGGACGTCGTACCGGTGCAGCCGCGTGAAGGCGAGGCGCGCCACTACGACATCGTCGGCCCGATCTGCGAAACCGGTGACTTCCTTGCCAAGGAGCGTCCGCTGGCCCTCGCCGAGGGCGATCTGCTGGCCGTTCGTTCCGCCGGCGCCTATGGTTTCGTCATGAGTTCCAACTACAACACCCGCGGCCGTGCTGCCGAGGTGCTGGTGGATGGCGACGAAGCCTACGAAGTGCGCCGCCGCGAAAGCGTGCAGGAGCTTTACGCCGGCGAAAGCCTGCTGCCTGCCTGAGGCCACGACGATGCTTTTGCGTTTTACCAAGATGCACGGCCTGGGCAATGATTTCATGGTCATCGACCTGATCAGCCAGCACGCGCATATTCAGCCCAAGCACGCCAAGCAGTGGGGCGACCGCCACACGGGAATCGGCTTCGATCAGCTCTTGCTGGTCGAGCCGCCGCACAACCCCGACGTGGATTTCCGTTATCGCATCTTCAACTCCGATGGTTCGGAGGTGGAGCAATGCGGTAACGGTGCGCGCTGCTTTGCCCGCTTCGTACTGGACAAGCGCCTGACCGTGAAACGGCAGATCCGTGTCGAGACCAAAGGCGGCATCATCGAACTGATCGTGCGGCCCGACGGGCAGATCACTGTCGACATGGGTCCGCCTCGCCTGACTCCCGCGCAGATACCTTTCCTGGCCGATCAACAAGCCTTGAGTTATCCGCTGGAGGTCGATGGCCAGCAGCTGGACATCGCCGCCGTATCCATGGGTAACCCCCACGCCGTGCTGCGTGTGGAGGACGTCGACAACGCTCCGGTGCATGGACTTGGACCGAAGATCGAGCACCATTCGCGCTTTCCCCAGCGGGTCAACGCCGGCTTCATCCAGGTGATCGACCGTCAGCACGCCAAGCTGCGCGTCTGGGAACGCGGCGCCGGCGAAACCCAAGCCTGCGGCACCGGCGCCTGCGCAGCGGCGGTCGCTGCGATCCAGCAGGGCTGGATGGACTCCCCGGTGCAACTCGAACTTCCAGGCGGCCGTCTGTCCATTGAATGGGCAGGTGTCGGACAGGCCGTTATGATGACCGGCCCCGCCGTTCGCGTATTCGAAGGACAGGTTCGCCTATGACCGAGCAAAACCAGGACAAGCCACAGCTGCCGGACGCAGAAGCCGTCGCGGCCTATCTGCGGGCCCACCCGGAGTTCTTTGTCGATCACGACGAGCTGATTTTAGAGCTGCGTATTCCCCATCAGCCCGGCACCGCCGTGTCGCTGGTCGAGCGCCAGGTCAAACTGCTGCGCGAGCGCAACATCGAGGTGCGCCATCGCTTGTCGCACCTGATGGATGTGGCGCGCGATAACGATCGGCTGTTCGACAAGACCCGCCGACTGGTACTGGATCTGCTGGATGCCAACAGCCTGGAAGAAGTCATCGGCGCGGTGGATGAAAGCCTGCGTCATGAGTTCCAGGTGCCGTTCGTGAGCCTGATCCTGTTCAGCGAAACGCCGCTGCCGGTGGGGCGCAGCGTCACCAGCGCTGAAGCCCAGCAAGCGATCGGCGGGCTGCTTGGCAGCGGCAAGACCGTCTGCGGCGTGCTTCGTCCGCACGAACTCGCCTTTCTTTTCGGAGAAGAAGAGAGCGGCAGCATCGGTTCGGCGGCGGTGGTCGCACTGAACCAGCAGCAGGGAATTCTCGCCATCGGCAGCGAGGACCCACAGCACTACAAGAGCTCACTGGGCACCTTGTTCCTTGGCTACATCGCCGAAGTACTGACCCGCGTGCTGCCGTCGTATTCCACACCGCTGCGCTCGGTGCGCTGACACGCTGGACGCTGGACGCTGGACGCTGGACGCTGGACGCTGGACGCTGGACAGGGGCAAGGCTTTCTCCAAAAGTCTGCCAAGCCCGCTTCAAATGCTTTACCTGTCCAGCTTTCCAGCCTCCAGCGCGTCTCGGCTCTTGAGGCTTTACCATGCAAACCGACCTCGACGCCTACTTCGAACATCTTCGCAGCGAACGGCAAATGTCGCCGCATACGCTCGACGGCTATCGGCGCGACCTGATCAAGGTGTCGAACTTCTGCCAGAAGCACGGGCTTGGGCACTGGGCCGATCTGAAAGGCTCGCATGTTCGCCAGTTGATCGCCGAGCAACACCGCCAAGGTCAATCGAGCCGCAGCCTGGCCCGGCTGCTGTCGTCGCTGCGCGGACTGTATCGCTACCTTAGTCAGGAGGGCCGCTGCGCCCACGATCCGGCTGCCGGAATTTCCGCTCCCAAGGGCGAAAAGCGCCTGCCGCGACTGCTCGACACCGACCGAGCCATGCAGTTGCTGGATGGCGGCGTCGAAGACGACTTCATTGGCCATCGTGACCAGGCGATGCTGGAGCTGTTCTATTCATCGGGGTTACGCCTGGCCGAGCTGGTAGGCCTGAACCTCGATCAACTGGATCTACCCGCCGGGCTGGTTCAGGTTCAAGGCAAGGGCAACAAGGCACGGGTGCTGCCCGTGGGCCGCAAAGCACGCGAAGCGCTCGAAGCCTGGCTGCCACTGCGTGCGCTGAGCAACCCGCCGGATGGCGCGGTGTTCGTCAGTCAGCAGGGCCGCCGTCTGGGTGCACGCGCGGTACAGCTACGAGTGCGTCAGGCGGGGGTACGGGAACTCGGCCAGCACCTGCACCCGCACATGCTCAGGCACAGCTTTGCCAGCCACATGCTGGAATCATCCCAAGACCTGCGCTCCGTGCAGGAGCTGCTTGGCCACGCCGACATCGGCACCACGCAGATCTATACGCACCTGGACTTCCAGCACCTGGCCAAGGTCTATGACCAGGCGCACCCACGCGCCAAACGCAAGCAAGGCAGCGACCAATGAGCATTCGACTGATCACCTTCGACCTCGATGACACGCTGTGGGACGTCGGCCCGGTCATTCACAGTGCGGAAAACAGCCTGCGCGACTGGCTGAGCGAGCACGCACCGCGACTGGGAGGATTTCCGGTGGAATCGCTCGCCGCGATCCGCCGCATGCTGGTCGAGGCCGAACCCGACCTCAAGCACCGCATCAGCGCGCTGCGCCGTCGCATCCTGTTTCACGCCCTGCATGACGCCGGTTATGCGGAGGCAGAGGCGCGAGAGCTTGCCGATCAGGCTTTCGATGTCTTCCTCGAAGCGCGGCACGCCATCGACCTATTTCCTGACGTTCACCCGACACTGGAACATCTGGCCAATCACTACATGCTCGGCGTGCTGACCAACGGCAACGCGGACGTTCGCAGGCTGGGATTGGCTGACTATTTTCAGTTCACTTTGTGTGCAGAAGACCTGGGGATCGGCAAGCCAGACCCACGACCATTTCAGGAAGCGCTTGCGCGGGCGGGCGTAGCTGCCGAGCACGCCGTCCATATCGGCGATCACCCCGACGACGACATCGGCGGGGCGCAACGCGCCGGTGTGCGTGCGATCTGGTTCAACCCCGGCGGCAAAGCGTGGCAGCACGAAGGCCAGCCCGACGCCGAGCTTCGCAGCCTGGCAGAGTTGCCTGCGCTGCTCGCGCGGTGGCGATAGCCTGACGCTCCCGCAGATACGACAAAGCCCAACACAACCGTGCTGGGCTTCTTAGTGGTCCCGCCTGGCGACGTGACCTATCGTCCAATCAGAAGCTCTCGACGTTAGATAGGGCGGCTACCGTATTTGCTGTCGGGCTTCTTGGGCGGATCAGCAACGACGTTGGGTTCGACTTCCTGTACGCGTCCCCCGCGTTTCAGAAACTCTTCCATCGCACGGGCCAACTCGTCACGTTCCTTCTGCTTGGCTTCCAGGCTCGGCAGCTCTTCAACCACAACTGCCTTGGCTTTCTTCTTACTGGTAGGCGTCGCACGGTCGCTGTCGGTGCTTTCGTCATCGGCGCTGTTATCCGCTTCGCCGTCATCGGCAGCCGCCAGCTCCTCGCCTTCGTCCTCGTCGTTCGTGTCCAGATCGTCTTGTTCTAGTTCTTCGTCACTCATGTTCAACCTCGTACCTTGCCAAAGCGGAAGTTTAAGGGTCTGTTCCCGTTTCGCTGCGAGCCGCGTTGCTGCGCCAAATCTCGCCAGGCAAGGCGCGGGACGCAGGTAATGGTCGTTCCCTTGCCAAGTCCCGCAACGCCGCATGGCGAGATTTGGCGCGCAACCCGTAGGGACGGGCCGATTTTTGTGCGACACGGCGTTTCTCATCGCTTATTTGGAACAACCAAACTGCGCGACTCGTGCCTTATCTCGCGCAAAAATCGGCTCCGTCGCGGCCGCGACGAAACGGAAATAGACCCTAGCCCAGCGATGTGATTTGTTCGCCATCGCCAAAAAAAATTCAACTTGCCATCCCGTGCAGCGTCGCAAGGACCTGCCTGGCGCCACCTTGATCCCGGTGTTCCCCCAGATAGATGCCCTGCCAAGTCCCTAGTGCCAGTCGCCCTTCGTTGACCGGCAAACTCAGCTGGCAACCGAGCAGGCTCGCCTTGAAGTGTGCTGGCAGATCGTCCGGCCCTTCGTAATCATGCTCGTAACCCTTCTGCCCCCGCGGCACCAGCCGGTTGAAGAACCGCTCGAAATCACGCCGCACCGCGCCGTCAGCATTCTCGTTGATGGTCAACGAAGCCGAGGTATGACGCAGCCACAGGTGTAACAGACCGGCCTCGCATTGTTGCAGTTCCGGCAATTGTGCAAGCAGCTCGTCGGTTATCAGATGGAAGCCTCGCGGCTTCGGGCGCAGCGTGATGAGTGTCTGTCGCCACATTCTCAACAACCCCTTCGGCTCCTGAACGCGCGCATTCTAGCGCGGCGTCAGAAAAAACAAAGGGCGCCCTGAGGCGCCCTTGTCGCTGCGTTGAAAATCAACGCTTGCTGGTGAACTCCGGATAGGCCTCGAGGCCGCACTCAACGACGTCGACACCCTCGTATTCTTCCTCTTCGCTCACCCGCAGCCCCATGACCGCCTTGAGGATGCCCCACACGATCAAGCTGGCAATGAACACCCAGGCAAAGATCGATACCAGGCCCAGCAGCTGCGCACCGAAGGTGGCATCGGCGTTGGTCAGCGGCACCGCCAGCAGGCCCCACATACCGACCACACCATGCACCGAAATGGCGCCCACCGGGTCATCAAGCTTGAGTTTGTCCAGGGCCAGGATGCTGAAGACCACCAGCACGCCGCCCACGCCACCGATCAGCACCGACTGCAGCGCGCTTGGTGTCAGCGGCTCGGCGGTGATGGCGACCAGCCCGGCCAGTGCACCGTTCAGAACCATGGTCAGGTCGGACTTGCCGAACAGCAGGCGCGCCGTGATCAATGCCGCGACCAAGCCACCCGCCGCCGCCATGTTGGTATTGGTGAACACCTGAGCGACTGCGTTGGCGTCTTCGATGGTGCTCATCTTCAGCTGCGAACCGCCGTTGAAGCCGAACCAGCCCATCCACAGGATGAATGCACCCAGGGTCGCCAGCGGCAGGTTGGCGCCAGGGATCGCATTGATCTGTCCGTTCGGGCCGTATTTGCCCTTGCGCGGCCCCAGCAACAGTACGCCAGCCAGGGCGGCGGAAGCACCGGCCATGTGCACCAGACCGGAACCGGCGAAATCGAGGAAGCCAGCCGCATCGAGGAAGCCGCCGCCCCACTTCCAGAAGCCCTGTACCGGATAGATGAAGCCGGTCATCACCACCGCGAATGCGATGAATGCCCAGAGCTTCATGCGCTCGGCCACGGCACCGGAGACCACCGACATACAGGTCGCTGCGAACACGACCTGGAAGAAAAAGTCGGCGCGCGCGGAATAGTAGGGTGCGTCCTCGCCACCGGCAGCAACCACGTCCACCGCGTTCTCGTCACCGATCAGGAAGCCCAGGCTCGGCAGGATGCCGCCGTCCGGGCTGGAATACATGATGTAGTAGCCGATTAGCAGGTACATGATCGACGCCACGGCGTAGAGCACGATGTTCTTGGTGAGGATTTCAGCGGTGTTTTTCGCCCGGACCAGGCCGGCTTCGAGCATGGAGAAACCGGCCGCCATCCACATCACCAGCGCACCGCAGATGAGAAAGTAGAAAGTATCGAGTCCGTACTGGATGGGTATGAGTGCTGTGCTATCCATTATTTTCACCTTTATGCCGAGCGCCTGGGCGCCATTCGGTCAAGCGCCCGGGTTGGCTCCGGGCGCACTCCGTGTGCTTACAGGTTGTAGCCGCGTTCGTTGTGCAGGCTGAGGTCGAGGCCGATGGTTTCTTCTTCTTCGCTGACCCGCAGCCCCATCACCACGTCGATCACCTTGAGGATCACGAAGGTGACGATGGCGGTGTAGACGACGGTAAAGAGCACGCCTTTAAGCTGAATCCACAGCTGCAGCGCGATGTTGTCCACCTCACCGAAGCCGCCTAGAGCAGGCGCTGCGAACACGCCAGTGAGCAAAGCGCCGACGATGCCACCGACGCCGTGTACACCGAACGCATCCAGGGAATCGTCGTAGCCGAGCTTGCGTTTCAGGCTGGTGGCACAGACGAAGCAGATCACGCCCGAGGCCAAGCCGATAATCAGTGCACCCATCGGGCCTACCGTGCCGGCAGCAGGAGTGATGGCGACCAGACCGGCAACCACGCCCGACGCGATACCCAGCGCGCTGGGTTTGCCGTGGGTCCGCCATTCGGCAAACATCCAGCTCAACGCGGCGGCCGCAGTGGCGATCTGGGTCACCAGCATCGCCATCCCAGCGGTGCCGTTGGCCCCCAGGGAGGAGCCGGCGTTGAAACCAAACCAACCGATCCAGAGCATGGCTGCGCCGATCAGGGTCAGCCCGAGGTTGTGCGGAGCCATCGGCGTGGTCGGGAAGCCCTTGCGCTTGCCGAGCACGATGCACGCCACCAGACCTGCGATACCGGCGTTGATGTGCACGACGGTACCGCCGGCGAAATCGAGCACGCCCCAGTCCCACATCAGGCCGCCGTCGCCACCCCAGACCATGTGTGCGATCGGTGCATAGACCAGCGTGAACCAGACGCCCATGAACACCAGCATCGCGGAGAATTTCATGCGCTCGGCGAAGGCACCGACGATCAGCGCCGGGGTAATGATGGCGAAGGTCATTTGGAAGGTGATGAACACGCTTTCCGGCACGGTGCCGGTGAGGCTGTCGGGCGTCAGGCCGCTGAGGAAAGCACGCCCGAGACCACCGACGAAGGAACTGAGGTTGGTGACGCCTGCTTCCATGCCAGCCGTGTCGAACGCCAGGCTGTAGCCGTAGACCATCCAGAGGACGCTCATCAGGCCGGTGATGGCGAAGCACTGCATCATGACCGAGAGGATGTTCTTGGAACGGACCATGCCGCCGTAGAACAGCGCCAGACCTGGAATCGTCATGAACAGCACCAGCGCAGTGGCTGTGAGCATCCATGCCGTATCGCCGGAATCAAGCGGTGCCTCCTGCGCCATGGCGATACCGGGGCTTATCAGAGACAAAAGGGCTCCTAGCCCTGCGAATTTTCGCAGAGTCATGGTTTTACTCCTGGGGCGTGGGGGTTCGTAGGCCTGCCAGGCAGGCAATCGCAAAAGCTCGAGCGGTGCGTGGCGACGTGTCGGGCGTTACCGCCCGCTCAAACGCGCGCTACGCGCCGGGTCGTCAGATTGCGTCTGTATCGGTTTCGCCTGTACGGATGCGGATGGCCTGTTCCAGATTGACGACGAAGATCTTGCCGTCACCGATCTTGCCGGTGTTGGCCGCCTTGGTGATGGCTTCGATCACCCGATCGAGCTGATCGTCGGCAATCGCGACATCGATCTTCACTTTCGGCAGGAAATCGACCACGTATTCGGCACCGCGATAGAGCTCGGTATGGCCTTTCTGGCGACCGAACCCCTTGACTTCAGTGACCGTGATGCCCTGAACGCCGATTTCGGACAGCGACTCGCGTACGTCGTCCAGCTTGAACGGCTTGATGATGGCAGTGACTAGTTTCATGAAAACTTCTCCCGTTTAGGTGGACTTGCCCCAGAAGTACGAACCCGGCTCAAGTCTAAGCGCAGTGTCTGGCTCTTGTAACGCGCCGGCTTTGCCCAGCGACCCTCCGACACCATCAACCGATCCGACGAAACGTCCAGAATCGCCTATGCACCACAAGCTGCTGGCGCATGCTTCACGAGCTTCCAAGCAGAATCGATGCCAGCTTCTAACAATGCCCGGCGCAAGGCGCCCTGCAACGCGCGCGCACGTCCACGCCGCGGTTCGCTCGCTGGATCACGCACCAGGCCGGTGCACACCACCGCGACGCGATGCCCGCAATCGTGCACGGGCTCCGACAGGACGCCCGAAGAGCCCGTGCTACACTGCGCGTCGCTCAGAAACAGGTGATGTTTATGTTCCCACCCAAAGCTTTTCTCGACGCCATCGGTTCCCAGGCCTCGCGCCTGTTCAGCGGTGAAAGCCCCCTCCCCCGTGCGGAAGTCGAAGCCCAGCTCAAAGGCATCGTGCAAGGTGCGCTGAGCAAGCTCGACGTGGTCAGCCGCGAAGAATTCGACAGCCAGATGGTTGTCCTCGCACGCACCCGAGCGCGCCTTGAAGCCCTGGAAGCCAAGGTCGCCGAACTGGAAGAGAAACTCGCGCCGCCCGCGTCCGAATAGACCGGAAGGCGTCACGATCAAGGAGTGATCGGATGTCCCTCGCAATCGTCCATAGCCGCGCCCAAGTGGGCGTGGAAGCCCCCGCCGTGACGGTGGAAGCACACCTCGCCAACGGCCTGCCTTCGCTGGCCTTGGTCGGCCTACCGGAAACGGCAGTCAAGGAAAGCAAGGATCGCGTGCGCAGCGCGATCCTGACCTCAGGCTTCGACTTCCCGGCCCGCCGCATCACCCTCAATCTCGCCCCGGCTGATCTGCCGAAAGATGGCGGCCGCTTTGATCTGGCCATCGCCCTGGGCATCTTGGCAGCGAGTGGGCAGATTCCCGCGGATCGCCTCGACACACTCGAATGCCTGGGCGAACTGGCGCTTTCCGGCACACTGCGACCGGTCCAGGGCGTGCTGCCTGCCGCGCTGGCGGCCCGCCAGGCCGGGCGTGCCTTGCTGGTGCCACGAGCCAATGCCGAGGAAGCCAGCCTGGCATCGGGGTTGGTCGTTTATGCCGCCGATCACCTGCTTGAGGTGGCTGCGCACTTCAACGGCGTGACGCCAATCGAGCCTTTTCAGGCCCAAGGCCTGCTGCGCCAGGTACTGCCCTACCCTGATCTTGCCGATGTGCAGGGTCAGGCTGCAGCCAAACGTGGGCTGCTGGTGGCCGCAGCGGGCGGCCACAATCTGTTGCTGTCCGGCCCGCCTGGCACCGGCAAGACCTTGTTGGCCAGCCGGCTACCTGGCCTGCTTCCGCCTCTCGACGAACAGGAAGCACTGGAAGTCGCCGCGATTCAGTCTGTCGCCAGTCAGTCACCGCTGGCGCATTGGCCACAGCGCCCTTTTCGGCAGCCCCATCACAGTGCATCGGGGCCAGCGCTGGTTGGAGGGGGCAGTCGACCGAGGCCGGGCGAAATCACCCTGGCGCATCAGGGCGTGCTGTTTCTCGATGAACTGCCGGAATTCGATCGCAAGGTACTGGAGGTTCTACGCGAGCCTCTGGAGTCAGGCTGCATCGTCATTGCGCGGGCACGTGACAAGGTGCGCTTCCCGGCACGCTTCCAATTGGTCGCGGCGATGAACCCCTGCCCCTGCGGCTACCTGGGCGACGCCAGCGGTCGCTGCCGCTGTTCGCCAGACCAGATTCAACGTTACCGAGGCAAACTCTCCGGTCCGCTGCTGGATCGCATCGACCTGCACCTGACCGTCGCGCGCGAAGCCACTGCGCTGAATGCACCACTGGCGGGCAACGAAACCACACAGCGGGTCGCCGCCAAGGTGGCCGAAGCGCGGCGCGTGCAGATCAAGCGACAAGGCTGCGCCAATGCCTTCCTCGATCTTGCCGGTCTGCGCAGCCATTGCGCATTGCAACCCGAGGATCAGCAATGGCTCGAACGCGCCTGCGAACGTCTCGGCCTGTCGCTACGCGCGGCTCACCGAATTCTCAAGGTCGCACGCACGCTGGCCGATCTTCAGCCGGCCAACGCCATTGGACGCGCCCACCTGGCCGAGGCACTGCAGTACCGCCCCGGCAACCAGGCCGGTTGAAACCAGGTGCCGATTTCTGGCTTCTCAACGATCTATCGGCGTAGCCCGGATAAGCTGCCGATGGGCACAGAAAAAATGCTGCAACTTGCTGACTGGCGCGGTCACATCCAAGAGGCAGCCCCATCGCCGCGGAGCGCGTCGGTCCAAAACTGACCAATATGTTAGATTGCGTCCTCTTCGCCACAGGCGGCCACTCCCCAATCGGTAATCAAGGAGCGCAGCATGGAGGCCAACACGTCTTCCTCTTCCACTCTCAACCCTCCGGTGTTCTACGGTTCTGCCGTACTCATCCTGCTACTGGTGATCTACAGCGTCGCCGCCCCGGAACACGCTCAAGGCATGTTCAGCGACGTCCAGGCGTGGATCATCGCCAATGCCAGCTGGTTTTACATTCTTGCCGTCGCGATCATTCTGCTGATGGTCGTACTGCTGGCACTCAGCCGTTATGGCGAGATCAAGCTGGGCCCGGACCACAGCGAGCCGGACTACAGCTACCTGACCTGGTTCTCGATGTTGTTCTCTGCCGGCATGGGCATCGGTCTGATGTTCTTCGGCGTCGCCGAGCCGGTCATGCACTTCCTCTCGCCCCCGGTGGGTGAAGGCGGCACCGTCGCGGCCGCGCGGGAAGCGATGAAGATCACCTTCTTCCACTGGGGCCTGCATGCCTGGGCCATCTACGCCATCGTGGCGATGATCCTGGCCTATTTCAGCTTTCGCCAAGGCCTGCCACTGACGCTGCGCTCGGCCTTGTATCCCCTGATCGGCGAGCGCATCCACGGCCCGATCGGGCATGCGGTGGATATTTTCGCCATCATCGGCACCGTGCTGGGGGTCGCCACGTCGCTGGGGCTGGGCGTCACGCAGATCAACACCGGGCTGAATCACCTGTATGGCGTGCCGATTTCGGTACCGGTGCAGATCGCGCTGATTGCCGGGACCACCGTTCTGGCCACCATCTCGGTGGTCACCGGCCTGGACAAGGGCGTACGGCGCTTGTCCGAGCTGAACCTGACGCTGGCCGTTCTGCTGCTGTTGCTGGTGCTGGTCGCCGGCCCAACCGTGTTCATCCTGCAGACCTTCGTGCAGAACACCGGTAACTACTTCTCGCAGATCGTCACCGCGACCTTCAACCTCTACGCCTACGAGCCGAATGACTGGATCGGCGGCTGGACGCTGTTCTACTGGGGCTGGTGGCTGGCCTGGTCGCCCTTTGTCGGCCTGTTCATTGCGCGCATTTCGCGCGGCCGCACCATCCGTGAATTCGTCACCGGCGTGTTGCTTGTGCCGACTGCCTTCACCCTGCTGTGGATGACGGTATTCGGCGACACGGCCATTCACATGATTCTGTGGGAGCACGTCACCAGCCTGGGTGAAGCCATCGAGCGCGACAGCTCCCTCGCGCTGTTCGCCTTTCTCGAGCATTTCCCCTTCGCCTCGCTGCTGTCACTGATCGCGATCATCATGGTGGTGGTGTTCTTCGTCACGTCGGCGGACTCCGGCGCGCTGGTGGTGGACATGCTCGCCTCCGGGGGCCATGGCCAGACGCCGACCTGGCAGCGGGTGTTCTGGGCGGGCTCCATGGGCGTTGTCGCGATAGCGCTGCTGCTCGCCGATGGCCTGACAGCATTGCAAACCGCAACCATCGCCAGCGCCCTGCCGTTCACCCTCGTGCTGCTCTGCGCCATGTGGGGGCTGCTCAAAGCGCTGCGCGTCGATGCCACCAAACAGGGCTTGCGTTACCAGACGGTCAGCACCATGCCAACCGCTCCGCAGTCAGAGGGTGGCTGGCGGCGCCGAGTGCAGAACCTGACCCGTTATCCCCGCCGTCGTGACGTGGAACGCTTCATCAACGACATCGCAGCGCCTGCCTGCGCTGCCGTGGCCGAAGAGTTGCGCACGCAGGGTTACGGCGTCGAGCTGACCACCGGCGACGACAACCGTACCGGGCTGCAGATCACCCATGAAGGCGCGCCCGATTTCATCTATCAGGTTCGCCCGCGCGGCTACCCGATGCCGAGTTTCGTCGCGACCGAGGAGGGAGACGGCGATGAGCCCACCTACTTCCGCGCCGAGGTGCATCTCAAGGAAGGCGGGCAGAACTACGACATCATGGGCTGGAGCCGAGACGGCGTGATTGGCGACATCCTCGACCAGTACGAGAAGCACATGCACTTCCTGCACATGGTTCGCTGATACACATGGTTCGCTGATACACCGCGCCGGGCTCTTGCCCGGCGCTTCGTTTCAGCCGCTGGCTTCGGCGGTGAGTCCACCACTGAGAAAAGCGCTGAGTTCGGCGAAGGGCAGCGGTTTGCTGATCAGATAGCCTTGTACCTGATCAGCACCGAAGCGCCGCAACTGGCCGAGCTGTGCCGCTCCCTCGACCCCTTCTGCCACCACTTCCAGCCCGAGGTTGTGTGCCAGGTTGATCATCGCGCGGACCAGCCGGCCGTTCTGGGCGCGTTCACCCATCTTGCCGATAAAGCTCTTATCGATCTTCAGCAGGCTGATCGGCAGGCGGCTGAGGTGTACGAACGACGAGAATCCGGTGCCAAAATCATCCAGCGAGAAGCGCACTCCTAGCTCCGCCAAGGCATCCATGGTGCCGCGCACCTGATCGCTGCGACGCATCACTGCGGTTTCGGTAAGTTCGAATTCCAGCCAGTGTGGATCGACGCCGCGCTCGTCGATGAGCCGCTGCAGGGTTGTCAGCAACTGGCTGTCCTGAAACTGACGGAACGACAGATTGACGGCCATGTGCAGCTCGCCTGCACCGCTTTCGCGCAGGCTTTGCATGTCGCGCAGCGCCCGCGCGATCACCCAGTAGCCGAGCGGCACGATCAAGCCACTTTCTTCGGCCATGGGAATGAATTCGTCTGGCCCGAGAAGCCCGCGTTCGGCATGCAGCCAGCGCACCAGCGCCTCCATGCCGACGATGCGACCGGTGTCGATGCACAGGCGCGGCTGATAGTGCAGCTCAAGGTCGTCGCGACGCAGCGCCCGGCGCAACTCGCCCTCAAGATCAGCAAGATGGCTGGCGCTCCGGTTGATCCGCTCGTTATAGAGATACCAGGTACAGCCCTGACTCGCCTTGGCGTGACGCATCGCCACCTGCGCGAGCCAGAGCAGTTGGTCGGGGTCCGCATCAGCCTTCGCGTGGGCAAGCCCGAGACTGCAACCGAGCATCAGGGTATCGCCGTCGATCCAGTAGGGCTCGGCCAGCGCCTCGACAATACGGTCTGCGATCCGCTCCGCACGATGCGGCTGGCGCTCGGTATCCAGTAACACCGCAAACTCGTCACCGCCCAGACGGGCCAGCGTGTCGCCCACTTCCAGCTGTGCCTTCAGGCGCGCCACGACTTGCAGGATCAGGCGATCCCCGGCCTGATGCCCCAGTGCATCGTTGACCCGGCGAAAGTTGTCCAGGTCCAGACACCCGAGCGTCAGGCCTTGCCCTTCGTGCTCGGCCAGGCGCAATGCGAGCAATGCCTGGAAACCCTGGCGGTTGGCGATGCCGGTCAGCGCATCCTGTACCGCCAGCCTTTGCAGCGCGTTCTCCAGATTGCTGCGCTCGCGGGCATAGCGCACACAGCGCCGCACCATATCCGTGCTCAAACGAGGGCCAGGCAGCCAGTCAATCACGCCTTCCGGCAGTTCGGCGGGCTCATCTTCCAGCAGCAGGACGGTAGGCCACGGGAAGTGCGCCGACTCGGGGCGACATCCTGGCGTCGCGATCAGCAAGGAGTGGCCGGACTCGGCAAGCAGAGCGATGGCGGCCGACCAGTCTTCGGCCACGCTCAGCCGATGGCGGCCGCGCACGGACGACAGGGCAACCTGAAGCTCTTCGGCCCACTGGGGCACATCGGCCAGCAGAACCAGGCGCATGGGTTGTATGGACGATCTCACGGTGTTTCCCCGGTTCGAACGGAGCTGGAGGTGGCACACCACCTCGACGGTTACACTTCCTTGCGTGAAGCGGGACGGCAAGCTGAGCAGCCTAAAGCGGGCGCCGCGGCGCATAGACTAGAGCATTGCAGCCGTTAACCCAGCCCTGTCGGCGACGACCGGTAGCGTCAGTGTCCTGCGGTTAACAAATAGCGGCACCAGCCCTGCTAAACTCCCGCCCCCGCTTCAACAGACCAAACGAGAATGTCCCGACTCAATCCCCGGCAGCAGGAAGCCGTGAGCTACGTCGGTGGCCCGATGCTGGTGCTCGCCGGCGCCGGTTCCGGCAAGACCAGCGTGATCACTCGCAAGATCGCCTACCTGATCCAGCAGTGCGGCATCCGTGCGCAGTACATCGTCGCCGTAACCTTCACCAACAAGGCCGCCCGCGAGATGAAAGAGCGCGTCAGCAGCCTGCTGCGCGGCGGCGAAGGCCGTGGATTGACCGTGTCGACCTTTCACAACCTGGGCCTGAACATCATCCGCAAGGAGTACGCCAAGCTCGGCTACAAGCCCGGCTTCTCGATCTTCGACGAGGGCGACATCAAGGCGCTGCTAACCGACATCATGCAGAAAGAGTACGCCGGTGATGACGGCGTCGATGAAATCAAGAATTACATCGGCAACTGGAAGAACGACCTGATCACGCCCGAGGAGGCGCTGGAAAACGCGCGCAACCCGAAAGAGCAAACCGCCGCCATCGTCTACACCCACTATCAGCGCACGCTCAAGGCGTACAACGCGGTGGACTTCGACGACCTCATCATGCAGCCGGTGAAACTCTTCCAGAACCACCCCGAAGTGCTGGAGAAATGGCGCAACAAGGTCCGCTACATGCTGGTGGACGAATACCAGGACACCAACGCCAGCCAGTACCTGCTGGTCAAGCTGCTGGTGCAGGAGCGCGCGCACTTCACCGTGGTGGGCGACGACGACCAGTCGATCTATGCCTGGCGCGGTGCGCGGCCGGAAAACCTGATGCAGCTGAAAGAGGATTTCCCTTCGCTGAAGGTAGTGATGCTGGAGCAGAACTATCGCTCCACCAGCCGCATCTTGAAATGCGCGAACATCCTGATCGCCAACAACCCGCACGCCTTCGAGAAACAGCTCTGGTCGGAAATGGGCCACGGCGACCCGATCCGGGTGATCCGCTGCCGCAACGAGGAAGCCGAGGCCGAGCGCGTGGCGATGGAAATCCTCACGCTGCACCTGAAGACCGAGCGGCCCTACAGCGATTTCGCCATCCTCTACCGCGGCAACTACCAGGCCAAGCTGATCGAGCTGAAACTGCAACACCATCAGATTCCCTATCACCTGTCCGGCGGCACCAGTTTCTTCGGCCGCCAGGAAGTGAAGGATCTGATGAGCTACTTCCGCCTGCTGGTGAACCCCGATGACGACAACGCTTTTCTGCGCGTGATCAACGTCCCGCGGCGGGAGATCGGTTCGACCACCCTGGAAAAGCTCGGCAACTACGCCACCGAACGCAAGATCTCCATGTACACCGCCTGCGACGAAATGGGCCTGGGCGCGCACATGGACAGCCGCTTCACCGACCGCCTGTCACGCTTCAAGCGCTACATGGACAACCTGCGCCAGCAATGTGCGCAGAACGATCCGATCGCCGCGCTGCGCAGCATGGTCATGGACATCGACTACGAAACCTGGGTACGCGGCCAGACCTCCAGCGACAAAGCCGCGGATTTCCGCATGGGCAACGTCTGGTTCCTCATCGACGCGCTGAAGAACACGCTGGAGCGCGACGAAGAAGGCGAAATGACCATCGAGGAAGCCATCGCCAAGCTGGTGCTGCGCGACATGCTCGAGCGACAACAGGAAGAGGAGGAAGGCGCAGAAGGCGTGCAGATGATGACGCTGCATGCGTCCAAGGGGCTCGAGTTTCCTTACGTATTCATCCTCGGCATGGAAGAGGAAATCCTCCCGCACCGCTCCAGCATCGAGGCCGACACCATCGAGGAAGAACGCCGCCTGGCCTACGTCGGCATCACCCGTGCACGGCAGAACCTGGCGATGACCTTCGCCGCCAAGCGCAAGCAGTACGGCGAAATCATCGAATGCATGCCCAGCCGCTTCCTTGACGAGCTGCCGCCGGAAGACCTGGAATGGGAAGGCCAGGAAGATGCACCCGTGGAGGTCAAGGCCGCGCGCGGCAATGACGCACTGGCGGCGATGCGGGCGATGTTGAAGAAATAGCGCAAGCTGGCTCCTACAGGTCAGGGCGGTCTTGGAGTCAGGCGTACCCCGTTGGCTATCAGCCGCTGACAATCGCCTCCAGCTCCTTCGCCGCCGCTCGCAAACGTGGCACGAACGTCAGCAGCGACTCCATCGAACAACGGATGACCGGCGCATGGGTGAATAGGCAAGCACTCAGCTCGCCGCGAGCATCGCGCACCGGCACGGCGCAGGCGACCATGCCGTCGATGAACTCCTCCGAATCGATGGACAGGTCTTCGTCGCGAATACGTGCCAGATCGTCACGCAGGGCGCTCAAGTCAGTGATGGTGTTACGTGCCAGCTGCCGGATCGGCAGGCGTGGGAGGATCTTTTCCAGCTGTTCCAGCGGCAACGAGGCCAGATACAGCTTGCCGCTGGCGGTGCACCAGAGCGGCGTGTGGCTGCCGATGGGCAGGTTGATCTGCAACGGCCAGTTGGTCTGCACCCGGTCGAAATAGAGCATATCCAGGCCATCGGGCACGGACAGGCCGCAGGTTTCGCCGATCTCATCAGACAGCTGACGAAGGATGGCCTGACGCAGGGCCTTGTGCCGGCCGCTGCCGAGGATGTTCACCGCCGTGGTATGCAGCCGATCACCCGGCAACAGGCCACCGCGCAGGCCGAACTGCAGGAAACCTTCCTTTTCCAGCGTCTGCACCAGACGGTGGGCGCTGGCCTTCGGGATGTCCAGTTTTTCTGCCAGCGCGCTGGGCGACAGCGGCTCCGCGGCGCCGGCCACGGCTTCGATGATTTCCAGCACGCGGGTGATGGAAGAGCCTTTTTCACGAGGGGTACTGCGCATGGCCAAGCCCGTTGCGGTAGATGAATAAAACAGCCGCCCCGAAGGGCGGCAAAGCTTAATCGATATAAACCGGGACCCACACCGGTTGCGCGGATGATCGCTGCACGGCGCCGCGGCTTACTTCATGGTCGGCATCGAGAAATCCGCGCCAGCACGGATGCCGGTCGGCCAGCGTCGTGTGACGGTCTTCATGCGGGTGAAGAAACGCACGCCATCCGGGCCGTGCATGTTCAGCGGGCCGAATACCGAGCGCTTCCAGCCGCCGAAGCAGTGGAAGGCCATGGGCACCGGGATCGGCACGTTGACGCCGACCATGCCGACCTTGACGCTCTCCTCGAACTGGCGCGCGGTATCGCCGTCGCGGGTGAAGATCGAGGTGCCGTTACCGAACTCATGGTCGTTGACCAGCTTCAATGCCTCGTCGAAGGAGTTGACCCGCACCACGGCCAGCACCGGGCCAAAGATCTCCTCTTTATAGATGCGCATCTGCGGCGATACGTGGTCGAACAGCGTCGGGCCGACGTAGAAGCCATGCTCGTAGCCATCAACTTTTAATCCACGGCCATCGCAGACCAGGGACGCGCCCTCTTCCACGCCCAGTTCGATGTAGCTGACGACTTTCTGCTGATGCTCGCGGGTAACCAACGGGCCCATGTGCGGCTCAGGCTCAACGCCGGTCCCAGGGCCGGTGCGCATCTGGCCAATCTCGCCCTTGAGCATCTCGACTAGGTTATCGGCCACCTCATCACCCACGCACACGGCCACCGAGATCGCCATGCACCGCTCGCCGGCCGAACCGTAGGCGGCGCCCATCAGCGAGCTGACCACCTGCTGCGGATCGGCGTCGGGCATGATCACCATGTGGTTCTTCGCGCCGCCCAGGGCCTGGCAGCGCTTACCGTGGGCCGAGGCGGTGCTGTAGATGTACTCGGCAATCGGCGTCGAGCCGACGAAGCTCACCGACTGCACGCGCTCGTCGGTCAGCAGCACGTCAACCGCTTCCTTATCACCGTTGACGATGTTCAGCACGCCCGCCGGCAGCCCGGCTTCGGCCAGCAGTTCGCCAAGCAGCATGGTGGCGCTCGGGTCCTTTTCCGAGGGCTTGAGGACGAAGGTATTACCGCAGGCGATGGCTACCGGCAGCATCCACAGCGGCACCATGGCCGGAAAGTTGAACGGTGTGATGCCGACGCAGACACCCAGAGGCTGCATCAGCGAGTTGGAATCGATGTCGCGTCCGACGTTGGGCGAGAACTCGCCCTTGAGCAGATGCGGAATGCCGCAGGCGAACTCCACCACTTCCAGGCCGCGGGTGACTTCACCCTGGGCGTCGGAAAACACCTTGCCGTGCTCCAGCGAGATCAGCCGCGCGACATCGTCACGGCGCGCTTCCAGCAACGCCTTGAAGCGGAACATGACGCGGGCGCGCACCAGCGGCGGCGTCTTCGACCAGCCGTCGAACGCGGCCTGCGCGGCGGCGATGGCCTCGCGGGTTTCATCCGCCGAGGACAGCGAAACGTACAGGCGAGGCTCGCCGGTGGCCGGGTTGTAGACGGTGGCGTGACGTTCGGAGCGGCCAGCGACGGCCTCGTTGTTGATCAGGTTGCCGAGGGTCTGCATGGGGCTCACTCCTGGTTCCAGACGGTTTCGTAAAGGTCGATGATTTCCGCTTCGCTGGGTACGCGCGGGTTGTTGCCGGGCGAGCCCGAAGCCAGCGCCTGCTTGGCCATGGTTTCGCGCAGTTCGAAGAAACGCTCGCGGGTGATGCCAAACTGCTCGGGGCTGGGCACCTGCAGTTCCTTGTTGATCGCTCGCAGCTCGGTCAGCAACTTTTCATTGGCCGCTTCGACGCCGTCGGTCTGCGCCGCCACGCCCATGGCGCGGGCACAGTCGGCATAGCGCTCGGGCGCGGCGGGAATCGAGAAGGCCGTGATCGCCGGCAGCAACATGGCGTTGGACAGCCCGTGCGGCACATGGAAGAACGCCCCGATAGGCCGGCTCATGCCGTGCACCAGCGCCACCGAAGCGTTGGAGAAGGCAATGCCGGCCAGGGTCGCGCCGAGCATCATCGCCTCGCGAGCGTCGCGATTACCGGGCTCGTGGTAGGCCGCGCGCAGGTTCGGCGCCAGCAAACGCATGGCCTGCAGCGCCTGCGCATCGCTGTAGAGACTGGCCTTGCGGCTGACGTAGGCCTCGATGGCGTGGGTCAGCGCATCGATGCCGGTGTCGGCAGTGACCCGTGGCGGGAGCGACAGGGTCAGCTCATAGTCGATCAGCGCGGCCACCGGCATGAAGCCAAGCCCGGCGCAGAGCATTTTCTCGTCGCTGGTTTCGTCGGTGATGATGGTAAAGCGCGTGGCTTCCGAGCCGGTCCCGGCCGTGGTGGGAATGGCGATCAGCGGCAGGCCGGCTTCGCTGACGTCGCGCGGGAAGCGGTAGTCGCGCATCTCGCCGCCGAACTTGCCGAGGATGCCGATGGCTTTGGCCGAATCGATTGGGCTGCCGCCGCCGAGGGCGATGATCGAGTCGTAGTTGCCCGCCCGCACCATATCGACGCCCGCCCGGATCGAGGCGGCGGTCGGCTCCGGCAGGGTGTCAGCGAAGCAGTCGCTGGAGATATCGCCGTTGCTCAGCGTCTCGCTGATCCGCGCGACATAGCCCAGCTCGACCATCATCCGGTCGGTGACGATCAGCGGCCGTTTGCAGCCGAGATTCTGAAGGACGGAGACGATCTGCTGGCTGGCGCCGGCGCCGACTTCCATCAGGCGCGGCAGGACGATGCGATGGCTCATGGTGTTCTCCGGTGGCGGTCGCGACATCGTTAAAGTCCGGCAGCTGGCTGCCAAACAAGCACATGCGCGAACGGCTTGCGTGAGGAGACGGTCGGGTCTCGATTGTTATTTGAAAGTGCCTCAGCTGACCTGGAGACTAGAAACAATCCGCGCAGCCGTCAAACTATAACGAGACATTTTTTCTCGTTATAGACGATCGGATATGCCAATGCTATCGCCAAGGTCCGTCATTGACTCGCGAGCGGGATCGGTTCGCCAGCAAGCTGGCTCCTACAGAAGCGAGCCGTAGCGGTCGCTCGCTACCCGAGTCGATCGGTCTCCTAGAAGCGAGCTTGCTCGCGAATATCAGCGATACGCCCCACCTCGGGCGTGATGGGTAACCGCTTCGCCAGCAAGCTGGCTCCTACAGGAATGTGGGGTTTGTTATGCCACAGCCGCACTAAACCCCCCTGCCTTTTCCGAGCGTAATCAGATCCACAGCAAGGGGACGCCAACAACCGTGCATGACTGCTGACACAGGCTTTTCGTAGGAGCCAGCTTGCTGACGATCATCTGCTAAGAACGGGACAACGCCTGGCCCTGGAGACGCTGCAACAGTTCGTCGCCCTCAGCCTGTAAGCGCGCTCGGGTCTGCCCGGCCTGATCACGGCTGGCAGCGTCTTCAAGACTCGCCATATCGGCATCGACATTGATCAAGGCTGCGCTGAGCCCGGCATGGATAAGCACGGCGCCGGCCTGGACATCGCTTTGGACGATCGGCGCCGTACAAGGCCAGGCGTTGACGGCGAGTTCGAGCGCCTCCAGACAGCAATGAGCCAGAGCCAGCGGCACGGCACAGGCCTGACGGGACGCCGCCTGCTTTTGCTCGGGCTCATCCTCTCGGGACGCGCTCAGATACTCGCTGAAGGCCTGCATGTCATCGTCAGCGAAAGCACCTGGCCTTCCCAGTAGCGCTTGAGCCGCTTGCGTCAGCTCAAGGCGAGTCGGGTCGGACGCATGGGCCTCGCTGATGCGCAGGCCTTTGAGTACCAGCGCGAGTCCAATGTCAGCCGTGACAGCCGCCGCCGCGCCGCAACCGGGCGTTGGCTGGCGAGCAGCCGTAGCCGTCCGGAAATCCGCCAGCCGTTGCGTCCAGAGGCTCGCACCGTCGCTCATCCAAACGATCCGGTCAGGCGGCCCGCGCCGTGCCGTCACCCCAGGCCAGCAGCACGTCGAGCATGCGGTTGGAGAATGCCCATTCGTTGTCATACCAGGCCAGGACTTTGACCAAATCATCTTGTACACGGGTATGGCTCAGATCGGCGACGCATGAGATCGGATAACCTATGAAGTCGCGCGAGACCAGCGGCAGGTCGTTGCACTCCATCACCCCGAGCGGCATCTTCTGCGCCCCTGCCTGCAAGATCTGGTTGACTGCCTCGACACTTCCCGGCGCGCGCTCAGCGGTGAAGGTCAGGTCTACCAGCGAAACGTTGGGCGTCGGCACCCGTACCGACAACCCATCCAGTCGCCCGGCCAGCTCCGGCAGGACCAAACCGATGGCCTTGGCCGCGCCAGTAGTGGACGGAATCATCGACTCCGCCGCAGCACGGGCGCGGTAGAGGTCCTTGTGAGCCTTGTCGAGCAAGCTCTGGTCATTGGTGTAGGAATGCACCGTGTTGAGCAGTCCCTGACGAATCCCTACCGCCTCATGCAGCACCTTGGCCAGCGGCGCCAGGCAGTTGGTGGTGCAGGACGCGTTGGAGATCACCCGCTGGCTGCCATCGAGCAATTCATGGTTGATGCCGTAGACCACCGTCAGGTCAGCGTCATCGAGCGGATGCGAGGCGAACACGCGCTCGGCACCGGCCTGCAGGTGCTGATCGATCAGGTCGCGCTTCTTGAATTTCCCCGAGCACTCAAGCACCACGTCGACCCCGAGCTGCTTCCACGGCAGCTGGCTGGGATCGCGCTCATGCAGCAGACGGATCGATTGGCCACGGATCTGCATCACGTCGTCATGCAGGTCGACCTGCCCCTGGAAACGCCCGAAGGTGGTATCGAAGCGCGTCAAGTGCGCCATCGCGCTCCGTTCGCTGAGGTCGTTGATGGCCTCGATGTGAATCTGGTTCTCCAGATTTCGCTCGAACAGGGCGCGCAACACGGCTCGTCCGATACGGCCATAACCATTGATGGCAATACGTAACATGGCGGTCTCCTGGGTCGTTGAAGCAGCTGCAAGGTTAGTCGGAGTATCGCCCGTGACGTTCAGTACCGTCCGACGGAGATCAACGAAGCTGGGAAACCCGAGCACCGTTCGTCAGTCTTACACCTCACAGGCCCGCCCGCCGGACCTGCCGAAACACCGGACAGAGGGGACAAGCATGAGCGAGTCAACCCAGCCGCCCTGGTGGAAAGGCGCCACCGTCTATCAGATCTATCCGCGATCTTTTGCCGACAGCAACGGCGACGGCATCGGCGACCTCGACGGTGTACTGCGCCATCTCGACCACCTGCAATATCTGGGCGTCGACGCGCTGTGGCTGTCGCCGATTTTCCGCTCACCGATGGCGGACGCCGGTTACGACATCAGTAACTATTGCGATATCGATCCGCTATTCGGCTCGCTGGATGACATCGACCGGCTGATCGCCGAGGCGCATGCCCGCGGGATTCGGGTGCTGCTCGATTTCGTGCCCAACCACACCTCCGATCAGCATTCCTGGTTCATCGAGTCGCGCAGCTCGCGGGACAGCCCCAAGCGCAACTGGTACATCTGGCGCGACGAGCCCAACAACTGGCGTGCCGCACTCAACGCCGGCAGCGCCTGGACCTGGGACGAACACAGCCAGCAGTATTACCTGCACCTATTTCTACCCGAACAGCCGGATCTGAACTGGCGCAACCCTGAAGTGATCGAGGCGATGCACGGCGTGCTGCGCTTCTGGCTCGATCGCGGCATCGATGGCTTTCGTGTCGATGTCATTCATTGCACCGGCAAGGACCCGAGCTTCGCCGATGATCCACGCTGCCTGGCCGGCCAGCCGCTGGTGGAGTTCAACGACCAGGCCTACAGCCACGAAGTGCTGCGCGGCCTGCGCCGGCTGGTCGATAGCTACCCCGGCGAGCGCGTGCTGGTCGGCGAGGTCAACATACGCTCCACCGAGCGGGTCCTGCAGTACTACGGGGCCGGCGACGAGTTGCATATGTCGTTCAACTTCCAGCCGCTGGATGCGCCCTGGGAACCGGTGCTGTTCCGCACCTGCATTCGCGACGTTGAGACATTGCTCAAACCCGCCAACGCCTGGCCGACCTGGGTGTTGTCCAACCACGACAATCATCGTCAACGCAGCCGCTATCACGGCTCGCTGCGCAGCGCTCATGCCGCCGCGGTGCTCTTGCTCACGCTGCGCGGTACACCGTTCATTTACCAGGGCGAGGAACTGGGGCTGGAAGATGCGGTGGTCGAGCCGGACGAGCAGGTCGACCCCGGTGGTCGCGATGGCTGCCGCGCCCCGATCCCCTGGCTCGTCACGCCGCCCCATGGCTGGGAAGGCAGTCCGCCGTGGCTGCCGTTCCCACCGGACAGCGACGAGCTGGCCGCCGAGCGGCAGCGAAAGGCGCCCGGATCGACACTCGAGCTTTACCGCCGGCTGATTGCCGCGCGCAAACGCAGCCCCGCTCTGCTTCATGGCGATTGGGAAGAACTGCGATCACACCCGAACGTGCTCGCTTACCGACGAAAGCTGGGCGATGACCAGCGCGTGATCTGCCTGAACTTCGCCGATGAACCTCATGCGTTTCCGATCACCGGCCACTGGCAGATAGAAATCGCCAGCGATGCCCAGGGCGAGGACGAACCCTACAGCGGCGAGCTGGCAGCAGGCCAGGCACTGGTGCTCAGACCGGAGGAACATTGAAATGAGACCACTTTGGTATCGCAATGCGGTGATCTATCAGATTGACCCGTCACTGTTCCTCGACATCAACGGTGATGGCTGTGGTGACCTACGCGGCGTCACCGAGCGCCTGGATTACGTCCGCGGCCTGGGCGCCACGGCCATCTGGCTGATGCCTTTCTATCAGTCGCCCTTCCGCGATGCGGGCTACGATGTCAGCGATCACCTGCAGGTCGATCCGCGCTTCGGTGACCTCGCCGACGTGGTCTATTTGCTGGAGAAGGCCGAGGAGCTGGGCCTGCATGTGATGATCGAGCTGGTCGTGCAGCACACCTCGATCGAGCATCGCTGGTTTCAGGAAGCGCGACGCTACCCGCAGTCGCCTTACCGGGATTTCTATATCTGGGCAGACGAGCCGGATGACAGCATCGAGCCGATTTTCCCCACCGTAGAGAAGAGCGTCTGGACCTGGGACGAAGATGCAGGGCAGTACTACCGCCACCTGTTCTACAACCATGAGCCAGACCTGAACCTGGGCAACCCGGCGGTGGTCAAGGAGATCGAGCGGATCATTGCCTTCTGGCTGCGCCTGGGGGTATCGGGTTTTCGCGTCGATGCCGCCTCACACCTGATCGAACAGGCCGGTGACGGTGATAGTAACGGCTACTGGTTGCTCGAACACATGCGCGACTTCGTTACCCTGCGCCGCCCCGAAGCGGTGCTGCTGGGCGAGGTAGATGTCGAGCCGGAGCAGTACCGCGATTATTTCGGCGAAGGTGATCGGTTGACCCTTCTGCTGAACTTCTGGGCCAACAACCATTTTTTCCTCGCCCTCGCTCGCAGCGAAGCCGAGCCTCTGCATCGTGCGCTGGAGCGCCAGCCGGAACCACCTGAGCGCGCGCAGTACGCGATTTGGCTGCGCAACCATGACGAACTGGATCTCGAACGGCTGACCGACGATGAGCGCGAAGAAGTCATGCAGGCCTTCGCCCCCGACCCTGACATGCGCGCCTACAACCGCGGCATCCGTCGGCGCCTGGCGCCGATGCTCGACGGCAACGAGCGGCGCATTGGCATGGCCCACGCTTTGCTGTTCGCGCTTCCCGGCACGCCAATCATCCGCTACGGGGAAGAGATCGGCATGGGCGAAGATCTGTCGCGCCCGGAGCGCTTGGCGGTACGCACACCGATGCAGTGGTCCAACGAACCCAACGCCGGCTTCTCCTGTGCCGACACCCCGCAACTGGCGGCACCGCTGATCGACGGGAGCGACTTCGGTTATGAGCAGCGCAACGTTTATGCGCAGACACTGCGCGACGATTCACTGCTAGCCAGGACCGGCACCATGATCCGCACCCGAATCGGGCTGCGCGAGATTGGCGGTGGCCGACATCGTGCCGTCGAGACGGGCTGCCCGTCGGTTTTCGCCATTCGCCATGACAACGATTCCACCGTGCTGATGCTCGTGAACTTGGCGGACCGGGAGGTAGAGGTCGTGATCGCCGAGGACGACCTTCAGGAAATGGTCGACGTGCTGGCCGACAGCGACTATGAACAGCCCGAGGGGCATCCGCTGCGGATACGGCTGATCGGCTACGGCTATCGCTGGCTGCGGCGCAAGCAGCAGCTGTTCGGTTAAGGCGATGCAAAGAGTACTCGAGGCCGATGACTGGCGCGGCTGGCACACCGACGGCTTTCCCGTCGGCAGCTGGCGAAGCCGCGACGGCGAGCTGCAGGCCATCGCCGGCGCCCCGCGAATCGATCTGATCTCGCAGCAACGCTACCGGGATTTCACCTTCCGTTTCGAATTCGCGCTGCCCATCGCCGGCAACTCTGGCGTGCTCTGCCGCGTAGAAGAAGACGTCGAGCTCAGCTGGCACAGTGGTCCGGAAATGCAGCTGTTGGATGACGCCGGCCACCCAGACGGCCGCGAGCCCACCACCCGCAACGGTGCTCTGTATGGGCTGATGGCTGCCGAACCGGAAACGTCTATGGAGCCTGGCGAGTTCATCGAGGCGGCGCTGATCGTCTCCGATGGGCATGTCGAGCATTGGCTACGCGGCCGCCGTGTGCTGCGCTATCGATTCGACGACCCGAGCCTGCATGCGCGTATCGTCCAGAGCAAGTTCGCCGGCTTTCCACGCTTCGCTCAGGCCGACGAGGGCCATCTGGTGTTGCAGCATCATGGCGAGGCCGCGCGCTTTCGCCGCTTGTCGATCGAAACACCTGACTGAACGGTGCACTTGGACCCACGCACGGAATTGAGCGAGAATGCGCGGCTTTCC
>NZ_AGSX01000117.1 GCF_000235745.1 Stutzerimonas stutzeri SDM-LAC | reverse complement strand
TCGCTTAACACCTTGCTCCATCGAGTTCTCCAACGGCTCGGGGGAAAGGTGTAAACCTTATTCAGGACGGGACACCACCAACTCGAAAGCCGCACACTGCGCGGCTTTCTCGTTTTTCTTGCCGCCGTCCGTTGCAAATGCCTCATGTGAGGCGGCGGTACGACCAACCATTCAAATAGCGAAATCGCATATAAACCTGAACAAACGTTCCTAGACTCTCTAAGCGGCCACCCCTATCGTTCGCGCGGGGCCGCTGTCTGTGGCCCGTTGTTACGCCACGTTAAGGACGTTCATGCTCTCTGATTCACTGCCGCTGCTGTTCGTCTGCGCCTTGCTGCTCTGGGTGCTGGTGTCTTTCGTGCGGGAGACCTGGAGCCCGGATATCGTTGTGGCGATTGCGGTGGCGGTGTTGATCGCCGTCCAGTTGCTGACGCCGGCGGAGGTGCTTGGCGTGCTGTCGAACTCCGCGCCCGTCACCATTGCTTGCATGTTCGTGATATCCGCCGCGCTGGAGCGTACCGGCTGCATCGATGCGCTGGGCAACTGGCTGGGCGGACTGGTCGGCACCAGCCCGACCCGTGTGCTCGGCGGGCTGACGATTACTGCGCTGGTCATTTCGGCCTTTCTCAACAACACCCCGGTGGTCGCAATCCTGACACCGGTGGCGATTTCGCTGGCCACGCGCGCCGGCACCACGCCTTCGAAGCTGCTGATTCCGCTTTCCTACGCCACCATTCTCGGCGGCACGCTGACGATGATCGGGACCTCGACCAACATTCTGGTCGATGGCGTGGCGCGCAAGGCGGGTCTCGCGCCGTTTGGCATGTTCGAGATCACTGGCGCCGCGCTGGTGCTCGCAGCAGCCGGCATGCTCTACATGATGACTATCGGCAAGCGGCTGCTGCCGGAGCGAGACACACTGTCCAAGCTGCTTGGGGCAAGGCTCGATCGTACTTTTATGAGCGAACTGCGGGTCCCGCAGGGTTCCCCGGTGATTGGCAAGAGCATTGCCGAGGCCAACCTCAATGGGGGCAGCGGTCTGCAGGTGCTGCAGGTCAACCGCGGCGCTCACCTGAACAGCCGGCCTGAACAGGACTTTCGCCTGTTGGCTGGCGATGTGCTGGTGATCCACGGACAGGTGAAGGATGTGGTCGAGCTTCGGGGCAGCGGACATCTGACTTTCAACCGCGGTAATGCCTTCGAGACCATCAGCAGCGAGGATGAAGTGCTCGCAGAAGCCATCGTCGGCCGCAATTCGCGTTATAGCCACCGACCGATGCGCGACCTCGATCTCCGCGCCCGCTACGGCATCAACGTGCTCGCCGTGCACCGCCAGGACGAGAACATCCAGGGGAATCTGGACGACTTCCAGCTGCAGTTCGGCGACGTGATGCTGGTCGAGGGCACGCCGGCACAGATCAAGCGCTTCGCCGACAACGGTGAGCTGATCAGCCTCAACGCCGTGCAAGAGCGCGCGTTTCGCCGCGACAAGGCACCGATCGCCATTGGCACCACGCTGATGGTGATGCTGCTGGCGGCGTTTGGCGTGATGCCGATCGAAGGTCTGGCGATCATCGGCGCCGCAGCCGTACTCGCGACCCGCTGCCTGGATGTCGAAGATGCCTACAAGGCGGTGGACTGGAAGATTCTCAGCCTGATCTTCGGCATGCTCGCCATTAGCATCGCGATGAACAAGGTCGGACTGGTCGAACTGATCGTCTCCAGCGTCGTCGACCTGACGCCTTGGGCTGGGCCGCTGTTCATGCTGGGGTTCATCTACCTGTTCACCTCGGTGCTCACCGAAATCCTGTCCAACAATGCCGTCGCCGTGCTCGTCACCCCGATCGCGATCGGCCTTGCCCAGCAGCTCGGCATCGACCCTCGCGCCTTCGTGGTCGCGGTGATGTTCGCCGCCAGCGCCAGCTTCGCCACGCCCATTGGTTATCAAACCAACACCTTTGTCTACAACGCCGGTGGCTATCGCTTCGTCGACTTTCTCAAAGTCGGCATTCCGCTGAACCTCTTGCTGTGGGTCGTCGCGACACTGGTGATTCCACTGTTCTGGCCGCTCACGCCGCTCTGACAGGAGGCGTTGTTCTGGATCATTGACCGAGTTGGCGTTCAGTTTCATGCTCTGGGCCTTTGCCCCGATGAACAAGAACAAGGAGCGCCCCATGAAGCTGGAAACCCTCGCCGTCCATGCCGGCTACAGCCCGGACCCGACGACCCGCGCGGTCGCAGTACCGATTTACCAGACCACCTCGTATGCGTTCGACGATACCCAGCATGGCGCGGATCTGTTCGATCTGAAGGTTCCCGGCAACATCTATACACGCATCATGAACCCCACCACCGACGTGCTCGAGCAGCGCGTCGCGGCACTGGAAGGCGGTGTGGCGGCACTGGCTGTGGCCTCTGGAATGGCGGCAATCACCTATGCCATCCAGACCATCGCCGAAGTGGGCGACAACATCGTCTCGGTCGCCAAACTCTACGGCGGGACCTACAACCTGTTCGCTCATACGCTGCCGCGCCAAGGCATCGAGGTGCGTTTCGCCGCCCATGATGACATCGACGCGCTGGAGGCATTGATTGACGACCGCACCAAGGCGGTCTTCTGCGAGTCGATTGGCAACCCCGCCGGCAATGTCATTGATCTTCAGGCCCTGGCAGACGCTGCGCACCGTCATGGTGTTCCACTGATCGTCGATAACACGGTCGCCACGCCAATGCTCTGCCGGCCAATCGAGCACGGTGCAGATATAGTAGTGCATTCGCTGACTAAGTACATGGGCGGCCACGGCACCAGCATCGGTGGCATCGTCGTCGACTCCGGCAAGTTTCCATGGGCGCAGCACAAGGAGCGCTTCGCGCTGCTCAACACGCCAGACGTGTCCTACCACGGCGTCACCTACACCGAGGCGTTCGGCCCCGCCGCCTTCATCGGCCGCTGCCGGGTGGTGCCGCTGCGCAACATGGGCGCGGCGATTTCACCGTTCAATTCGTTCCTGATCCTGCAGGGCATGGAGACACTGGCGCTGCGCATGGAGCGCCACTGCGAGAACGCCTTGAAGGTCGCCGAGTATCTGCGAGCACACCCGCAGGTGGCGTGGGTGAAATATGCCGGGCTGGCCGATCATCCGGAGCACGAATTGGCGCGTCGCTATATGCGTGGCACACCTGCGTCGATTCTCTGCTTCGGCATCGAAGGCGGCATGGAGGCCGGCGCACGCTTCATCGATGCGCTCAAGCTGATCGTGCGGCTGGTCAATATCGGCGACGCCAAATCGCTGGCCTGCCACCCGGCCAGCACCACGCACCGGCAGCTAAACGCCGAAGAACTCGCCCGGGCAGGCGTTTCCCAGGATCTGATCCGTCTGTCCATCGGCATCGAGCACATCGATGACATCCTCGCCGACCTGACCCAGGCCCTGGACGCAGCCAAGGGCTAAGGCGTACAGCGCCTGCTTGATATCGGCCAGCGAGGCTCCACATTACTGCAACAGACCGCTGTGGAGCCTCGCCATGACCGACTCGCTGATCATCCCCTGCGCACAATGCGCCAGCCTCAACCGTATACCCGCTGATCGGCTGCATGACGCGCCACGCTGCGGGCGTTGCAAGTCCGATGCACTGCCAAACACGCCATTCGAGCTGCAGCAAAGCCAGTTCGCCAACCAGATCAAGGGCGATTTGCCGCTGCTGGTGGACGTCTGGGCCAGCTGGTGCGGCCCGTGCCGCAGTTTCGCCCCGACCTTCGCTCAGGCCGCCGCTCAGCTGCAGGGCCGCTGCCGATTGGCCAAACTGGACAGCGAGGTCAATCCGCAACTGTCTAGCCAACTCGGCATCCGCTCGATTCCCAGTCTGATCCTGTTCAAGGGCGGTAAAGAAGTGGCGCGTCAGAGCGGCGCGATGCCATTGCCGCAGCTGCTGGCCTGGCTCCAACAGCATGGGATATGACAGCGACTTGCCCGGCTGCTGAGCGGGTGTAAGAAAAAGCCAACGTGGGTCGACACTGGCATCAGCACGGCGTGCTCGAGTGTGCCAGCCACCTCCGCCAAACCTCGAACAGACCATTGAATCGGGCGTTCAGTTCCGTGCACCAGGCCTGCCTTTTATCCGGATATGTCACGCAACGTTTGCCTAGGCTTCAGCGCGATTGGATAATGCCGCCGTTTTCGCGGCCGACATTTACCGATAGTCGCTGTACAGGGACGTCGACACGCCAATAACAAAGGCTCGAGGATGAGCCGGTGAGTTCAGCGTGATTCAATTCGAAATCGATCAATGGCAGGCGTGGGCTCCAGGCCTGGCGAGTACTGATGACTGGGCCGATTGGGTCCGGAACCCGTGCGAGCTCGAGAGCAAAGACGCACAACCGGACGTCAGTTTCCTGCCGGCCATGCAACGTCGCCGCCTGAGTCACCTGGCGCGCATGGTCTTCGCCGTGGCCACTCCTCTGGCGACTGGCCGACCACCGATGCCACTGGTTTATGCCTCCCGTCATGGCGAGACCGCGCGCACCTTCGCCATCCTCAATGATCTGGCGAGCGACGAGCCGCTTTCCCCTACCCAGTTCAGTCTGTCGGTGCACAACGCGATCATCGGTCTCTGG
Organism: Stutzerimonas stutzeri SDM-LAC; assembly: GCF_000235745.1. Classification (GTDB taxonomy): domain Bacteria; phylum Pseudomonadota; class Gammaproteobacteria; order Pseudomonadales; family Pseudomonadaceae; genus Stutzerimonas; species Stutzerimonas stutzeri_H. Next base: position 53,409 of record NZ_AGSX01000117.1, on the reverse strand, counting down.
TCCATTCATCAGCAGGACAGCAGCGAGATGACCGCATTGGCCGCCGAAGGCGATGGGCTGGAGCATGCCGTGCTCGAAGCCGCCTTATTGCTCGGCGAAGGCGCTCCCGAGGTATTGGTGGTGGTCGCCGAAGACCAACCCCCCGCGGTTTATGCGCCCTGGATCAGCGACGTCAGCTTTCCTTATGCCGTGGCGCTGGTGCTTAAGCTGGGTAAGACGTGGCAATTGAGCCTCGAAGCCGCAGAGCCAGCCGCCCAGCAGGTAACGCACCCGCATGCGATCAAACTGGTCCGTACGCTGCTCAACGACCAACCAACCTTGCAAAACCGCTGGGGGAGCCGCCAATGGAACTGGCAGCAGACCCATTGAACCGTCGATACAGCGCGCCGTGGCTGTGGCGTCTGGTCGCGACCGGGCTGTCATTCATGCTGTTCGGTGTCGGCGGGCTCTGCCTGCGACTGATCGTTTTCCCTCTGCTTGCGCTGCTGCCAGGCGATAAAGCCGAGCACCGTCGCCGCGCGCGTCAGACCGTAAGCCGGCTGTTCTGGCTATTCGTTCAGTTCATGTATCGCAGCGGCGTACTGACCTACGAGGTCGAAGGCGCCGAACGCCTCGGTCGCCCTGGGCAACTGGTGATCGCCAACCATCCGTCGCTGATCGACGTGGTGGTGCTGATCGCGCTGATTCGCGACGCCAACTGTGTGGTCAAGCAAAGCCTGTGGGACAACCCCTTCACCCGCGGACCGATCCGTGGGGCCCAGTACATCAGTAACAACGGCAGCGCCGAGATGCTCGACGAAGCAGCCGACGCGCTGAGAGAAGGCCAGACGCTGATCATCTTTCCCGAAGGCACGCGCACCACGCCCGGCCAGGCGCCGCAGTTTCATCGGGGCGCAGCGGCTATCGCGCTGCGTGGCGCACGTATGGTCACGCCAGTGGTGATCAGCGTGACGCCCACCACCCTGACCAAGGCCGAGCCCTGGTATCGCATTCCGGCAAGACGTTTTCATTTTCATCTGCGCGTCGGTGAGGATATCGACCCGCAGCTGTTCGCCGCCCGTGGCGCAGCACCTATCGCCTCGCGGCAACTCAACGATCATCTGCATCGACACTTCAAAAAGGAGCTCGCATTCGATGAGCCAACTGCAGCTTGAAATCAAGCAACTGATCATCGACGCCCTTGGTCTGGAAGACCTCGGCCCGGACGATATCGCAGCCGACCAGCCGCTATTTGGCGAAGGGCTCGGGCTGGATTCGGTCGATGCGCTGGAGCTGGGCCTGGCAATCCAGAAGCGCTTCGGCATCAAGATCGACGCTGATGCCAAGGACACCCGCAAGCATTTCGCCAGTGTCGACAGCCTGGCCGCTTACGTCAGCGCCAACCGCGCCCTCACCGAGGAGGCCTGAAATGAAAAGCCGCGACGAGATCTTCCAGACCCTGCGTGATGCACTGGTTGAGCTATTCGAGCTCGAACCCGAGCGGATCAGTCTGGAAGCCAACCTCTACCAGGACCTGGAAATCGACAGCATCGACGCGGTCGACCTGATCGATCACATCAAGCGCCAGACCGGCAAAAAGATTGCCGCTGAGGAGTTCAAGTCGGTACGGACGGTCGGCGATGTCGTCGAAGCGGTGTATCGACTGGTCAACCCGCAACCGGCCTGACCCGCCCGATCAACAGAACAGCCATTGTCCGGGTAGCCGCAGCGTTAGCCGGAGCAGGCTCCATGCGCAAACGGAAGGCACGATGCATGCACCCGCACCAACAGGCAAAGCGAACGCCAACCGGCTGATCGGCCTTGGCCTGCTGCTGGCAGGCCTCGCCTACCCGTTTGTTGTGTACTTTGGCCTGGAGCACTTGTCGCCCCGGCTGTTCGCCCTGCTGCTCGGCACGCTCTGGTTGGCTCGCCTATGCAGCGGCAAGCAAACGCCGCTGGGCTACACGATGGCAGCGACCGCGCTGCTGTTCTGCCTGTTGCTCGGGCTGGCGGGCGAGCCGGCGCTGCTGCGCTGGTATCCGGTACTGATCAGCCTGGCGCTGTTCGGCCTGTTTGCCGGCAGCCTCGTCTCTGGCATGCCGATCATCGAGCGCCTTGCGCGGCTGAGCGAGCCCGACCTCCCGCCCGCAGCGGTGCGCTATACGCGGCTGGTGACCTGGGTATGGCTGGGCTATTTCATCATTAACGCCGGCATCGCCAGCGGACTCGCACTCTGGGCGCCGCTGAGCTGGTGGACGCTGTACACCGGGCTGATCGCCTATCTGCTGATGGGACTGTTATTCGCCGGTGAGTGGCTGGTACGCCAGCGAGTCAGGAAAGCGACATGAACTGGATCGCCCTCGAACACCTGCTCGACCAGGCGCCCAAGTCGCGCCCGGTCACGCTCGATCCTGCGCTGGAGCATGCCGAACTGCGACAGCAAGCGCTGCGTCTGGCCGCAGGGCTGCGTAACCGCGGCGTCGCCCGACTCGCGGTACATCTGGAGGACGCCGGCGAGCTGGCGATTGCCCTGCTCGGCGCCTGGCGAGCCGGCGTGACGGTGCTGCTGCCGGCCGATCTGCAGCCCGCGAGCCGTGCGCGCCTGGCTCATCAGGCCGATCTCTGGCTGACAGACCAGGACGGCGATGCGCGTCTCTCGGAGCTCTTCGCCGAACCGCTGGAGCCGGCCAAGCTGGACCTGGACGGGTGCCGACTGCTGCTCTGCACGTCCGGCTCCAGTGGCGAACCGAAGCTGATCGACAAGCGCCTACGCCAGCTGGCGAACGAGGTGGAAATCCTCGAAGCCTGCTGGGGCGCCGATCTCGGCGATGCCTGCGTGATCGCCAGCGTCGCGGCGCAGCACATCTATGGGCTGCTGTTCCGTGTGCTCTGGCCGCTGTGCGCGGGCCGGCCGTTTCTGCGCCGCGCACAACCCTTCCCTGAAGATATCCAGCTAGCCAGCCGCCAGCATTTGCGCTTCTGCTGGGTAGCGAGCCCGGCGTTGCTCAAGCGCATGGGCGACAACCTCGACTGGCTGGCGTTGCGCAGCGTACGACGGGTGTTTTCCTCGGGCGGAGCGCTGGATGCCGAGGCCGCGCAGCGCCTGCAGGAGCGCCTGGGCCAGCTGCCCACGGAAATCTACGGCAGCTCGGAGACCGGTGGTATCGCCTGGCGCCAAGGCGGCGATCTGTGGCAACCCTTCCCGGGCGTCCAGTTGGGCCAGGACGACAACGGAGCTTTGCGCATCGCCTCGCCCTGCCTGCCGCCAGGTCATACCGAACAGACGGCCGACGCGGCGCGAATCGAGCGCGATGGGCGCTTCGAATTGCTCGGCCGGCTGGATCGCATCGTCAAGCTGGAAGAAAAGCGCATCTCACTGCCGATGCTGGAAACAGCCCTGGCCACACACCCTTTTGTCAGCGAAGCGCGCCTCGGCGTGGTCAGCGACAACCGCGCCTACCTCGCGGCGCTGGTGGTGCTGAGCGAAGCCGGCCTGCACGCCCTGCGCAACGGCGGCCGCCGCGCATTGACCGAGACACTGCGCAAGCACCTGGCGAATCACTGCGAAACGCTGGCCTTGCCGCGCCGCTGGCGGCTGCTGACTCAGCTGCCCTACAACAGCCAGGGCAAGCTGCCCCAGGCACAACTTGATGCGCTGTTGCTGGCACCACGGCCATTGCTGCCCGAGCGCCTCAGCGTCTCCCGGGATGAGGATCAATGGCAGCTTCTGCTGGCCGTCCCGCCGGACCTGGCGCACTTCACCGGGCACTTTCCGCAAACCCCGGTTCTGCCCGGTGTGGTGCAGATCGACTGGGCCATTGGCCTCGCCCGCGAGTTGATCGCTGACCTGCCGCCGAGCTTTCAAGGCATGGAAGTGCTCAAGTTCCAACAGCTCGCCCGTCCGGGTGATCAGCTGAGCCTGACCCTGCGTTTCGACCGCGAGCGCAGCAAGCTGTATTTCGCATACCGCAACGGTGACGCGCCCTGCTCGTCCGGCCGCATTCTGCTGGGAGATCCTCTGTGACCACGCTTACCCCGCTCAAGCCTGCGATGACGGCCGTGCCCGTTGCGAACCACCATCAGCAGTTGTCACTGGCGATCGACGATGACTGGTTCAAGCCATGCGCGGTGGTGCCGGTGTACAACCATGAGGCCAGCCTGCCCAATGTCGTCCGCGCGTTGCTTGCCGAACACCTGCCGTGCGTACTCGTTGATGACGGTTCCAGCCCGGCTGCGGCGGAGATCATCGATGAATTGGCCGAGCAGCCACTGGTGCACCTGCTCCGCCACAGCCGCAACCAGGGCAAGGGCGCTGCGGTGATCTCCGGCTTGCGCGAGGCGTCGCGTCTGGGTTTTAGCCACGCACTGCAAGTTGATGCCGACGGCCAACATGACCTGAGCGGCGTGCCGCTGTTCCTCGACCGCGCCAGCCAGGCGCCGGATGCGCTGATCTGCGGCTACCCGCAGTACGATTCGAGTGTGCCGAAGGGGCGCCTCTATGCGCGCTACCTGACCCACGTCTGGGTTTGGATCAACACCCTGTCATTGTCGATCCGCGATTCCATGTGCGGCTTTCGTGTCTACCCGCTGCAGCCGACCCTGGCACTGCTCGATTCGACAGCGCTGGGCCAGCGCATGGACTTCGATACCGAAATCCTGGTGCGCCTTCACTGGCGTGAACAGCCGATGGTCTGGCTGCCGACGCGGGTGCACTATCCGGTCGATGGGGTTTCGCATTTCCGTCTGTGGCGCGACAACCTGCTGATCTCGTCGATGCACGCACGGCTGTTTGGCGGCATGCTCATGCGTGCGCCCAAGTTGCTCTGGCGGCGGCTGTGCCGATGAGCGAAAAAGCCGCAGCCGGCTCGCATTGGGCCGCGAATCGCGAACGGGGCAATTTTGCCTTGATGAAATTGACGGCCTGGGCCGTGCGCCTGCTTGGCCGACGCACCATGGCGCCGCTGCTGTACCTGATCGTGCTGTATTTCTATCTGTTCAACCGCAGCGCGCGGCAGAGTGCTTGGCAGTACCAGCAGAACCTTGCGGCTTATAGCGGCCGTGCCGACCTGGCGCCCGGCTGGCGCTCGGTCTACCACCAGTTCATGGCCTTCGCCGATGCCTTGCTGGACAAGCTCGATGTCTGGGGCGGACGCCTGGCGCTGGATCGACTGGTGCTGTACGACAGCGCCGACCTGCACGCTGACCTCAAGGCACCGCGCGGCCAGCTGCTGGTCGGCTCGCACCTGGGCAATCTGGAGATCTGCCGGGCCCTGGCGGAAATGGGCCGCAAGGTAAAGATGAACGTCCTGGTGCACACCCGTCACGCCGAACAGTTCAACCGCCTGCTGGATGAATCCGGGGCGAACAACATGCGGCTGATTCAGGTCAGCGAACTCGACCCGGCGATCATGATGGAGTTGTCCCAGCGGCTGGATCAGGGCGAATGGCTGGCCATCGCCGGTGACCGGGTGCCGCTGCAGGGCGCGCGCATCGCTACGGCCGACTTTCTTGGCCAGCCGGCCGCGTTCCCACAGGGGCCGTGGCTACTGGCCGGCCTGCTGCAATGCCCGGCGAATCTGCTGTTCTGTCTGAAACATGCTGGGCAATTTCATGTCCATCTGGAGCCCTTCGCCGATCGCATCGAGTGGCGGCGTGGCCAGCGCGATGCCGTGGTGCAGGCGTGGGTTCAGCGCTACGCGGATCGACTGGCGGCACGCTGCCTGGAAGCCCCTTTGCAATGGTTCAACTTCTACCCTTTCTGGAACACCCATGAACAACGCTGAGCCCGTGATCTTTGGTGAGAACCACCTGCGTATCGAAGACCTGCTGGCCGTCGCCCAAGGCCATGCGCCCGCCCGGCTGCAGTCCGATGCGGCCTTCCGTGAGCGGATTGCCCGCGGCGCGCAGTTCCTCGACACCCTGCTCGACCGCGAAGGCGTGATCTATGGCGTGACCACCGGTTATGGCGATTCGTGTGTGGTGGCGGTGCCGCTGCATCAGGTCGAGGCACTGCCGCAGCACCTGTTCACCTTCCACGGCTGCGGCCTGGGCAAGCTGCTCGACGCTGAAGCCACTCGCGCAGTGCTGGCTGCCCGTCTGCGCTCGCTGACGCACGGCATGTCCGGGGTGCGCATCGAGTTGCTCGAGCGTTTGCAGGCGTTCCTCGAACATGACGTCTTGCCGCTGATTCCCGAAGAAGGCTCGGTCGGTGCCAGCGGTGACCTGACGCCGCTGTCCTATGTCGCCGCAACCCTGGCGGGTGAGCGCGAGGTGATGTATCGCGGCGAGCGCCGTAGCGCCGCCGAGGTGCATCGCCAGCTTGGCTGGACGCCGCTGACTCTGCGGCCCAAGGAAGCGCTGGCGCTGATGAATGGCACGGCGGTGATGACCGGCCTGGCCTGCCTCGCCTATGCCCGTGCCGATTACCTGCTGAAACTGGCCACCCGCATCACGGCGCTCAATGTCGTCGCACTGGAAGGCAACCCCGAGCATTTCGATGAGCGCCTGTTCGCTGCCAAGCCGCATCCGGGACAGATGCAGGTGGCCGCCTGGATTCGCCAGGACCTTGCCATCGAGGCGCCGACCGCACCCAAGGCCGCTGGAAGCGTCGCGAGCGACGGAGCGGCAAGGCGAGAGACGGCGAGGCCGCGGAGTCTACAAGCAGTAAATGAGCAGGCCGAGCCGGCTCTCAACGCCGCCGAACCGAGCGCAGTAGCTTCCAGTGGTCTTGGTATGCATCGTCTGCAGGACCGCTATTCCATCCGCTGCGCACCGCACGTGCTGGGCGTGCTCGCCGATAGCCTGGGCCTGCTGCGGCAGTTCATCGAAACCGAACTGAACAGCGCCAATGACAACCCGATCATCGACGCTGACAACGAGCGCGTGCTGCACGGCGGGCATTTCTACGGCGGGCATATCGCCTTTGCCATGGACAGCCTGAAGAATCTCGTCGCCAACGTCGCCGACCTGCTCGACCGCCAGCTCGCGCTACTGGTCGACACCCGCTACAACCACGGCTTGCCGAGCAACCTGTCCGGCGCGCCCGCCGCCACCGCGATGATCAATCACGGCTTCAAGGCGGTGCAGATCGGCGCCAGCGCCTGGACCGCCGAAGCGCTGAAGAACAGCATGCCCGCCAGCGTCTTCTCGCGGTCCACCGAGTGCCACAACCAGGACAAGGTCAGCATGGGCACCATCGCCGCCCGCGATGCGCTGCGCAGCCTGGAGCTGACCGAACAGGTGGCTGCCGCCACACTGATTGCCGCGAACCAGAGCGTCTGGCTGCGCCAGCGTCAGCCGGCGGCACGGGCACTCCCGGCACCGCTCGCAGTGATGCACGAAGCGCTTGCCGAAGACTTCCCACCGCTGATCGAAGACCGTGCGCTGGAAGGCGAGCTGCGCCTGTGCCTACAGCGCATCCGTGCGCAGCACTGGGGGTTGTATGCGTAAGGGCGGCGTACTGCAGGCAGAAATCGAAGTGCTGGTGCCCTTTTTCGATGTCGATTCCATGGACATCGTCTGGCACGGCCACTACGTCAAATATTTCGAGATGGCGCGCTGCGCCCTGCTCGACCGCATCGGTCACAACTATGTGCAGATGAGGGACGCCGGCTATGGCTGGCCGATCATCGACGTGCAGCTGCGCTACATCCGCGGTGCCCGTTTCAATCAACGCATCATTGTCCGTGCCGATCTGGTCGAGTGGGAGAACCGCCTGAAGATCAATTACCTGATCAGCGACGCCGAGACCGGCGAGCGCATGACTCGTGGCAGCACCGTTCAGGTCGCCGTGGAGATCGCCAGCCGTGAAATGCTGCTGGCCTCGCCAAAGGTGCTGGTCGATGCCGTGGAGCGCGCACTGCTGTGATGCGCCTAGTCAACCGCCCCTCTTCGCGCGCGCTGATTGCCCTGTGTCTGCTGCTGGCGGTGACCGCCCGCGCCAACGCGTTCGACCTGCTCCAACTCAGCTTGCAACTGCGCGAACCCACGGTTGTTCGCGGCGCCTTCACCCAGGAAAAATACCTGCGCGCCCTGCCCCAGCCACTGGTTAGCGCGGGCACCTTCGTCCTGGCGCGCGACAGGGGTCTGCTCTGGTTTCTGGAAGACCCGGTGCAACAGGATTACCGCATCAGCGCCGCCGGGATCGCCCGACGCACGCCCAGCGGCTGGCAGCAGACCCGCCAGCAAGGGCCCGCCGCGCGACAGAACGAGCTGTTTCTCGCCGTACTGCAGGGCGATACCGAAGCCTTGCAGCGTGATTTCGAATTGCAATTGACTGGCACTGCGCAAGCCTGGGCGCTGACGCTGACGCCGCGCTCCCGGCTGCTGGCACAGATCTTCTCCAGCATCCTGATCCAGGGAAGCGCCACCGCCGAGCGTATCGAGCTGCGTGAAGCCCAGGGCGACAGCACACTGCTGTTGCTGACCGACATCCAGATCGACGATCAGTTGAGCCCCAGCGAGCACCATGACCTCACCGACTGATCACGCGCTCAGGCTGCCGGACTGGCTTTCCTCGCTGTTCCTCCTGGCACTGCTCGGGCTGGTCGCGTTGACCGCATGGCAATGGCGCGATGGCGCGCCAGTCAGCGCCAATTTGCTGCAGTTGTTGCCCAGCGGTGCGCCTGGAGAACTGGAGCAACTCGCCGAGCAGCGCGTGCAGGAACCGCTGAATCGCGATCTGATGCTGCTGGTTGAGCATGCCGACGAAGACACTGCAGTTGCGCTGGCTAAGGATGTGGCCGGCAATCTCAAGGCCAGCGGCCTATTTACGCAGATTCGTCGCTCCGTGCAGGCCGATTTGCCGGCCGTACGCCAGCAATTACTGGATCAACGTCTGGTATTGCTCGACCGGACCAGCCGCGAAGCCTTGATCGCCTCACCCGAGGCGTTCATTCAGCAACGCCTGCAGCGCCTGTTCAGCCCGTTTGAAAGCACCAGCCTGGTGCCGGCCGAAGAAGACTGGTTCGGCCTGGCCGACCTGGCGCAGCGGCGACTGCCACAATCGGGCAATATCCACCCGCGCCTCGATGGCGCGCTGCTGGCCGAACATGACGGCCAGCGCTGGGCGGTTATCCATGCACAGATCGACGGCGATGCCTTCGATGACAAGCTGCCGCTGCAGGTGGACGATCAGGTTCGTGCCGCTCGCCGATTGGTTGAGGCTCAGCAGGGCCAGCTGCTCGCTGCTGGCGGCGTGCTGCATGCCGCATATGGGCAGCGCCAGGCACGCGAGGAAGCGGGCCTGATCGGCAGCGTTTCGCTCGTCGCCACCCTGGCCCTGCTGCATCTGTTGTTCCGTACGCCACGTGTGCTGCTGGTCGCCTTGCCAGTGCTGGTCGGCGCGCTCAGTGGCGCCGCGGCCTGTGTTGCGCTGTTCGGTCAGATCCATGTACTGACGCTGGTGCTGGGAGCCAGCCTGGTCGGTGTCAGCATCGATTTTCCGCTGCACTACCTGTCCAAGAGCTGGACGTTGCAACCATGGCAGGCCTTTCGTGCCTTACGCCTAACGCTGCCCGGCCTCGCGCTGGCGCTGGCGACCAACGTCATCGGCTATATGGCCATGGCGTTTACGCCGTTTCCGGCACTGAGCCAGGTCGCGGTGTTTTCTGCGGCCGGACTGCTCGGGGCCTTCGCCTGCGCCACCTGCCTGCTACCGGCGTTGGTGAACGTTCCGTTACAGCCATGGGCCGCCCCGCTGAGCTGGGCTGAACGCGCCTTGAATGTGCGTCGGCGCCTGCTCGGGCACCTTTCCTCGCGCTGGCTACTGGCCGGCTTCGTGGTGTTCTGCCTGGCCGGTATCAGCCAGGTGTCGTTCAAGGATGACCTGCGCCAATGGGTCAGCCGCGCACCGGCGCTGCAGCAGCAGGCCGAGCGCATCGGCCAGATCACCGGCTTCGAGCCGACCAGCCAGTATTTCCTGGTTCGCGCACAGACGCCCGACGAGTTGCTGGAGCGTCAGGAAGCGCTTGGCACTCGCCTCGATGAGCTGGTCGCAGAGCAGAAGCTGCACGGCTATCTTGCCCTGAGCCAATTGGCCGCCCCAACCGTTGCCCAGGAGCGCCTGCATCTCGCGCTGCCTCGCCTGCTGCAATACAGCCAGCCACTGCTGGCGCTTGGCATCACTACAGAGGTGCTCGAAAAGGAACTCGCCGACCTCGAAGCGCTATCCGTAACCGGCCTCGATCAGGTGTTGGCCGGGCCGCTTGCCGAACTTTGGCGCCCGCTCTGGCTGGGTACGCGAAGCGACGGCACAGTTGCTGGCCTGATCAGCCTGCAGGGGCTCCGCGACAGTTCGGCGCTGCACGGCCTGGCTGACGGTATCGGCGGGGTCAGCCTCATCGACCGGCCCGCCGAGCTGAATCGTCTGTTTGCCGAGACCCAGCGCCAGGCCGCGCTGCTCAAGCTGCTTGCCGCTGTCGTCATTCTGGCGCTGCTGTGCCTGCCATTCGGCTGGCGCGGTGCCCTGCGTTGTTTGGCTGTTCCGCTGCTGGCCGCGCTTGGCAGCCTTGCCTGCCTCGGCTGGCTGGGCCAGCCATTGACCCTGTTTGGCCTGTTCGGCCTGCTGTTGGTCACGGCGATCGGTGTGGATTACGCCATTCTCATGCGTGAGCAAATCGGTGGCGCCGCGGTGAGCCTGGTCGGCACGCTTCTCGCGGCCGTCACCACCTGGCTGTCGTTCGGCCTGCTAGCCTTGTCGAGCACGCCGGCTGTGAGCAACTTTGGCCTGGCGGTGGGCATCGGCCTGGTATTCGCATTTCTGCTCGCGCCCTGGGCTGCAGAAACCACCGGAAACCCAGCATCTTGATCCTCCGGCGTGGCACCGCGTTATGGCCTCGGAGGGCCTGGGCTGGCATTCCAGCAAGGCCTGGCTACGACGTCCGGCTGAATAGCGAATCGTTTTACCCAACCCGCCGGCAGCAACCGGCCTCTGTCCTCCTTACCGAGTCGAACACATGAAGGCTTCCTCGCATTCTGAAAACCGTAGCGTTGTCGTTATTGGCGCAGGGCCTTCCGGGGCCATCGCTGCTGCCCTGCTCAAGCGCCAGGGGCACGACGTGCTGGTCATTGAGCGACAACGGTTTCCGCGCTTTTCGATTGGCGAAAGCCTGCTCTCGCATTGCCTGGATTTCATCGAGGAAGCCGGCATGCTCGAGGCGGTACAGGCGGCCGGCTTTCAGACCAAGCATGGCGCGGCCTTTGGCTGCGGTGAACGCTACACCGAGTTCGATTTCCGCGACAAATTCACTGAAGGCCACGGCAGCACCTATCAGGTTCAGCGGGCGGATTTCGACAAGCTGCTGGCCGATCAGGCCGCGCTGCAAGGCGTAGAGATTCGCTACGAAGAGGAAATTACCGCCGCAGATTTCGACGGCCCGCGCCCGAGTTTGCAGGTGTGCCGCCTCGACGGTAGCGAATACGCGCTCCAGGCCGACTTCGTCCTCGACGCCAGCGGCTACGGCCGGGTGCTGCCGCGCTTGCTCGATCTGGAAGCGCCGTCGAGCTTTCCGCTGCGCCGTGCGGTGTTCACCCACATCAGGGACAACATTGACGACCCGCACTTTGACCGCAACAAGATCCTCATCACCACCCACCCGGAACTGCGCGACGTCTGGTTCTGGACCATCCCGTTCAGCGATGGCCGCTGCTCGCTGGGCGTGGTGGCCGGCGCCGAACGCTACGAAGGCCGTCCGGTGGATCTGGACGCCTGTCTCAAGGAATTCGTCATGGAGGCCCCCAACCTCAAGCGCATCCTCAAGCATGCGGAATGGGACATCCCAGCGCGCCCGATCAACGGCTATTCGGCAAGCGTCAAAACACTGCACGGCCCCGGTTTCGCACTTCTAGGTAATGCCGCCGAGTTTCTCGACCCGGTGTTCTCATCCGGCGTCACCATCGCGATGCGCTCGGCGAGCATGGCGGCCGCAGTATTGCACCGACAGCTGAGCGGCGAGGCAGTGGACTGGGAAAGCGAATTCGCAGCGCCGCTTAAACGGGGCGTGGATACTTTCCGCACCTATGTCGAGGGCTGGTACGACGGCAGCTTCCAGGACGTCATTTACTACGAACGGGCCCAGCCGGAGATTCGCCGGATGATCTGCTCGATTCTCGCTGGTTACGCCTGGGACGACCGCAACCCCTATGTCGCCGAGCCTCAACGCCGCTTGCGCGTATTGGCCGAGCTCTGTGCCACTCCAACGCCCGCATGATCGCGTTGAAACACTGCCTGCCACGTCTGATCTGGCTGTCACTGCTGCTGTTGCTCGGTGCCTGCGCCCAGCAACAGCCTTTGCCGAGCCAGACGCCATTGCTGTCGTTGCCGATGCAGTTGCATGTCCAACGTCACGAGCACGGCAGCACGGATAGCTGGCTATTGGTGATCCAGCAGGAAGGCGCTGCCTTGCGCTGGTCACTGTTCAATCCGCTGGGCGTGCCCCTGGCGCGCCAGCTACTTCTTGATGGAAGTTGGCAAGCCGATGGGTTGCTGCCGCCCAATGCCGAAGCGCGTGCGCTGTTTGCCGCGCTGCTATTCGCACTCAGCCCCGCCGAGCAGCTAGACGAACTCTATGCGGGCCAGCCCTGGACGCTGCAGGGGAGTAGCCGCTCTCTGGCAGACGGCACCTCGGCCTGGCACGTTCGCTATCAGGATAATGGCGGCTTCGAACTCGACGTCGGGCCGACGCTGACCTATGGTGTCGCGCCTATCGCGCCAGCCGGAGCCCGCCAACCATGACCGCCTACCTCAATGCACTCGGGCTGATTTGCGCCCTGGGGCGCGGCAAGGCTGAAGTTGCCCAGCGGCTGCTGGCCGGCGACGGCTCAGGTATGCAGCCGCATCCTCAGGCGATTGCCGGGCGCAGCCTGCCGGTCGGCGCCGTCACCAGCGAGCTACCCTCACTTGGCAATGCGCCGCTGCAGCATGTCACTCGCAACAATCAGCTGCTGTTGGCTGCGCTGGAGGAAATCGAACCCGAATTGCATGAGGCGATCTCGCGCTTCGGTCCAGGCCGTGTCGGGGTGGTCATGGGGACCAGCACCTCTGGCATCCAGGAGGCAACCCAAGGAATCGCGCGCCTGGTGCGTGATGGGCACCTACCATCCAGCTATCACTACGCTCATCAGGAGCTTGGCGCACCAGCCAGCTTCATCAGCGAGCGGCTGCAGCTCAGCGGCCCGAGCTACTCGATATCCACGGCCTGTACCTCCAGCGCGCGAGCACTGCTCAGTGCCAAACGGTTGCTGGATGCAGGCATTTGCGATGCAGTGATCTGTGGCGGCGTGGATACCCTGTGCGATCTGACACTGCGCGGCTTCAGCGCCCTCGAGGCTACCAGCCTTCGCGTCTGCAATCCGTTCTCGGCCAACCGCGACGGCATCAATATTGGCGAAGCAGCAGCAGTTTTCCTGATGACGCGTGAGCGCGCGTCGATTGCCCTGCTAGGCGGCGGCGCCAGCTCCGATGCCCACCACATCTCCGCCCCTGACCCGCAGGGGTTGGGTGCGATAGAGTCGATGGGCAACGCATTGAGCAGCGCCGGAATCCTGCCCGAACAGATCGGTTATCTGAACCTGCACGGCACGGCCACTCGGCACAACGATGCGATGGAAAGCCTGGCTGTGGCCACGGTATTTCCGGCTGGCGTGCCTTGCTCGTCCACCAAGCCGCTTACCGGCCACACCCTCGGTGCCGCCGGCGCCCTGGAAGCGGCGTTCTGCTGGCTGCTGTTGTCGAAAAACAACCCCACCCAATTGCTACCGCCGCATCGATGGGATGGCGAGCAAGACGCCGAATTGCCTCGCCTTGACCTCGTCGTAGCCGGCACCGTAGCGGCAGCGACTGCCGCACCGCGACGCATGATGAGCAACTCATTCGCCTTTGGCGGTAATAACATCAGCCTGATCCTCGGGGATGCACCATGATCGATTGGCCAGTCGCCGAACTGCTACCTCATGCGGGAGACATGATCCTGCTCGATGCGGTCGAGTCATTCGATGCCGAAAGCATCACCGCCCATCTGCAGGTCAAAAGCGCCGGCTTGCTCAATCTGCCCGACGGCAGTCTGCCGGCCTGGGCCGGCATCGAGATCATGGCGCAGACGGTCGCCGCCTTTGCCGGCTGTCAGGCACGGCTGGTCGGGCAACCGGTGGAACTGGGCTTTCTGCTGGGTACGCGCAGCTTCCAATGCAACGTCGAGCACATCCCGGCCGGCAGCCGGTTACGTATCCATGCGATACGTTCGCTGCAGGATGACAACGGCATGGGCGTGTTCGAATGCCATCTCGACGGGCCCGACATCCATGCCGAGGCGCGTCTCAACGTGTTCCGCCCGCCCGAAGTGGCGAATTATCTGCAAGAGCCTTCACCATGAGTAAAAGCATCCTCGTCACTGGTTCCAGCCGTGGCATCGGCCGCGCCATTGCCTTGCGCCTGGCGCAAAGTGGCCACGACATCGTTCTGCATTGTCGCGCGCGGCGGGACGAGGCGGAAACCGTCCAGGCGCAGATTCAGAAGATGGGTCGCACAGCGCGAATCCTGCAATTCGATGTAGCTGACCGCGCGCAATGCCGTGAACAGCTGGAAGCGGATGTCGAAACCCATGGCGCCTACTACGGGGTTGTCTGCAACGCCGGACTGACCCGCGACGGCGCTTTTCCGGCCTTGACCGAGGACGACTGGGATCTGGTCATGCGCACCAACCTGGACGGTTTCTACAATGTGCTGCAGCCGTTGACCATGCCGATGATCCGGCGCCGCCAGCCGGGGCGAATCGTTTGTATCACCTCTGTTTCGGGATTGATCGGCAACCGCGGCCAGGTCAACTACAGCGCCTCCAAAGCTGGTGTGATCGGCGCGGCCAAGGCCTTGGCCGTCGAACTCGGTAAACGGCGGATTACCGTCAACTGCGTGGCGCCCGGCCTGATCGACACCGACATGCTCGACGACAACCTGCCCATCGAGGAAATGCTCAAGATGATCCCCGCACAGCGCATGGGCACGCCGGAGGAAGTCGCCGGCGCGGTCAATTTCCTGATGTCGGAAGAGGCGAGCTACATCACCCGTCAGGTTCTGGCGGTCAACGGCGGGTTGTGCTGATGAAGCGTGTCGTCGTCACCGGCATGGCCGGCATTACGTCCCTGGGCAGCGACTGGGCGTCTATCGAAGCCAACTTCAGCGCCAATCGTAGCGGCATTCGCTACATGCAGGAGTGGGATCGGTTCAGCGAACTCAACACCCGGCTGGCGGGACCGGTGGATGACTTCGCCGTCCCCAAGCACTGGACGCGCAAGCAACTGCGCAGCATGGGCCGGGTATCACGGTTGTCGGTAAAGGCTGCAGAACAGGCTCTCAATCACGCGGGCCTGCTCGACGATCCGTCGATCCGCGACGGTCGCATGGGCGTCGCCTGCGGCTCATCCACCGGCAGCACCGAGGACATCAAAGCCTTCGGCAATATGCTGCTCAACTCCGTCGCTGACGGGCTGAATGCCAACTCCTACATCCGCATGATGCCGCACACCACGGCGGCGAATATCAGCATCTTCTTCGGCCTGACTGGCCGGGTCATTCCAACATCCAGCGCCTGCACCAGCGGCAGTCAGGGGATCGGCTACGCGTACGAGGCGATCAAGTTCGGCCGCCTGCCGATGATGCTCGCCGGGGGCGCCGAGGAACTCTGCGCCACCGAAGCCATGGTGTTCGACGCCCTGTATGCGACCAGCCTGAAGAACGACGCGCCGCACACCACACCGCGCCCCTACGATGCTGGCCGCGATGGGCTGGTGATTGGCGAAGGTGCCGGCATGCTGGTGCTCGAAGAGCTGGAGCATGCTCGGGCCCGCGGCGCTACGATCCATGCCGAGCTGGTCGGCTTTGGCAGCAATGCCGACGGCCAGCACGCCACCAAACCCGAACAGCTGACCATGCGCCGTGCCATGGAGCTGGCGCTGGAAGACGCCGGCCTGCAACCCGGCGCCATTGGCTACGTAAACGGTCATGGCACCGCCACCGAGCAGGGCGATATCGCCGAAACCCTGGCGACCCAATCGTTGTTTGGCAGCGGTATGCCGATCAGCTCGCAGAAGAGCTTCCTTGGCCATACGCTGGGCGCCTGCGGCGCGCTGGAGTCCTGGTTCAGCATCGAGATGCTGAACAACGACCGCTACATCCATACGCTCAATCTGGACAGCATCGATCCGCGCTGTGGCGAACTGGACTACCTCGTCGGCGCACCGCGAGTGATGCAGCACGGATTCGTGATGAACAACAATTTCGCCTTTGGCGGGATCAATACCTCCTTGATCTTCCGCCGCTGGGCTTGATCCATTAACCCAAAACACCGCAAGGAGAAGGCAATGAAGAAAAACACATGGATCGGCGCAGCACTGCTGCTTTGCGTGCTACCTGGAATCAGCCACGCCCGCGATACCACGCATTACCTGCCATTCGATCAGGTAGTGGCTGAAGCCACCGCTTCCGGCAAGCTGGACGGCAGCGTCAAGTTCCACCTTGCGGGCACGACCCCCAAAGGCGCGCAGATCATTCGCAGCGGCGTAACCACCAGCAAGAAAACCAACGCCTTCAACAAGACCGACGAGCGCGCCTGCAGCTGGGCGTTGCAGTCGGCGCTGATCAGCATGCAGCAGGCCGCCAAGGCGGCCGGCGCCAACGCCGTGGTGGACATCGCCAGCAACTACAAGCACGTCGAATATAAAGACAGCCAGAAGTATGAGTGCCATGCCGGCGCGATCATGGCCGGGGTTGCGCTCAAGGGTAACTTGGCGAAGGTCAAGTAGAACGCGAGCGCTCGCATCCGCCAGGGCGGGTGCGGGTGCATCGTTTCGGCGCCGTGGCGACCCAGTTGTCGCCTCGGCACCGAGCGCTGCCGAACAAATAACTGGACCGGCGAGTCAACAGAAGCAGACCCTTTCACTTCAAGGAGCTGCCCCATGTTCGGCAAGTCAATGCACAAGTTCGAAGTCAACTACCTCTTCCAGAACGAACCCCGTAACCATCTCATCGATTCGGAAGAAGAGCGCATGTCGCAAGCCAGTGCCGCTCGGCATCTGATCGAACTGCACAACGGCGATGCCGAAAACAGCCTGGTAATGCCGGATGCGAACGCCGACGAAGCCAAACTGCTGGAGCAGGCCGAAGTTATCGGCATCACCGATATCCGCGTGACCAAGCTGGTCCACGAACATGAGCCCGGCACGACACCCGGCCATTACCAGCAGCCATAAACCAAAAGAGCCGCGGTAAGCGGCTCTTTCTTTTCCGGGCGTTTAACTCAGCCGTGATACTTGGCCGACAGCTCGTGCACCGACTCGATGAAGGCACCGGCATGGGCCGGATCGACTTCTGGCGTGATGCCGTGGCCCAGGTTGAAGACGTGACCTTCGCCATGACCGAAACTCGCAAGAATGCGGTCGACCTCGGCACGGATCGCCTCCGGCTTGGCAAAAAGCACACTGGGGTCCATGTTGCCCTGCAACGCAACCTTGTCACCGACCCGCGCCCGCGCGTTGCCAATATCGCAGGTCCAGTCGAGGCCCAGCGCTTCGGCTCCGGTATCGGCCATGGATTCCAGCCACAAGCCGCCGCCCTTGGTGAACAGGATCACCGGTACGCGGCGCCCGTCGTGCTCGCGAATCAGACCATCGACGATCTTCTGCATGTAGGCCAGGGAGAACTCCTGATAGGCCGCGGCGGAAAGGCTGCCGCCCCAGGAATCGAAAATCTGCACGGCTTGCGCACCTGCCAGAATCTGCCCGTTGAGGTAGCTGGTCACCGACTGTGCCAGCTTGTCGAGCAGCGCGTGCATCGCTTGCGGGTTTTCGTAAAGCATCGCCTTGGACTTGCGGAAGTCCTTGGATGAGCCGCCTTCGACCATATAGGTCGCGAGCGTCCACGGGCTGCCGGAAAAGCCGATCAGTGGAACGCGGCCATTGAGCTCGCGGCGAATGGTGCGTACGGCGTCCATCACGTAACCCAGGTCTTTCTCCGGGTCCGGGATCGGCAGCGCTTCGATATCGGCCATGTTGCTGACGACCTTCTTGAAACG
This sequence comes from Stutzerimonas stutzeri SDM-LAC, assembly GCF_000235745.1. Lineage (GTDB taxonomy): Bacteria > Pseudomonadota > Gammaproteobacteria > Pseudomonadales > Pseudomonadaceae > Stutzerimonas > Stutzerimonas stutzeri_H. Next base: position 35,368 of record NZ_AGSX01000117.1, on the reverse strand, counting down.
CGGCCCTTCGCCGGTCTCGAAGTAGAGGCCAAGACCCATGGCGTCAGGCACGGTGAGGATGTCCGAGAACAGGATCGCGGCATCCAGCGGATAACGCTCCAGTGGCTGAAGCGTAACCTCGCAGGCCAGTTCGGGGTTCATGCACAAGCTCATGAAATCGCCCGCCTTGCTGCGGCTAGCCCGGTATTCCGGCAGGTAGCGGCCGGCCTGACGCATCATCCACACAGGGGTGACGTCGACAGGTTGCTTGAGCAGGGCGCGGAGAAAGCGATCGTTCTTCAAGGCAGTCATGTCTGGGTTCCAGCAAAAGAGTGGCGGCATTGTCGCAAAGCGCAAAACAAAAGGCACGGCGAGTGCCGTGCCTTTTATCTCTGGGCTTGATTCTGGTCAGACTTTCGCCACGTCAGCGGCGAGCCCAATCGGTGCGTCGGGGAAGCGTCCCCTACCCTCGAAATCAGATCTCCAGGTAGTCCAGGATGCCTTCGGCGGCCTGACGACCTTCGAAGATCGCGGTCACCACCAGATCCGAACCACGCACCATGTCGCCACCTGCGAAGATCTTCGGATTGCTGGTCTGGTGCTTGAACTGCCCCATCTCCGGCGCCACGACACGGCCCTGGTTGTCGGTCTGGATATTCTGCCCTTCGAACCAGTCGGCCGGGCTCGGACGGAAACCGAACGCAATAATCACGGCATCGGCTGGCAGCACTTCTTCGGAACCGGGAATCGGCTCGGGGCTGCGACGGCCGCGGGCATCCGGTGCGCCAAGACGCGTCTCGACCACCTTGACGCCTTCGACTTTGCCTTCGCCGACGATCGCGATGGGCTGGCGGTTGAAGAGGAATTTGACGCCCTCTTCCTTGGCATTCTTCACTTCCTTGCGCGAACCGGGCATGTTTGCCGCGTCACGCCGGTAAGCGCAGCTCACGCTCTTGGCGCCCTGGCGGATGGAGGTGCGGTTGCAGTCCATCGCGGTGTCACCACCACCGAGCACCACGACCTTCTTGCCCTTCATGTCGACGAAGTCTTCGGCCGACTTCTCGAAACCGAGATTGCGGTTGACGTTGGCAATCAGGAAATCCAGTGCGTCGTGCACGCCCGGCAGATCTTCACCAGGAAAACCGCCCTTCATGTAGGTGTAGGTGCCCATGCCCATGAACACCGCGTCGTAATCGGCGAGCAGCTGGTCGATGGTCACGTCCTTGCCCACTTCGGTATTCAGGCGGAACTCGATGCCCATGCCGGTGAAGATTTCGCGACGACGGGTGAGTACGCTTTTCTCCAGCTTGAACTCAGGAATACCGAAAGTCAGCAAGCCGCCGATTTCCGGGTTCTTGTCGAAGACCACCGGGGTAACCCCGCTACGCACCAGTACGTCGGCGCAGCCGAGACCCGCTGGACCAGCACCGATAATGGCGACCTTCTTGCCAGTCGGCTTCACCTTGGACATGTCAGGACGCCAGCCCATGGCGAAGGCGGTGTCGGCAATGTACTTCTCCACCGATCCGATGGTGACTGCGCCGAAGCCGTCATTCAGGGTGCAGGCACCCTCGCACAGACGATCCTGTGGGCAAACACGTCCACAGACCTCTGGCAGTGTGTTCGTTTGGTGCGCCAGCTCGGCGGCAGCGAGGATATTGCCCTCGGACACCAGCTTGAGCCAGTTCGGAATGTAGTTATGAACCGGGCACTTCCACTCGCAGTATGGGTTGCCGCAGCCCAGACAGCGGTGGGCCTGCTCGCAAGCCTGCTGTGGCTTGAAGGGTTCATAGATTTCGACGAACTCTTTCTTACGCTGGCGCAGCAGCTTTTTCTTCGGATCCTTGCGCCCGACTTCTATGAACTGGAAGTCGTTATTCAGACGTTCAGTCATTTCAAAACCTCTTAGCGGCAGCTGCAAGCCCAAGGCTGCAAGCTGCATGACAATCACGGAGCGGGGCGAGACTCGACATCATGGTCGAGACTCACCGCTGAACCTGCTTTTTATTGGGGGTTGGCCCGAGTGGTCGACAGCAACGTTGCCAGGTTGGCCGCCTTCGGCTTGACCAGCCAGAAGCGACGCAAGTAGTCATCGAGGTTCTCAAAGAGGTTTTCGCCCCATGCGCTGCCGGTTTCGGCGACGTACTCGCGCAGCACGTCCTGTAGATGGCTACGGTGTGCTTCCATCGCCTCACCCGTGATGCGCTGCAGGTTGACCAGCTCGTTGTTCACCCGATCGATGAAGCTATTGTCCATGTCGAGCACATAGGCGAAACCGCCGGTCATGCCGGAACCGAAGTTGTAGCCGGTCTTGCCGAGGACGCAGACAAAACCGCCCGTCATGTATTCGCAGCAATGATCGCCCGTGCCTTCCACGACCGCATGCGCGCCGGAGTTACGCACAGCGAATCGCTCACCCGCGGTACCACTGGCGAACAACTTCCCGCCGGTCGCGCCGTACAGACAGGTGTTACCCACGATGGCCGAGTGCTGCGACTCGAAGCCACTGTTCTTCGGCTGGGTGATCACCAGCTTGCCGCCAGTCATGCCTTTGCCGACGTAGTCGTTGGCATCCCCTTCGAGATACAGATGGAGGCCACCAGCATTCCAGACACCAAAGCTCTGACCGGCCGTACCCTTGAAGCGGAAGGTGATTGGCGCATCCTTCATGCCCTGGTTGCCGTGCACTTGAGCGATTTCGCCAGATACGCGCGCGCCGATAGACCGGTCGCAGTTGCAGATATCCAGCTCGAATTCGCCACCGCTCTTTGAGTCGATAGCAGAGCGTGCGAGCTTGACCATTTCCTCGGCCAGCAGGCCCTGATCGAAAGGCGGGTTCTTCTCGACTTCACAGAACTGCGGCTTGTCAGCCGGAATATGATCGCTGCCGAGTAGCGGCGACAGGTCGAGATGGTTCTGCTTGGCCGTCTCCCCCGGCAGCAACTCGAGCAGATCGGTACGCCCGATCAACTCCTGCAGGCTGCGTACACCCAGGCGAGCCAGCCACTCACGCGTTTCTTCGGCAATGAAGGTAAAGAAGTTCACCACCATGTCGACGGTGCCAATGAAATGATCTTTACGCAGTTGATCGTTCTGCGTAGCGATACCAGTAGCGCAGTTGTTCAGGTGGCAGATGCGCAGGTATTTGCAGCCCAGCGCGATCATCGGTGCAGTGCCGAAGCCGAAGCTTTCGGCACCAAGGATGGCCGCCTTCACGACATCCAGGCCAGTCTTCAAGCCACCATCGGTCTGCACACGGACCTTGCCCCGTAGATCGTTGCCACGCAGCGTCTGATGAGTTTCGGCCAAGCCAAGCTCCCATGGCGAGCCAGCGTAGCGAATCGAGCTTAGTGGCGACGCGCCGGTGCCGCCATCGTAGCCGGAAATGGTGATCAGATCCGCATAGGCCTTTGCTACGCCAGCCGCAATGGTGCCAACGCCAGGCTCAGCCACCAGCTTGACCGACACCAGCGCCTTGGGATTGACCTGCTTGAGGTCAAAGATCAGCTGCGCCAGATCTTCGATCGAATAGATGTCATGGTGCGGTGGCGGTGAAATCAGGGTGACGCCCGGCACTGCATAACGCAGTTTGGCGATCAGTCCGTTGACCTTGCCGCCAGGCAACTGCCCACCTTCGCCCGGCTTGGCGCCCTGGGCGACCTTGATCTGTAGCACTTCAGCGTTGACCAGATACTCAGGCGTGACGCCGAAACGACCGGTGGCCACCTGTTTGATCTTCGAGCTGCGCTCGGTGCGGTAGCGCGCCGGATCTTCACCACCTTCACCGGAGTTGGAACGCGCGCCGATACGGTTCATTGCCGCGGCGATAGCCTCATGTGCCTCCGGCGACAGCGCGCCGAGCGAAATGCCGGCCGAGTCAAAGCGCTTGAGAATCCTGTCCAGCGGCTCGACTTCCTCGAGCGCCAGCGGTTGTTCCGCCACTTTGAGCTTCAGCAAATCCCGTAGCATCGCCGCCGGGCGCTGGTCGACCAGGGCGGTGTATTCCTTGAAGCGGTGATAGTCGCCCTGCTGTACAGCAACCTGCAGCGCCGCCACGACATCGGGGTTATAGGCGTGGTATTCCCCACCGTAAACGAACTTCAATAGCCCACCCTGCTGGATCGGCTTGCGCGCGGTCCAGGCCTCTGCAGCAAGGGCTTTCTGTTCGGCTTCAAGATCGACGAAGCGGGCGCCCTTGATACGGCTGGCAACACCGCGGAAGCTGACATCAACCACTTCGTCAGCCAGACCAACCGCCTCGAACAACTGAGCGCCACGGTACGACGTGATCGTCGAGATGCCCATCTTCGAGATGATTTTGAGCAACCCTTTGGAGATGCCCTTCCGGTAGTGCTTGAACACTTCGTACAGGTCACCCAGCACTTCACCGGTACGAATCAGGTCACCGAGAACCTCGAAGGCGAGGAACGGGTACACCGCCGTAGCCCCGAAACCGATCAACACGGCGAAGTGATGCGGATCGCGTGCGGTGGCGGTTTCCACCAGAATGTTGCAGTCGCAGCGCAAGCCGGTCTCGATCAGGCGGTGATGCACCGCACCAACGGCCAGCGACGCATGCACCGGGAGCTTGCCCGGCTGGATGTTGCGGTCGCTAAGGATCAGCATGACCTTGCCGCCGCGCACGGCTTCTTCGGCCTGGTCGGCGATGTTTCGCACCGCAGCTTCGAGGCCAATCGATTCGTCGTAGTTGAGGTCGATCAGCTGGCGCTCGAAGCCTGGACGGTCGAGCTCCATGATGGTGCGCCACTTGGCCGGGGAGATAACCGGCGTGGTCAGAATCGCCCGATTGGCGTGATCGGCGGTTTCCTCGAAGACATTGCGCTCGGCACCCAGGCAGGTTTCCAGCGACATCACGATGGACTCGCGCAGCGGGTCGATCGGCGGATTGGTTACCTGAGCGAACTGCTGGCGGAAGTAGTCGAACGGTGAACGTACGCGACGCGACAGCACGGCCATTGGCGTATCGTCGCCCATGGAGCCGACCGCTTCCTGACCCTGCTCGGCGAGAGGCCGCAGCACCTGGTCACGCTCCTCGAAGGTGACCTGGAACATCTTCATGTATTGCTTGAGCTGGTCGGCATCGTAAAAGGCCGAGCCATGGTCGTTATCGTCCAGGGTCGACTGGATGCGCAGCGCATTCTGGCGCAACCACTTCTTGTAGGGGTGCTGGGATTTCAGACGGTTGTCGATGTCATCGGTATGCAGCACCTGCCCCGTTTCGGTATCCACCGCCAGGATCTGGCCCGGCCCCACGCGGCCTTTGGCGATGACATCCTCGGGTTTGTAATCCCACACGCCGACTTCCGATGCCAGGGTGATGTAACCATTCGTGGTGGTCACCCAACGCGCCGGACGCAGGCCGTTGCGGTCAAGCAGGCAGATCGCGTGGCGACCATCGGTGAGCACCACACCGGCGGGACCGTCCCACGGCTCCATATGCATGGAGTTGAATTCATAGAACGCCCGCAGATCCGGGTCCATGGTTTCGACGTTCTGCCAGGCCGGCGGAATGATCATGCGCAAGCCGCGGAACAGATCCATGCCGCCGGTGACCAGCAGCTCCAGCATATTGTCCATGCTAGAGGAGTCGGAGCCGGTCCGGTTGACCAGCGGATTCAAGCTTTCCAGATCGGGTAGCAGCTCGTTGGCAAACTTCAGGCGGCGCGCCTGTGCCCAGTTGCGGTTGCCGGTGATGGTATTGATCTCGCCGTTATGGGCAAGGAAGCGGAACGGCTGGGCAAGCGGCCATTGCGGCATGGTGTTGGTGGAGAAGCGCTGGTGAAATACGCAAATGGCAGTGGCCAGACGCTCGTCGCCAAGATCGGGATAGAACTGCGCCAAATCCGCCGGCATCATCAAGCCTTTATAGATGATGTCCTTGTCGGAGAAGCTGCACACATAGAATTCTTTGTCCGAGGCCAGCTCGACTTCGGCGCGGCGGCGAGCGAAGAACAGCTTGATGCCGAAATCCCGTTCGGACAGACCTCCGGCCGAGACGAACACCTGCTCGATGCGCGGCAGGCGCTCCAGCGCTAGGCGACCGAGCACCGTCGTGTCGACCGGCACCTCGCGCCAGCCAACCAGAGTCAGCCCCTGAGCGGCAATCTGCTCGTTGAGGCTAGCGCGCGCCGCCTCGGCTTTGGCCGCATCCTGGCTGAGAAAGATCATGCCAACGGCATATAGCGCCGGCAGATCAGCGTTGAAGTGCTGCTTGGCCATGGCGCGCATAAACCCATCGGGCTTCTGCATCAACAGCCCGCAACCGTCGCCGGTTTTACCGTCGGCGTTGATCCCGCCTCGGTGAGTCATGCAGGTAAGGGATTGAATAGCGGTCTGAAGCAGGTGATGGCTTGCCTCGCCCTGCATGTGGGCGATCAGACCGAAGCCGCAGTTATCCTTGAACTCTTCAGGACGAAACAGACCTGCTCTCATAGGCACTCCACCAGCTAAATACGTTGTAAATCAACCCCTTATTGACGGCGCACGGAACCGCCCCGTCATACACGTGGGCAAAAGGGGGAGCAGTTTACAAAGCCAGGTAGAACGACACAATTTATTTTTGCAAGCCCCAAAACGGTGCGCATCGCACCTTTTTAGGGCAATTTTTAGCGCGCCTGAACTATCTCCTGTTGGACGCTTGCAAATGTACGCGGCCAAGGCTTGCCTGCCCGCAGCGACGCCGGCAACTTCTGAATGGCTTCCAGTGCAGCCTTGCGGGTAGAAAAGTTGCCGTATGTCACGACATATAAGGGCTTACCGTCATGTTGCTTTACGAAATAACGGAAATCCTTACCTTGCGCTTTGACCAGCGCCTCGGCGTTCGCCTGAGTCCGCGTACCCAGCACCTGCACCAGATAGTTGGTTTTTGACTGGCCGGCGTACCAGCCCGCTGCAGATGCAGGCGAATCTGCGACTACTTGTCGCACGGGCTCGAGCGGCACCTCGGCTACGCGATTGGGCTGAGCAGCCGGCGGTTGCACTACAACCGGGGCGGCGATCCCTTCAGGCGCCTGGATACTTTCAGGCGCCTGGGCACTTTCGTCAGCCAATTCCTCAACAGGCGCCTCCGCCTCGGCAGCCTGCGTCGACAGATCATCCGATTCGGTACTTCCAGCAGCGGCAAGCGGCTCACGAATAACCGGCTGGGCAGGCTGGGCCGAGACGATCTCGGGCGCAGAATCGCCTTCGGCGACCAGCGTCTCGGTCACGGGCTGCTCACCCAGCGGCAATGCCGTGGTAACAGGCGTCGTCGAGGAGTCGTCCGAATCGCGCATTAGCAAGGTGAGCAGGACAATGAAAACGACGACAGCCAGAGCCAGCAAATGCTTCATCGGCAGCGGCAAATTCCATCCAGCCGATTTCCGACGCCCCTTGGACTGTTGCATCGTTTCCAGAAGCTCGTCTCTGGCCACCTGATTTATGGCACCCGGCCAGCCGCCAGAATCGTCATGGATGCGCGCGACCTGCTCATCTGTTAAACAGTCAAGTCCAGATCCGGCACCTTCAAGACGCTGCGCCAGATACTCCCGGGTTTCATCTTGCTCGTAAGGTTGAAGCGCAATCACATGGAAGCGTTCTTCACCGTCTACCAACGCCTCCAGGCGCGCGACCAGCGCATGCTCGCCGAAGAGAAAGACGTGCGGTCGCCCTTCAGGACTGCCCTGAGCCAACCGCAGCAACGTTTCGACGGCCGCCCCTGTAAGTCGCTCGGCATCGTCAACCAGCAGATACACTTCCTGACCGGTCAGTGCCAGTTGAATGATCTGCGCCATGATCGACTCGAAGTCAGCGCGCTGGCAACCGACCGATTGTGCGATCTGCTGCAAAAGAATATTCGAATCGAGCGTTTCCGATGGCGAGATGACCACGCTCTGAACAGTCTGTTTGTTACTGCTGGCAACTAGTGCCTGACGCACCAGCGTTTTGCCGCTGCCTTCCGGCCCCGTCACCACCAGCAGCAACTGGCTGTAACGCGCGAGATGATGCAACTGCCCAAGCACTGGCTTGCGCTGAGCCGGGAAGAACTTGAAGCCGGGTACGCGTGCAGCAAAGGGATCATGGCTGAACCCATAATGGTTCAGGTACGAATCGTCGGCAGACAAACTGGACATGGAAATCTCTTAGGTTCTGACTATTGCGTAAGCGCGTCGTAATTGGCGTTCAATGTGGCCTCAAGCACTTCCCGGGGGAAGTCACTGGTCACCACAGCCTCACCCAGACGCTTGAGCAGCACCAATCGCAACTGGCCGTTCAGCACTTTCTTGTCGACTGCCATGTGCTTGAGAAAATCCTCGGCACGCATGTCGGCCGGTGGCACAACCGGTAGACCTGCACGTGAGAGCAAGCGCACCGCTCGATCTCTATCCGCGGCGCTGATCCAGCCGAGCTGACTCGACATCTCCAGCGCCATAACAGTGCCCGCCGACACCGCCTCGCCATGCAGCCACACCCCGTAGCCCTGATGGGTCTCGATCGCATGACCGAACGTGTGGCCGAGATTCAGCGTGGCGCGAATACCTGACTCGCGCTCATCCGCACCTACCACCCGAGCCTTAGCATCACAGGAGCGGCGTATCGCTTCGGTAAGCGCGACCTGATCCAACGCACGAAGCCTGTCGATATGGTCTTCGAGCCAGCCGAGGAACGGCTCATCACAGATCAAGCCGTATTTAATGACTTCGGCGAGACCTGCTGACAACTCGCGTGCAGGCAGCGTTGCCAACGTCAGTGTGTCGATCAGCACCGCCTGCGGCTGGTAGAACGCACCGATCATGTTCTTGCCGAGGGGATGGTTGATACCCGTCTTGCCGCCAACGGAGGAGTCGACCTGAGACAGGAGCGTTGTCGGAACCTGAATGAAGTCAACGCCTCGCTGATAGCTCGCAGCTGCGAAACCAGCCATATCACCAATCACACCGCCACCCAGCGCAATGATAGTGGTATTGCGGTCATGCCTAGCCGCAAGCAACGCATCGAATATTAACTGCAGGGTCTGCCAGTTCTTGTGTGCTTCTCCATCGGGAAGCACGATCGGAGTTACCTTGAATTCGCCGAGACTCTGCAACAGGCGCTCAAGGTAGAGTGGCGCGACGGTGTCGTTGGTGACAATCGCAACCTGCTTACCGCGAACATGACCGGCCAACAGCCCGCCGCGATCGATGAGCTGCTCGCCAATGAGGATCGGATAGCTACGCTCACCGAGATCGACCTGTAGAGTCTGCATAGGGCCCCCACAATTAAAAGGGAGCTAGGATAACGCAGATCGACCCAAGCTTTCACGGGGCTCGGAACACTGAAGCTGACCGAGAATTTCCTGCACCACGAGGCGTGGTGGACGCTCGTCGGTCTGGATGATGATGTGAGCGATTTCGCGATACAGGGGATCACGCACGGCCATCAAACCGGTCAGCACCTCGCGGGGATTAGGCGCTTGCAGCAACGGCCGATTGCGATCACGAGAGGTACGGTCAAGCTGCTGATCGACCGAAGTGCACAGATAGATCACCTGACCGCCTGTACGCAACACCTCGCGATTGTCCTCCCTGAGCACCGCACCACCGCCCGTTGCCAGCACGACGCCGCGCATCTGACATAAATCCCGAATGGCGATGTGTTCCCTCTCGCGAAAACCTTGCTCGCCTTCGACATCGAATATCAGCGGAATGCTGGCACCGGTGCGCTGCTCGATCTCCTTATCAGAATCCCGAAAGGGGAGACGAAGCTCCTTGGCAAGCAGGCGCCCGATGGTGCTTTTACCAGCACCCATCGGACCCACGAGAATGATGTTTTTCAAGGATCTCAACGATTCACTGCGATGGCCTGGTGATTCAGGATTCTAGGGGTAAGGAACACCAAAAGCTCAGACTTGGCATCCGTTACGACATCACGACGAAACAAGCGGCCAAGATAAGGGACATCGCCTAAAAACGGAACCTTGTCGACGCTTTTCGACTGGCTGTTGGAGAATACACCACCAATCACAACGGTTTCCCCATCGTTCACCAGAACCTTCGCGTTGACTTCGTTCTTATCGATCGGAGGGACACCGTTCACCGCATTACGGAAATCTGGCGCATCTTTCGTCACCTTGACCTCCATGATAATGCGGTTATCCGGCGTAATCTGCGGGGTTACTTCCAGGGACAAAGCTGCCTCTTTAAAAGAAGTGCTAGTGGCACCGCTGGAACTGGCCTCCTGATAGGGCACTTCCGTGCCTTTCAGAATCTTCGCTGTTTCTTTGTCTGCCGTCATGACTTTCGGCTGGGATACGACTTCCCCGTTTCCGGTTTTCTCCATGGCAGAGAGCTGAAGATCCAATAGAAGATGGTCCGAAATAAAGCCGATGCCCACGCCCGAAGTGCTGTTTAGCACCCCCATGTCGACGAAAGGAACCGGAGCCGTGCCCTCCTCGAGGGTGAAGCTCCCAACTTTATCTGTACCGGGCAGCAGCAGACGCCCATCATCATCGATAGACCGACTGCCGTCCTTACCGTAGGCACTCCATTGGTCGTTAACGACGCTACCACCCCAACGAACCCCAAGCGCCTTATCGTATCCGACGTTGGCCTCAACAATCCGAGCCTCAATCATGACCTGGCGAACCGGGATATCCAGTTGAGTTACGATACGCCGCAGCTCATCCAGCCGCTCTTGAGTTTGATAGGCGATGATATTGTTTGTTCGATCATCAACTGCGATGGAACCCCGCTCGTCAGCCTGTCCGTCAACCGTAGTCACCGACTGAAAGAGCTGCGCGATATCCGCTGCCTTGGCGTAGTTCACCTGCACGACTTCGCGACGGAGGGGAGCCAACTCGGCAATCTGCCGCTTCGATTCCAGCTCCTGACGCTCGCGCGCCGCAATCTCGTCCGCTGGAGCCACCAGCAGAACATTTCCAACCTGGCGCTTGTCGAGGCCCTTGGTCTTCAACACCAGATCCAGCGCCTGATCCCAGGGTACGTTCTGCAGACGCAATGTGATGTTGCCCTGAACGGTGTCGCTGGCTACCAAGTTGAGGTCGGTGAAATCGGCAATAAGCTGCAGAACCGAGCGAACATCAATGTCTTGGAAGTTAAGCGAAAGCTTTTCGCCGGAATAGGTGAAATGCTCAGCCTTGCGTTGCTCGGCGTCTGCCTCGCTAAGTGGCTTGACGCTAATGGTCAGCTTGTCGTCGGTCTGGTACGCCAAGTAGTCGTATCGACCGCTCGGCTCAATCGCAATACTGGCACCATCGGCCTTGCTGCTCGAATCGACGAATTTGACTGGCGTCGCAAAGTCCTGGACATCCAGACGAACACGCAGAGATTCAGGCAATTGAGTATTGGCAAAGGAAACGCGGATTTTACCGCCTTGCTCCTCGATACTCGGGCTGATCGAAGGATCAGACAAGGTGATCACTACGTTGCCAGCCCCGTCTTCCCCGCGGCGAAAATCGATATTGCTGATCGACTTACCTGCGGCTTTGGATAGCTCCGGTGCGGCCGGTTTCGTCGAAGCCACAGGAGAGGCTGGTGCAGCGACAGAGCCTGCAGCGCTCTCGCCCAGCACAACAAATAGGTTGTTACCGTCAATACGGGTCGAGTACGGAACCAGCGACGTGAGGTTCACGATAAGCCGCGTGCGTCCTTGAGCCTCGACCACCGTAACACTTCGCGCATTACCGACGCCGAGCTCATGGTTTTTCGATCCAAGCTTACTGGACACGCCAGGCAGATCTAGAGCAATTCGAGCAGGCTGATCAAGCGTATAGCCACGCGGGGTCGGAACCGGCTCATCGAAAGCCAGCTTCAGCTCAACGCGGTCACCGGGCAACGATGCGACATCAAGCGAGTTCAGATTTGCCGCCAGCAATGCAGGCGAAATGAATGCTGCCAGCAACGACAAACCGAGACGAGTGAGAGTGGTATTCATAAAAGGCTTCCGTTGTGCAGACCGGTATAGGTTTTCCATTTTTGCCATGACTCAAGAACGCTCTTTCAAGGTCAGGCTACGCGGGCGCTCAAGCCACCCACCCTCTCCGTCCGGAACGATTTCGAGCACATCCACCTCGGCTTCGCTGATCTCAACGATACGGCCATGGTTGCGCCCCAGATAGTCACCGACCTTGACTCGGTGAACCCCATCACCACCTTTGATCAAGGCGTAGTTACCCTCGCCGTTGGCCAGCGTCCCGACCATGACGAAGTTTTCGATATTGAATTCCTCAAGGAACTGTTTGACGCGGGTCTCGTCGGGCCGTATGTCCTTGGTTCCTTTCTGCCGCTGAGTCAGATCGATCTTCATTGGCGGCTGGAAAGGATGGCGCAACGACGCCGCACTATAGGTAAACGCCTCGTACGGCAGGAACGCTGGAAGCGGCTCGATCGAACCTTTCGGCTTGGCCCGCACTTCATCCATATAGCTGCGCAGATCATCGAAATCTCCGCTGACACCGCACCCGGCCAACAACACCATGCCCAGGCCCATTGCTACAAGTCGGGCTCCTCTCATTTCTGCAGCCCCTTGTCGTTATAGCGATAGGTCTTTGCCAGGATGCTCATGTGCAGCTTGGAAGACGAATCCTTACTGTTCGGCTTTATCTCGAAATCGTGCAAGGTAACGATGCGTGGCAAGCTCGATACACCACTGACGAAGGTCGCGAGGTCGTGATAACCACCGACAACCTTGATCTGTATCGGCAACTCGATATAGAACTGCTGGGTCACTTCCGGCTGCAGTTTGATTTCTTCGAATTCGAGCCCGCTGCCCAGGCCAGTACGGGTGATATCTTCAAGCAAACCCGGCACCTCGGTATCGCTGGGCAACTGCCGCAGCAACGCACCGAATGACGCCTCCATCTCGACCATCTGCGCCTTGTACGCATCAAGATTCGCTGCCTGGAATGCCTTAGAGGAGAACTGTTGTTTGAGGCTATCTTCCTCTGCCACCTGTTGATCAAGGCTGGCCTGTAAATCGCTGAGGTAAAAGTAGTACCCACCTCCGAGCATCAAGGCCATCAGTAATATTGCAGCGATGACCTTGACCGCTGCGGGCCAGGACCCCAGGTTGTTCATGTCCAGATCAGACAGATCGACGCTACGGAGGCTCTCCATCGAGCTCGCCAGACTCATGGCTTATCTCCTTCGGCAGCGGCGGCCGGTTGTGTCTGTTGCACCGTCAGCTGGAACACGTTTTCCTGATCGACCGCCCCTGCGGTAACAGCCTTCACTTCGTTCAGGTTCGGTGCATCCAGCCAATCAGAGCCATCCAAGTTACGCATCAGGTTAGAGACCCGGTTGTTTGATTCAGCAGCGCCGACGATGGCGATGTTTTTCCCGGTCATCTTCAGCTCGGTGAAGTAAACGCCATCGGGAAGCGTGCGAACCAGTTGGTCGAATACTCGACCGATGATCGGCCGATTGCCCTGCAGGTCCTGAATGATCTTCATCCGCTCAAGCAGTTGCTGCCGACGCTCTCGCAATTCCTTGATTTCTGCGATTCGGGTATCCAGCGCGGCAATTTCCTTGCGGATGAAGTCATTCCGCGCGTTCTGTCGCTCGATGGCATGGGTGAAGTACTGGTCTGCGAGAAACAACAATCCCACGGCCACTACGGCGACTCCGGCTAGCGAGACCAGGAAGCGCTGTTTACGCTCTTCGCGTAGCTGCTCGCGCCAAGGTAAAAGGTTAATCCGGGCCATTAGTCGAAACTCCTCAAGGCCAACCCACAGGCAATCATCAAGGACGGCGCATCGCTGGCGAGGGCGCCAGCGTTGACCTTGCTGCTCAAGGCCATATCGGCGAACGGATTGGCGACTAGAGTCTGAGTTCCGATCTTTTGCTGGATCAGCCGATCCAAGCCCGGGATCGATGCCGTACCACCAGCCAGCAGAATGTAATCCACATCGTGGAACTGCCCGGCAGCGAAGAAGAACTGCAAGGACCGCGATACCTGCTGCACGACCGCTTCTTTGAACGGCTGCAACACCTCGCTATCGAAGTCATCCGGCAGGCCTCCCTGCTTCTTGGCCAGACCAGCCTCTTCCATTGACAGGCCATAGCGCCGCTGAATCTCTTCGGTGAGCTGACGACCACCGAACAACTGCTCACGCGTATAGATAGTACGGCCGTTGTGCAACACGCTTAGCGTGGTCATGGTCGCACCGATGTCAACGAGCGCGACGGTCAGCTCATCATGTCCAGCGCCCAATTGAGGTGCCAGCAAGCCATAAGAGCGCTCCAGCGCATAGGCTTCGACGTCGACAACTTTCGCCGTCAACCCTGCCATGGCGAGCGCCGCCTCACGGATTTCCACGTTTTCCTTGCGACACGCCGCGAGCAACACCTCAACCCTGCCGGGTGAACGAGGTGCAGGGCCTTGCACCTCGAAGTCGATCGCGACTTCTTCGAGGGGGTAAGGAATGTACTGGTCCGCTTCAATTTTCAGCTGGTTTTCCAGCTCGTCATCGCTGAGCCCCGCTTCCATCTCGATGCTCTTGGTGATGACTGCCGAACCGGATACCGCTACCGCAGCAGACTTGACGCCTGTTTTTGCCTTTGCCAGTAATCGGGAAAGCGCCTGCCCAACGCCCTCCAATTCAGCAATATTCTTTTCAACCACAGCGTTTGGCGGAAGTGGCTCGACCGCATAAGACTCAACCCGGTACCGGGAACCTGAGCGGCTTAATTCCAACAGCTTGACTGACGTCGAACTGATGTCGATCCCGAGCAGCGTATTCGCTTTCTTAGTGAAGAGCCCTAGCACGGCCGATTTCCTATCTCTATCCGCTACTTACGGATTAATTATGTTTGTCAGCATTAGATAACAGCCTTGACAGAAGCGCAAATGGCTCCCCCACAGAAAAACCGCTTATAATGTGAACGGTTTTTCCTTTCAGCACCGTCTGCGGCATACACCTCATTCCCCATCCTGGATCCAACGAACCCCGATGCGTTTTCTGAAGTTTTTCCTATGGTCGTGCTTGGCTACTTTCTGCGGACTGTTGCTCAGTCTCAGCGGCGCGTTTCTCTACCTCAGCCCCAACCTGCCGTCGGTCGACTCGCTACGCAGCATACAGCTCCAGATACCGCTGCGTGTTTATAGCCGCGACGACAAGCTGATCGCCGAATATGGCGAAATGCGCCGCTCCCCTATCAGCTTCGATCAGATCCCCAAGGATTTCATCGCCGCATTACTGTCTGCAGAAGACGATAACTTCGCGAATCATTATGGCGTCGATGTTTCCAGCTTGATGCGCGCTGCCACGCAATTATTGAAAACCGGCCATATTCAGACCGGCGGCAGCACCATCACCATGCAGGTTGCGAAGAATTACTTCCTGAGCAGCGAGCGCAGCTTTTCACGCAAGATCAACGAGATTCTCCT
Organism: Stutzerimonas stutzeri SDM-LAC; assembly: GCF_000235745.1. Classification (GTDB taxonomy): domain Bacteria; phylum Pseudomonadota; class Gammaproteobacteria; order Pseudomonadales; family Pseudomonadaceae; genus Stutzerimonas; species Stutzerimonas stutzeri_H. The sequence continues at coordinate 20,005 of NZ_AGSX01000117.1, read as the reverse complement.
CGCTCTTCAGATTGAGCGAGAGCTCAGCAAGGATGAAATCCTCGAGCTATACGTCAACAAGATCTATCTGGGCAACCGCTCCTACGGAATAGAAGCGGCAGCGCAGGTCTACTATGGCAAATCAATCGGCGAACTAAGCCTGGCGCAACTGGCCATGATCGCCGGCCTGCCCAAGGCGCCCTCAGCGTTTAATCCGCTCGCCAACAAGGAGCGCGCCAAGGAACGACGGGACTGGATCCTCGGCCGGATGTACCGACTCGGGAAGATAGACGAGACCCGCTATCAGCAAGCATTGGCTGAAGTTGTCGATGCGTCCTATCACGGTTCCTCGCCTGAGCTTAACGCACCCTACATCGCCGAAATGGCCCGTGCCGAAATGGTTGGCCGCTTCGGCAGCACCGCCTACACCGACGGCTTCCGCGTCTATACCACCACGAGCAGCGAGCGTCAGATCGCTGCCAACCAGGCCCTTGTTCAAGGACTGATCGAATATGACCAGCGCCACGGCTTCCGTGGTCCGGAAGCCCATCTAACCGGCACGGATCCAGCAGACTGGCTAAAACAGCTCGGCGACTATCGCAGCCAGTCCGGGCTGCAGCCAGCGGTCGTCAGTCGTGTGTCAAAGGACTCCGTCCAAGCCCTGCTTCGGGACGGCAGTCAACACAGCATCAGCTGGGAAAGCATGAAGTGGGCTCGCCCATACATTAATACCAACAGTCTCGGCCCCAAACCCAACGCACCTTCCGACGTGGTAAAGCCGGGAGATGTCATTCGTGTTCGTTTCGCAGAAGGCGAAGCGCTGTTCAGCCAGATACCTCAGGCGCAGGGCGCATTGGTATCGCTCGATCCGCTTGACGGATCCATTGAAGCGTTGACCGGAGGGTTTTCCTTTGGCCAAAGCAATTACAACCGTGCCATCCAGGCCAAGCGCCAACCCGGCTCGAGCTTCAAACCCTTTGTCTATAGCGCTGCGCTGGATGCAGGATTTACCCCTGCCACGCTTGTCAATGACTCGCCTATCGTTTTTGTCGAGGAAGGCCTGGATCGCGTCTGGCGACCCAAGAACGATAACAACACCTTCCTCGGCCCGATCCGCCTGCGTGAGGCGCTTTATAAATCACGGAACCTGGTGTCGATTCGCCTGCTGCAAACCCTGGGCATTCCGCAAACTATTAATTACATCGAGCGCTTTGGCTTCAAGCCCGAAGACCTGCCAGCGAACCTGTCGCTTGCGCTTGGTACGGCAACGCTGACTCCGATGGAAATCGCTACCGGTTGGACGGCGTTCGCTAATGGCGGCTACAAGATCGAGCCCTATCTGATAGAACGAATTGAGGACCGAGACGGGAAGGTCATATTCAGCGCCGACCCAGTGCGCGTGCCGAAGCGCGACATGGCGGCCCCATCTCCTTCACAAGATAACGAGGCGACAGCCATCTCTTACGCGCAGAGCGGCTCGTTCATTGACGAAAGTAGCTCTGAACCAACTCAACCACCCAAGCATGCCGAGCAGATCATTGATGAACGAACTGCTTACATCATGACCAGCATGCTGCAGGATGTGATCAAGCGAGGCACAGGCAGACGAGCTTTGGCGATGGGCCGCGGCGATATCGCGGGGAAAACCGGGACCACCAACGAGTCGAAAGACAGCTGGTTCTCCGGCTATAACGCCGACATCGTCACCACCGTCTGGGCCGGATTCGATCAACCACAGAGCCTAGGTCGCCGTGAATACGGGGGCACGGTGGCCCTCCCCATCTGGATGAAATACATGAGCACGGTGCTGGAGGGCGAACCCGAACATGCCCCGGCCGAACCCGAAGGCATTCTGACTTTGCGCATCGACCCAGACAGTGGTCGTGCAGCGGCGCCTGGGACGCCAGATGCTTACTTCGAAATATTCCGCATCGAAGATTCACCACCGAACATGGACGACGAGCTGATTCCAGGCACGACCATTCCCGGCAGCCCGCTGCCGGCCAGCGAAACAGCACCCATGGATCTGTTCTGAAGGTCGGTTGTTAGCTAAGGGATGCAGCTCCGCTAGGTTCTGCACTGCTCAACAATGAAAAAACCGGCCCTTGGCCGGTTTTTTTATGCGCTCCCCGCCTGGACGGGGCCACGCGTAGCCTAATCAGGCACCGAATACGTCGTTGACCGACGTTAGCGGGTAGTGCGACGGATATGGCAGGGTCGCCACACCGCTTTCAATGGCCGCCTTGGCAACCGCATCGGAAACCAGCGTAATCAGGCGCGGGTCCATGGGTTTCGGAATGATGTACTCACGGCCGAACTCCAGGCTGTCAACACCATAGGCAGCTGCCACTTCGGCTGGCACCGGTAGCTTGGCAAGGTCACGCAATGCCAGTGCGGCGGCTATTTTCATTTCCTCGTTGATGCGCTTGGCCCGTACGTCTAGCGCGCCGCGGAAGATGAACGGGAAGCCCAGTACATTGTTGACCTGGTTCGGATAGTCGGAACGACCGGTCGCCATGATCACATCGGAGCGGGTCGCATGCGCCAGCTCGGGACTGATCTCTGGGTCAGGGTTGGAACAGGCAAATACTACCGGGTTGGCTGCCATGCGCTTGAGGCCTTCGGCACTCAGCAAATTGGCACCCGACAGACCTACGAAGACGTCGGCGCCGTCTAGCGCGTCTTCCAGGGTGCGCTTGTCCGTCTCATGCGCAAAAACCGCCTTGTACTGATTCAGATCGTCACGACCCGCATGGATAACACCCTTGCGATCGATCATGAAGATGTTCTCGATCTTCGCGCCCATGCTAACCAGCAACTTCATGCAAGATGTCGCCGCGGCACCGGCACCGAGGCAGACGATCTTGGCCTGCTCCAACGTCTTGCCGGCGATTTCCAATGCATTGAGCATACCGGCTGCGGTGACGATAGCCGTGCCGTGCTGGTCATCATGAAAAACCGGGATGTCGCATTGCTCGATCAAGGTCCGCTCGATTTCGAAGCACTCAGGGGCCTTGATATCTTCCAGATTGATCCCGCCAAAGGTGATGGAGATGCGCTTGACGGTATCGATAAAGGCCTGAGGGCTCTCCGCATCGACTTCGATATCGAATACATCGACGCCGGCGAATCGCTTGAACAGCACGCCCTTGCCTTCCATGACCGGCTTGGATGCCAGTGGCCCAAGATTTCCGAGACCAAGAATGGCGGTGCCGTCGGAAATCACAGCGACCAGATTGCCTTTGCCGGTGTATCGATAGGCCAATTCAGGATCTCGGGCGATTTCCCGGACCGGCTCCGCCACGCCAGGACTGTAGGCCAGCGAGAGATCGCGAGCAGTGGACGTGGGCTTGGTCAGCTCGACGCTCAACTTTCCCGGACGAGGTTGGGAATGGTAGTCGAGAGCGGCAGTTTTCAGGTCAGTCATGGGGCATTTCCGCTTATTTTTACTGGGACAGACAGGTGGTCGAGCATACGCCAAGACCGAGCGCCGTCACAAGGGAACGGAAAACCTGACTGTCAAGGCTTGGCCCTACGACTTTCAGCGCAGATGAATTGGTGCGCTAGGTCCGAGCGGCTACGGCTTCAGGGCAGCAGCGCGAGCATCGATGGGTGACTTATCTTCAGCAGCCAACGCGCCCGCCGCGACAAATCGCCTCGCCCCTTGCGGTCGATGATCCACCCCCGTGCCTCAATATGCTTACCAGGCAGGGCGGCCAGTGCGTCATCGAACGCCGCAGCGGCTTCACGTGGGATTTGCACGGCAAGCGAGCCACCCAGTTCCAACCAGACACCACCCCGGTTGGTATCCACGCGCTCGACATGCGCTCGGACAATCGCAAACCCACCGCGACGCACGCGCTCCGCCGCAATTATGGGAGGTCGCCGCCAAACGCCTCTGCCGGCCGAGCGCGCCTGCCGTTCTGCAGCCCGTTGGCACTCCGCCAGGGAAAGGTTCGGCGCGATAGCGACAAAGAAGCCCAAGCCCTCGGCAAGCATTAGCGTTTCTAGGTTCTCACCGTGCTCGTCGAAGGCATGAGCAAGCACACGGCCGTAATGGTCTTTGGACTGCTGGCCAGGGCGTATAGCCACATAACCATCATTGGCGCTCACCAACGACTGCAGCCGATTCCTCGCAGCCTCGGCGAACGGCTCGGCGCTGCGCCCATTGCGCCCCAGCTCGGTCGCATTCAGGCCAATGAGCCGCACGCTGCGCCCATCGACTAGCCGCAACGTATCGCCGTCGATGACCGTGGCCACCTCGACTCGGGAAAGCGGTTCGCTCACCGAGCAAAGCGCTGCAGCCTGCAAACTGAAAAGCACAGAAACGAAAAAGGCGCCCACCAGGGACGCCTTTTTCAGCTCGGAGAATCTCATCGGACTCCCGTAGCGGCGACAGCTTATTACTTGGCGCCAAACACACCGAAGCGCTGCTTGAAGCGGTCGATACGGCCGCCGGTATCCAGCACTTTCTGCTTGCCGGTATAGAACGGGTGGCACTCAGAGCAAACGTCGATGCTCAGGTTCTTGGCCAGCGTGGAGCGAGTCTTGATGACGTTGCCGCAGCTGCAAGTGGCATCGATTTCTACGTAATTAGGATGGATATCGGCTTTCATGGAAAAATCCTCTAGGACTTGTGCCGCCACCCGACCCTATGTCGAGTACCGCACGGAAGGGCGCGAATGATACCAGAGCAAGGAGGTGATGCAAGGGCAGCTGATCGGGCCGATGCGCACACATCCGGTCGCAGGCAACCCAACAGGCCGAGATTACAGACGAGCCTGCCGCTCCGCCGGATCGTTTAAGATCGGCATTCGCCGCCAAGGACTTTCGCGTGCCGCTATCCATACTCCGCCTCGCGCTGCCCTCACCATTGCGCAGACTCTTCGATTACCTCCCGCCCGCTGGCATTCCGCACGCCGGGTTGCAGCCTGGAGTGCGCCTGCGCGTGCCCTTTGGCCGACGCGAGGTCATTGGGATACTGGTGGAAGTCGTCAGCCACAGCGAAGTTCCCGAGGCGAAGCTCAAACCGGCTCTGGAGCTGCTCGATGCGCGACCTCCTCTGCCGTCACCGCTGTTCAAGCTATGCCTATGGACCGCCCAGTATTACCAACACAGCCTTGGCGACACCTTCAGCTGGGCGCTGCCAGTCCTGCTGCGTCAGGGCGAACCCGCCGAGGCGAGGCAGGAGCGGTTCTGGCATGCCGCCAACGGCGCGCGACCGGACGACCCTCGACTGAGCAGGGCCCCCCGCCAACGCGAAGCTCTCAAGACCATCGCCCAGCATCCACATGGTGTGGCGCATGCCTTGCTTTCCCAACTTCAGTTGAGCAGGGACAGCGTTGATCTACTGTTGCAGAAAGGTTTGCTGCGAGTCGAACCCCGGCGCAGCCACCAGAGTCAGCGACACCAGGGCAGCTGGCTTTTGCAACCGGAGCTACCGCTGAATCAGCAGCAACGAGCTGCCTTCGAAGCCATTCGCGCCGGCCTGGAAGGCTTCCAGGCATACCTGCTCGCCGGTGTCACCGGAAGCGGCAAGACCGAGGTCTACCTGCAGCTGATTCATCAGGTGCTGAAGACGGGCAAGCAGGCGTTGGTATTGATTCCCGAGATTAACCTCGGCCCCCAAACCCTGGCCCGCTTCGAAAAGCGCTTTAATGCCCGCATCGCTCTGCTCCATTCCAACGTCAACGATCGCGAGCGGCTGGATGCCTGGCTCGCGGCGCGAGACGGAGAGGCAGACATCATCATCGGCACCCGCTCTGCTCTGTTCACCCCGATGAAGAATCCTGGCCTGATCATCCTCGACGAAGAGCATGACGCGTCCTATAAGCAACAGGAAGGCCTGCGCTACCACGCGCGCGACCTGGCCGTAGTCAGGGCGCGCCAGGAAAACGTACCGATACTGCTGGGGTCGGCAACGCCGTCGCTGGAAAGCCTGCATAACGCGCATAGCGGACGCTACGGACTGCTGAAGCTGACCGAGCGCGCCGGCGGCGCACAGGCGCCACGCTTCCTCCGACTAGACGTCAAGAGCCGCCCGCTCGATTCCGGCATTTCCGGCCCGCTGCAGCAGGCCATGGCGCAGACGCTTGCTGCCGGCCAGCAGGTACTGGTCTTCCTCAATCGGCGCGGCTTCGCTCCCTCGCTGCTGTGCCACGACTGCGGCTGGATCGGCCAGTGTCCTCGCTGCGACGCCAGAATGACTTTGCATCAACGCCACAATGAGCTGCGCTGCCACCACTGTGGCCATACAGAACGCCGACCGCACAACTGCCCCGACTGCAATAAGCTCGACCTGAGACCCGTCGGCGCAGGCACCGAGCGCGCCGAAGAGCGACTCATAACGCTCTTTCCTGACTATCCAGTGCTGCGCATCGATCGTGACAGCACTTCTCGCAAGGGTTCGATGGAGCAACTGCTGAGCACTATCAACCGCGGCGAGCCGTGCGTGCTGGTGGGCACCCAGATGCTTGCGAAGGGTCACCATTTCCCCCGTGTAACCCTGGTCGCCATCCTTGATGCCGACGGCGGATTGTTCTCGGCAGACTTCCGCGCCAGCGAACGCATGGCTCAGCTGATCGTGCAGGTAGCCGGCCGCGCCGGGCGGGCCGAGGAACCCGGCAAGGTCATCATCCAGACCCATTTGGCTGATCACCCACTGCTGGTCCAACTGACGGAGCAGGGCTACTTTGCCTTCGCTGAACAGGCACTAAGCGAGCGTCGCGCTGCTGGCTTGCCGCCTTTCAGCCATCTTGCGTTGCTGCGGGCCGAGGCGGCGAAACCCGGCCAAGCCGAAGACTTTCTCGACGAGGCCTGCAGCCAGGCGGAACAGCTGATGGCGCAGCTCGGCATAACGGGTGTCGAACTGCTCGGGCCGGTGCCCGCTCCGATGGAACGACGGGCCGGACGCTTTCGAGCGCAGCTGCTGTTACAAGCCAACGCCCGCGCGCCTCTACATAACCTTATGAACACCTGGCTGCCGCGGGTGGAGACACTGCCCGGCAGCCGGGCCGTCCGCTGGTCACTGGATGTTGACCCGATCGACTTGTTCTGATGCCGAGCTATCACGCAAGCTCCAGCGCAACTAAGCACCTTAAGCCTTGAAGGTTCGCCCTCGGGGCACCGATAATGCCCAGTTTTCGACCAAAGCCCACGGCCGACCGAGCAAACAATGAAAGACAGCATCCGCCATCTGATCCAGCAAGCCCTGGCCCGTCTCACCGCTGAAGGCGTGCTGCCGGAGGGGTCGAATCCGACCATCCAGGTGGAGAACACCCGCGACAAGACTCACGGGGACTTTGCCAGTAATGTCGCGATGATGCTGGCCAAGCCCGCCGGAATGAAGCCCCGCGACCTGGCCCAGAAGCTTATCGAAGCCCTGCCGGCAGACCCCAGCGTCAGCAAGGTTGAAGTCGCCGGCCCCGGCTTTCTCAATTTCTTCCAGAACAGCGCAGCGCTGGCTCAACGCCTGGACACTGCCCTTGCCGATCCTCGTCTCGGCGTAAGCAAAACAGGCGCCACACAGCGCGTTGTAGTAGACCTGTCCTCACCGAACCTGGCGAAGGAAATGCACGTCGGCCACCTGCGCTCGACCATCATTGGCGATGCCGTCGCCCGCGTTCTTGAATTCCTCGGTGACGAGGTAATCCGGCAGAACCACGTGGGCGATTGGGGCACGCAGTTCGGCATGTTGTTGGCTTACGTGATGGAGCAACCTAAGGGCTTCGACTCTCCGGAGCTGGCCGATTTGGAAGGTTTCTACCGAGCGGCAAAACAACGGTTTGACGAATCGCCTGAGTTTGCCGAGCGCGCGCGCCAGCTTGTCGTCGAGCTTCAGGCCGGCGACGCCGAATGCCTGCGGCTGTGGAAGCAGTTCAACGAGCTCTCACTCAGCCATGCGCAAAAAGTCTATGACCGCCTCAACGTCCGGCTCACCCCGGACGACGTCAAGGGCGAAAGTGCCTACAACGCGGAACTTGCCGATATAGTCGCATCGCTCAAGGCCAAAGGGCTGTTGAGCGAAAGCAACGGCGCCCAATGCGTCTTTCTCGATGAATTCAAGAACGCCGAAGGCAACCCGCTTCCGGTGATTGTGCAGAAAGCGGGCGGTGGCTACCTGTATGCGACTACCGACCTGGCCTCCATGCGCTACCGCAGCCAGCAGCTAAAGGCCGATCGCGCACTGTATTTCGTCGATCAGCGCCAGGCGCTGCATTTCCAGATGACTTTCGAGGTGGCACGGCGCGCCGGCTTCGTCCACAGCGACATGCAACTCGAACACATGGGTTTCGGCACCATGAACGGTGCGGACGGTAGGCCCTTCAAGACCCGTGATGGCGGCACCGTAAAGCTGGTTGACCTGCTCGACGAAGCTGAGCAACGTGCCTATAGCCTGGTCAAAGGCAAAAATCCGGACCTGGACGAAGGGGAGCTGCGGCAGATCGCCCGCGCTGTCGGTATCGGCGCAGTGAAATACGCAGACCTGTCCAAACATCGCACCAGCGATTACAGCTTCAACTTCGAGCAGATGCTCAGCTTTGAAGGCAACACCGCGCCCTACCTCCTCTATGCCTACACCCGAGTGGCCAGCGTGTTTCGCAAGCTCGGCACTGGAATGGACGGACTCAACGGCGAGATCAGTCTCGAAGCCGAACAAGAGCAAGCGCTTGGCGCGAAGCTGGCTCAGTTCGCCGAAGTGCTTAACGGTATGGGGGAAAAGGGCGTACCCCACCTGCTGTGCAGCTATCTATATGACTTGGCGGGGCTGTTCTCCAGCTTCTACGAGCACTGCCCGATACTCGGCGCCGAAAGCGAGACTGTGAAGCAGAGCCGTCTGCGTCTGGCTGCCCTGACCGGCAAGACGCTGAAGCAGGGCCTCTCCCTGCTTGGCCTGGAAACGCTGGAGCGGATGTAAGTGGCAGCCAGGAAAAAACCCGCCCCGAAACGTGGCGCAAGCCGCTACCAGGCGCCCGCCAAAAAGCCCGTCCCCGGCTGGATCTGGCTGGTTTGCGGCCTGGTCATCGGCGGTTTCATCGTGTTCCTGATGAACCTCGAACCTGGCGGCGATGAGATCAAGCGCGCCAAGGACACAGCCAAACCCAAGGAGCAGCCGAAGCGTTCGCCCTCTACTGCGGGCCAGCCAGCGAAACCGAAGTACGACTTCTATACGCTGCTGCCTGAGTCTGAGGTGATCCTGCCGCCAGAAGCACCAAAGCCAGAGCCAGAGCCGGCCAAGCCGGTTACACCGGAGGAGGCCGCGAAGATTGACGCAGCGCGTGCCGAAGCCGCTCTCAACGGCCAGGTCCCACCGCCTCCGCCGACAGTGGCCAAGGCTCCAGTGACCCAGTTCTTCCTGCAGGCCGGCTCGTTTCGCAAAAAGCCCGAAGCGGAAAAGGTCAGAGCGCAGATCATTCTGCTCGGCCAGGATGTCCGGGTAGAGAACGTGACCGTGCGTGACGAGGACTGGTATCGGGTGCTGGTCGGGCCGTTTGCCGACCGAGCGCGACTTGATCAGGCCCAGAAGGCACTGTCAGCGAGCGGCTACAAGAACCTGCTGCTACAGCAGCGCCAGGGTCGCTGAGCCGAGCCCTAACTAAGCCTTGGAAGCAGCGCCGTGGACGGCGCTGCTTCTCTGCCGCACGCAGGATCAGCCCGGCACCCGGCTCTAGCGGTCCCGTGGCGCATAGGCAAACACATCTGCACGCATCTGTTTTGCATCCATCCCCGCCTCCACCAACGCATCCAGCGTGCCGTAGACCATGGCCGGAGAGCCGCTGGCGTAAACGTGGACCGGTTCGAGATCGGTGAAGTCCTCGCAGACCGCTTCGTGCAGCATGCCGCACCGCCCCGTCCACTCACAAACGTCGCTGACAACCTGATGCAGAAACAGATTGGGCATCTGCTGCCATTCCTGCCAATGCGGCAACTGATAGAAATCCTCCGGTCGACGCACGCCCCAGTACAGATGTACCGGATAGGTGAAGCCCTCGGCTCGGCAATGTTCGATCAGGCTGTGCATCTGGGCCATCCCGGTACCTGCGGCAATCAGAACCAGCGGCCCTTCCGGCAGCTCGGCAAGGTGGGTATCGCCGAACGGCATCTGCACGCGTGCTGTGCCGGTGCGCCTGATCAACTGCAACAGGTCGATGGCTGACGATTCGCGTGCCAGCACATGAAGCTCGAGCTCACGCCCGCGCGCTGGTGCGGACGCTAGCGAAAAGGCGCTGTATTCGCCATCCTCACGCTCGAGCAGCAAGTACTGCCCCGCGTGATAGCGCGGCGGTTTTCCGGCCGGCGCGCGGAGCAGCAGACGAAACACGTCGCCGCCTACCTCTTCACAGCTGACGAGCTGGCAACTGAGCGTGCGCACCGGGAGCTCGCCCGGCGCGAGCACCCCATCCCACAGCAGGACACAGTCTTCTTCGGGCTCAGCCAGGCAGGCGAAGACTTCGCCATGATCATGGCTTTCACCGCGCTGGCGCACCCGGCCGTTCACCAACAAGGCGGCGCAGATCAGGCAGTTACCGTTGCGGCATGCCTGCGGGCAGTCGTAGCCCAACCGGCGCGCGGCGTCGAGGATCAACTCACCACGTTCGACGTCGAGCACTGCTCCGGAAGGTTGCAGGGTTACTTTCATCAATTCAAAACCTGAATAAATGCGCGACTGGTCATCAGTCGATGCCCAGGTCGGCCCAGAGTTCGTCGACTCTCCGTTTGACGGCTTCATCCTGGACGATGACGCGCCCCCATTCACGGCTGGTCTCGCCGGGCCACTTGTGGGTCGCATCGAGCCCCATCTTGCTGCCAAGACCGGATACCGGCGAGGCAAAGTCGAGGTAGTCGATCGGCGTATTCTCGATCAGCACCGTATCGCGCTTGGGGTCCATGCGCGTGGTAATCGCCCAGATGACATCGTTCCAGTCGCGGGCATTGATATCGTCATCGGTGACGATCACGAACTTGGTGTACATGAACTGCCGCAGGAAGCTCCAGACACCCAACATCACACGCTTGGCGTGGCCGGGGTATTGTTTCTTCATGGTGACCACCGCCATGCGATAGGAACAGCCTTCCGGTGGTAGGTAGAAATCAGTAATTTCCGGGAATTGCTTCTGCAGGATCGGCACGAACACCTCATTGAGCGCAACGCCGAGAATTGCCGGCTCGTCCGGTGGCCTTCCGGTATAGGTGCTGTGGTAGATCGCATCGCGGCGCTTGGTGATGCGCTCGACAGTGAACACCGGGAAGCGGTCGACTTCGTTGTAGTAGCCGGTGTGATCACCGTACGGCCCCTCGTCCGCCATCTCGCCAGGCTGAATGTACCCTTCGAGAACGATTTCAGCCCCGGCTGGCACCTGCAGATCGCTACCCCGGCATTTGACTAGCTCGGTACGGCTGCCGCGCAGCAGGCCAGCAAAGGCATATTCGGACAGCGAATCGGGAACGGGCGTGACGGCACCGAGAATCGTGGCTGGATCGGCGCCGAGCGCCACCGCCACCGGATAGGGTCGGTCGGGATACTTCTCACACCATTCACGAAAGTCCAGCGCGCCGCCCCGATGGCTGAGCCAACGCATGATCACCTTGTTGCGACCGATCACCTGCTGACGATAGATACCCAGGTTCTGCCGTTCCTTGTTAGGGCCCTTGGTAATCGTAAGCCCCCAAGTGATCAGTGGCCCAGCATCGCCTGGCCAGCAGGTCTGCACCGGTAACCTGGACAGATCGACATCATCACCTTCGATGACCACTTCCTGACAGGGTGCGTCCTTGAGGACCTTGGGCGCCATGCTGATGACCTTTTTGTAGATCGGCAGCTTGCTCCAGGCATCCTTCAGGCCCTTCGGCGGCTCCGGCTCTTTGAGAAAGGCCAGGAGCTTGCCAATCTCGCGCAGTTCGGACACGTCCTCGGCACCCATGCCCAGGGCAACACGCTTGGGCGTGCCGAAGAGGTTTCCGAGTACCGGCATATCAAAGCCGGTCGGATTCTCGAACAGCAGCGCCGGGCCTTGCTTGCGCAGCGTCCGGTCGCAGATCTCGGTCATTTCCAGAACGGGGGATACGGCGGTTGAAACGCGCTTGAGTTCACCGCGCTGTTCTAGGCCGCTGATAAAGTCGCGCAGATCGCGATACTGCATGCTTGAGCCTCGCATGGGCCGGCAGGTGTCGGGGCGACGAGTTTAGCCTTGGCGCCGGCCGATTCAAAACCTGCAGACAGACAAAGGCCGGGTTTCCCCGGCCTCAGTGGCATGACCAGACGCTTACTTGCGCTTCATTGACATGAAGAATTCTTCGTTGGTCTTGGTGTCCTTGAGCTTGTCGAGCAGGAACTCGATCGCGGCGCTTTCATCCATTGGGTGCAGCAGCTTGCGCAGAATCCAGATGCGCTGCAGCTCTTCCTCGCTGGTCAACAACTCTTCGCGGCGGGTGCCCGAACGGTTGATGTTGATCGCCGGGAATACTCGCTTCTCGGCGATACGGCGATCGAGCTGCAACTCGAGGTTACCGGTGCCCTTGAATTCCTCGTAAATCACCTCGTCCATCTTCGAACCGGTTTCCACCAGCGCCGTGGCGAGAATGGTCAGGCTGCCGCCTTCCTCGATGTTGCGCGCAGCACCGAAGAAACGCTTGGGTTTCTCCAGCGCGTGGGCATCAACACCACCGGTCAACACCTTGCCCGAGCTCGGAATCACCGTGTTGTAAGCACGCGCCAGACGGGTGATGGAGTCCAGCAGGATCACCACGTCCTTCTTGTGCTCGACCAGACGTTTGGCCTTCTCGATCACCATTTCGGCGACCTGCACGTGGCGGGTCGGTGGCTCGTCAAAAGTGGAGGCGACCACTTCGCCGCGCACTGTGCGCTGCATTTCGGTCACTTCTTCCGGGCGCTCGTCGATCAGCAGGACGATCAGGTGGCACTCGGGGTTGTTGCGGGTGATGTTGCTGGCAATGTTCTGCAGCATGATGGTCTTGCCCGCTTTCGGCGGGGCGACGATCAGGCCACGCTGGCCCTTGCCGATTGGTGCGCAGAGATCGATCACCCGGCCAGTCAGGTCTTCGGTAGAGCCGTTGCCGGCTTCCATCGTCAGACGCTTATTGGCGAACAAGGGCGTCAGGTTCTCGAAAAGAATCTTGTTCTTGGCATTCTCCGGCCGATCGAAGTTGATCGTGTCGACTTTGAGCAGCGCGAAGTAGCGCTCGCCTTCTTTCGGCGGACGAATTTTGCCGACGATGGTGTCGCCGGTGCGCAGATTGAAGCGGCGAATCTGGCTCGGCGAGACATAAATGTCGTCGGGCCCGGCGAGATAGGAAGAATCCGCGGAGCGCAGGAAGCCGAAGCCATCCTGGAGAATCTCCAGCACGCCATCACCGGAAATTTCCTCACCGCTTTTCGCGTGCTTTTTCAGCAGAGAGAAAATCACGTCCTGCTTGCGCGAACGGGCCATGTTGTCGATGCCCATCTGTTCGGCCATTTCCAGCAGTTCGGTGATGGGCTTTTGCTTAAGTTCGGTCAGATTCATAGAAAGAGTCAGAAGGGGTGAAGAAAGCGATTAGCTTGAGAAGCCGCGCAGCAAGAGACGAACAGGTTCGTTGTGCTTTATGAGGCTGAAGTGCGTCGGCGACGGCATGCAGAGGGCGACGGAGAAGCGTCGCAGGGCCGAATTTAGCACCGTGCAGGCGAAGCGTCCACCCTGCAGTTATAAAAAAGCCCCCGCATTTGCGAGGGCTTTTGAAAGCAGCAACCGTGAATCAGATATTGCTATCCAGAAACGCTGCCAGCTGCGACTTCGACAGCGCGCCTACCTTGGTCGCCTCGACGTTGCCGTTCTTGAACAGCATCAGGGTCGGAATACCGCGTACGCCGTACTTTGGCGGGGTTTCCTGGTTCTCGTCGATGTTCAATTTGCAGACTTTGAGCTTGCCTTCGTATTCCTTGGCGATCTCATCGAGTACCGGCGCAATCATCTTGCACGGGCCACACCACTCGGCCCAATAATCGACCAGAACAGGGCCATCGGCCTGGAGCACGTCCTGCTCGAAGCTGCTGTCGCTGACGTTGTTGATGTATTCGCTCATGGAGTTTCTCCAGGGTCAAAATCAAAAGTGAGGCCATCATAGCCCGGCTGGGTGCGGATCGAAAGTCGCAGCCTGTCGCTCGGGCAATCGGCATTGGATAGGCCATGGAACAGCCGTTGGGCTCGGCCGCTGGGTAACCCTGACGCAGTGCTGCGCGTTGGCGGATGAGGGCGATCATGTCAGGATGTCGGGGTTTTGCACAGAGACTGCCCCATGCGCCCAACAGCCGCCGAACCCTTTCCGCTGATCGCCGCCCTCGATCTCGGCTCGAACAGCTTTCACATGGTGCTGGCTCGCACCAGCAACGGCGAGATGCGCATTCTCGAGCGGCTCGGCGAAAAGGTCCAGTTGGCCGCCGGCATCGATGAAAACAGACAGTTCGACGACGCTGCCATGCAGCGCGGCCTGGACTGCCTTCGCCGCTTCGCTCAGCTGGTCAATCATCTCCCCCAAGGGGCGGTGCGGGTGGTAGGTACCAATGCCCTGCGCGAGGCACGTAACCGGGCGCAATTCATTCGGCAGGCCGAGACGATCATCCAGCATCAGGTCGAGGTGATTTCCGGCCGAGAGGAAGCACGGCTCATCTACCTGGGCGTTTCGCATACTTTTCCTGCCTCTAGCGGCAAGCGCCTGGTGGTCGACATTGGCGGCGGCAGCACCGAATTCATCATCGGCGAAGGTTTCGATTCGCTGTTACGTGAGAGCCTGCAGATGGGCTGCGTGAGTTTCACGCAGCGGTTTTTTCAGGACGGCAAGATCACACCGGCCCGTTACGCGCAGGCATATACAGCAGCAAGACTGGAGTTGATGAGCATCGAGCACGGCCTGCGCCGGCTCGGCTGGCAGGACGCAGTTGGCGCCTCCGGAACCATTCGCGCGGTCGGCCTGGCAATCAAGAGCGCCGGGCTTGGCAATGGTGAAGTCACAGCTGATGGCATCGGCTGGCTCAAGCGCAAGCTGTTCAAGCTGGGCGATGTGGAAAAGCTCGATCTGGACGGCATCAAACCGGACCGCAAAGGCATCTTCCCCGCTGGCCTGGCCATTCTCGAAGCGATCTTCGATGCCCTGGGATTGACCAGCATGGCGCACTCTGAAGGCGCCTTGCGCGAAGGCGTGCTCTACGACCTGATCGGCCGGCATCATCAGGAAGATATCCGCGACCGTACGCTGAGCTTCCTGATGGAACGCTACCACGTCGATACCGAGCAGGCCGCACGGGTTGAAAGCAAGGCGCTGGAGGCGTTCGACCAGGTTTCATCGGCCTGGGGCCTGGACGAGGAATGGCTGCGGGAACTGCTCGGCTGGGCCGCCCGCGTGCATGAGGTGGGCCTGGATATCGCCCACTACCACTACCACAAGCATGGTGCTTACCTGATCGAGCACTCCGACCTGCCCGGCTTCTCGCGCCAAGATCAGCAGATGCTGGCGCTGCTGGTTCGCGGCCATCGACGCAACATACCCAGGCAGAAATTCGAAGAAATGAGCGAGGACGGTGTGAAGCTGACCAGGCTCTGTGTGCTGCTGCGCTTCGCGATCCTTTTCCACCACATCCGCGGCCCACAGCAAGCGCCAGCGTTTCAGCTCAAGGCCGGCGACAACAGCCTGGACGTAGCCTTTCCTGATGGCTGGCTGGCAAACAACCCGCTGACGCAGGCCGATTTCGCGCTGGAGGCGGACTGGCTCAAGCGGATCGACTTCACCCTCAGCGTACGCTGAGTCCAGCGGGCGGCGGGCCAACTCGCCAGGTACACTCGAGAAGCCGACTGCTTATCGCGCAGTCGGGCTACCCAGACGCTCCAGCAAGGCGTTCTGTACGTTTCGTGGGTTCTGGTTGCCGCTCGGGCTGTTACGCAAGTAGCCGCCGTCCGGCTGTAGTACCCAGCTCTGGGTGTTGTCGGTCAGAAAGCCCTCGAGCTCCTTCTTCACCCGTGTCACCAGCTTCTTGCCCTCGACCGGGAAACAGGTCTCGACCCGCCGATCCAGGTTGCGCTCCATCCAGTCGGCACTGGACAGATAGAGTTTTTCATCGCCGCCGTTGAGGAAATAGAACACACGGCTGTGCTCGAGGAAGCGACCGATGATCGAGCGCACCTGGATGTTGTGCGAGACCCCGAGAATCCCCGGGCGCAGGCAGCACATGCCGCGCACGATCAGGTCGATACGCACGCCGGTCTGGCTGGCCTTGTACAGGGCGCGGATCATCTTCGCGTCGGTCAGCGAATTGATCTTGAGGATGATATGCGCCGGCTTACCTTCGCTGGCATGCTGCGTCTCCTGGGCGATCATGTCGAGCAGCGCTTTCTTCAAGGTAAACGGCGCATGCAGCAGCTTTTTCATGCGCATGGTCTTGCCCATGCCGATCAGCTGGCTGAACAGTTTGGACACGTCTTCACAGAGCGCGTCATCCGAGGTCAGCAGGCTGTAGTCGGTGTACAGCCGGGCGTTACCGGCGTGGTAGTTACCGGTCCCGAGATGGGCGTAGCGCCGCAGCTCACCGTTCTCGCGGCGCAGAATCAGCATCATCTTGGCGTGGGTCTTGTAGCCCACCACACCGTAGATCACCACTGCACCGGCCTGCTGCAGCCGGCTGGCCAGTTGCAGGTTGGATTCTTCATCGAAGCGCGCGCGCAGCTCGATGACCGCAGTGACTTCCTTGCCATTGCGCGCCGCCTCAACCAGCGCGTCGACGATCTCCGAATTGGCACCGGAGCGATAAAGCGTCTGTTTGACAGCCAGGACGCAAGGGTCCTTCGCCGCCTCGCGCAGCAGGTCGATCACCGGCGTGAAGGATTCGTACGGGTGCAGCAACAGAATGTCCTGCTTGCCGACCACGCTGAATATGTTTTCGCTGTTCTGCAACAGCTTGGGGATCGCAGGCGTAAAGGGCGTGTATTGCAGCTCCGGATGGCTATCCAAACCAGTGATGCCGAACAGCCGGGTCAGGTTGACCGGGCCGTTGACCCGATACAGTTCGCTCTCGCTCAGGCTGAACTGCTTGAGCAGGAAGTCGGCGAGATGCTTCGGGCAGGTATCCGCCACTTCCAGCCGCACCGCATCGCCATAGCGCCGGGAAATCAGCTCTCCACGCAATGCGCGTGCGAGATCCTCGACGTCTTCGGTATCGACCGACAGGTCGGCATTGCGTGTCAGGCGGAACTGGTAGCAGCCATTGACCTTCATCCCATGGAACAGGTCGTCAGCATGGGCGTGAATCATCGAAGAGAGGAACACATAGTTGGCACCCGTCCCGCCTACGTCCTCCGGCACCCGGATCACCCGCGGCAACAACCGCGGCGCCGGAATGATCGCCAGCCCGGAATCGCGGCCGAAGGCATCGATACCTTCAAGCTCGACAATGAAGTTCAGACTCTTGTTGACCAGCAACGGGAATGGGTGGGTGGGATCCAGACCGATTGGCGTGACGATTGGCGCGATCTCGTCGCGGAAAAAGCGGCGTACCCAGGCCTTGATCTTGGTTGTCCAGTTGCGCCGTCGGATGAAGCGCACCTGATGCTCGGCCAGCTCTGGTAGCAGAACTTCGTTGAGGATCGAATACTGGCGGTTGACCTGCTCATGGACCAGTTCGGAAATACGCGCCAGCGCCTGGTGCGGCTGCAGGCCATCGGCACCCGCCTGCTCACGCGCGAAGGTCACCTGCTTCTTCAGCCCGGCGACGCGAATCTCGAAAAACTCATCCAGATTGCTGGAAAAGATCAACAGGAACTTGAGCCGTTCCAGCAGCGGATAGGACTCGTCCAGCGCCTGTTCCAGCACGCGGATATTGAATTGCAGCTGTGACAGCTCACGGTGGATATAGAGGCTGTTGTCATCCAGATTCGGCGGCGGTGCCGGTGGCGCTGGTGCCTCCTCTGTTTTCTCCACTTCAGGCGCTGGCGGCGCCAACTCCTCGAGGGGCTGCGCCTCGACGGCAGCAGCCTGCAATTCGCTTTCGCTGAGTCCCTGATTCGTCATCGCTTTGCCTCGGCAGGGCTCATTGCCCCTGTTTTAATTGTTGTGCCGCCTGTTTGGCGAAATAGGTGAGGATGCCATCGGCACCTGCGCGTTTGAAGGCGGTCAGCGACTCGAGGATGACCGCCTCGCTCAGCCAGCCGTTCTGAATCGCCGCCATGTGCATCGCATACTCACCGCTGACCTGATAGACGAAGGTCGGCACGCGAAAGGCATCTTTAACTCGCCAAAGAATGTCCAGATAAGGCATGCCCGGCTTGACCATGACCATATCGGCGCCTTCGGAAAGGTCCGCGCCGACTTCGTGCAGCGCCTCATCACCGTTGGCAGGGTCCATCTGATAGGTATTCTTGCTGCCCTTGCCCAAATTCGCCGCCGAACCCACCGCATCGCGGAACGGCCCGTAGTAGGCACTGGCATATTTGGCCGAATAGGCCATGATCCGTACGTTGTGGTGATCGGCCACTTCCAGCGCTTCGCGAATGGCCTGGATGCGTCCGTCCATCATGTCCGATGGCGCCACGACCTGTGCGCCCGCCTCCGCATGGGATAGGGCCTGGCGGACCAGTGCGTCGACCGTGACGTCGTTTTGCACGTAGCCGTGCTCGTCAAGAATGCCGTCCTGCCCGTGCGTGGTGAAGGGATCCAGCGCAACGTCAGTGATAATGCCGAGTTCGGGGAAACGCTCACGCAACGCACGGGTGGCACGCTGAGCGATACCGTCGGGGTTCCAGGCCTCTGCCGCATCGAGGGATTTCTTCTCCAGCGGGGTTACCGGGAACAGCGCCAGTGCCGGAATGCCCAGCGCGACAAGTTCTGCGGCCTCTTCCAGCAACAGATCGATGGAAAGACGCTCCACGCCGGGCATCGATGGCACCTGCTCTCGGCGATTTTCGCCATCGAGCACAAACACGGGAAGGATCAGGTCATCCACGCTCAGCCGGTTCTCGCGCACCAGGCGGCGCGAAAAATCATCACGACGATTACGACGCAGCCGGGTAGCGGGGAACAAGCGATTGGCGGGAACGAAACTCACAGCGAACTCCTGGCCCGCAGGGCGGGCGAATATGACGTTTATAAGCCGACAGCGTGACAGATTGATGACAGGCCATCAGCTCGACCGACGATTGCCCTCATTGTCGCCACCACGGGCGGGCTCTGCCAGTGCTTTGAACAGTCAATATCCGTAGCTCAGCGCCTGAGCCAGACGCACCGACGGTGGAACGCCCGCCGCGATGAGCAATCCAATCATCATCTCGATGGACTTACCTTAAGCCGCGCCGACGGCTAGCATCGAAGGCATTCGCCTGGTGTAGTTGCCAGGCTGCTGAACCTGACCAGGAGTACCCCAATGAACAAAAAAGTCGCCGTAATTCTTTCCGGCTGTGGTGTATACGACGGCTCGGAAATCTACGAGAGCGTGATCACGCTGTTGCGCCTGGACCAGCGTGGCGCCAAGGTGCAATGCTTTGCTCCGGACATCGAGCAACTGCACGTAATCAACCACCTCACCGGCGAGGAGATGCAGGAAAGCCGCAACGTGCTAACCGAGTCCGCACGCCTGGCCCGCGGGGAAATCAAGGCATTGCACGAAGCCAGCGCCGAAGAGTTCGATGCGTTGATCATGCCGGGCGGCTTCGGCGCGGCAAAAAACCTGTCCGACTTTGCCACGCAGGGCGCCGGTTGTACCGTTCTCCCCGAGGTGCTGTCACTGGCCAAGGCGTTTGCCGAGGCCGGCAAACCGGTCGGCATGATGTGCATCGCGCCGACCATGGCGGCGCAGATCTTCGGCCGCGGCGTGGTCTGCACGCTGGGCAACGATGACGATCCCGCGGCAGACGCAGCGCGGGAGATGGGCATCGAACATGAGGCGTGCGAAGTCACCGAGATCGTCGAGGACTCCAGGCATAACCTGGTGACAACCCCCGCCTACATGCTGGCGCAATCCATCAGCGAGGCGGCATCGGGAATCTACAAG
>NZ_AGSX01000118.1 GCF_000235745.1 Stutzerimonas stutzeri SDM-LAC | reverse complement strand
GTCACTGTTAGAAGTCCCGTATCGTTATTGACATATTTCCTGGCCCCACATCCACCTCCTGGTGTTAAAAGTGGATGACTTCTACATGACACAGAAAATCTCTGGCAAGCTATAACTAAAGTAGGCTTCCCTGGGTGAAAAAATAGTGGGGCCCAACAGATCTCTTTCTACATGTAGCCTGGGAAGGGTATGCTAGAAGATAATGGAGTTGCCTCCACTTAAACCAACCAAGTGAATGCTTAGCGATAGTTGGTAGATGCACAGAGCGCTCCATGAATGGTTTGACTCTAAGGACGACCTCAAATTTTACAGAGTGGTGTTCGTGT
>NZ_AGSX01000119.1 GCF_000235745.1 Stutzerimonas stutzeri SDM-LAC | reverse complement strand
CGCTAACCTCTTGATTTACCAGAGGTTTCGCCTAAGGCCTGCGCCGGAGAAGGTGCGCATTATAGGCACTCAGAATGTTACGTCAACCGTTGTTTTTGGTCTTTATTCGATCTTGAGCGACACTCGACCGAACGCCTTCTTTCCTGCCTGGCAGATATGCGTAGCGCCAAGCTTGAAAACGAACGCCTTATCAACTGCCTGACCATCCACGCGCACGCCACCCGAAGCTAGAAGATCGCGGGCTACCGCTGCATTCTTTACCAGCCCAGCCCGATTCAGCACGGAAGCAATTGGCATATCTTCCGACGAAGACAGCTCTAACTCGGGAATGTCTTCAGGGAGCTCCCCTTCTTTCATTCTATTGCCAGCAGAACGATGAGCAGTCGCTGCAGCCTCCTCACCGTGGAAACGCGCAACAATTTCCTCAGCAAGCTTAATCTTGATGTCGCGAGGATTCGCGCCACGCTGAACGTCCGCTCGAAACTCTTCGATTTCTTCCATAGCGCGAAAGCTAAGCAGCTCGAAGTATCGCCACATGAGCGCATCCGGAATCGAAACGAGCTTGCTGTACATGACACCTGGCGCTTCTTGGATGCCCACGTAGTTACCGAGCGACTTGGACATCTTCTTGACGCCGTCCAACCCCTCAAGGAGCGGCATCGTCACGATGCATTGTGATTCCTGTCCATAAGCGCGCTGAAGCTCACGCCCCATCAACAGATTGAACTTCTGATCAGTGCCACCCAATTCAACATCCGCACGCAGCGCAACGGAATCGTAGCCCTGCACCAGCGGATACAGGAATTCGTGGATGGCAATAGGCTGGTTAGTCGAGTAGCGCTTGCTAAAATCATCGCGCTCCAGCATACGAGCCACGGTGTACTGAGAAGCCAAGCGGATAAAGTCCGATGGCGTCAGCTGGTCCATCCAGGACGAATTGAATGCCACCTCCGTCTTGGCCGGATCAAGAATC
Organism: Stutzerimonas stutzeri SDM-LAC; assembly: GCF_000235745.1. Lineage (GTDB taxonomy): Bacteria > Pseudomonadota > Gammaproteobacteria > Pseudomonadales > Pseudomonadaceae > Stutzerimonas > Stutzerimonas stutzeri_H. The sequence continues at coordinate 34,559 of NZ_AGSX01000119.1, read as the reverse complement.
TTGAACACTTGGTTCTTGTAGGTTTCTGCGTTCTCCAATACCTGATCGCGCGTCAGAGGCGGGCGCGTTGCGCTCTTGCCACTTGGATCGCCGATCATGCCGGTGAAATCACCGATAAGGAAGACAACCTGATGCCCCAGATCTTGAAACTGGCGCAGCTTATTTATAAGCACGGTGTGACCGAGATGGAGATCCGGCGCAGTTGGATCGAAGCCGGCCTTGATTCGAAGCGGAAGACCTCGCTCCAGCTTGTTAACCAGCTCTGCCTCGACGAGCACTTCGTCAGCGCCCCGCTTGATCACCGACAACTGCTCTTGAACTGACTTCATTGGAGGCCCCACCCCAGGAGATAAAGGCGGTAAACCTTACAAGAACCTAGGGAAAATTCAACGCCATCAAACGCGAACCAGGCCCCGACGAGGGGATTCAAAGGTTGCCTCGACATCACTTTGCTTATATTTTAGGCAGATATTTTCTCTGTACAAAATATCGTCAGACATTTCAGACTTTCTAATGACCTATTCAAAATCGAAAGCACCTCTCTACCCGAAGAGCCATCTCCTGGCTGCAAGCGGTGTAGCTGCGCTTCTGAGCCTCGCACTCCTTGTATTCCCATCGCGCGAAGTCGAAGCCAAGAAGACGTTTCTCGATCTGCGCCTCGATACGGCCGCAGAACTTGCAACCGTAAGCGACGAGCCGCTTGCTGGCCTTTTAGTTGAACCGCCCTTCACTCCAACCGAAACCACCGGCGAACCCGAACTTCAATCATTGCTGCTGGAAAGCCCCGAAGCGGCTACCGAAGCGAAGCCACTGTCGAAAGAAGTGGTAGTGGCGAGCGGGGATACGCTATCGACGGTATTCGCAAAGGTTGGCCTTCCGCAAACAGCCGTTCACGACGTCTTGGCCAGCAGCAAAGAAGCAAAGCAGCTTGCTCGCTTGAAGGTCGGCCAGCGCCTTGAATTCGAATTGGATGAGCAGGGCAACCTAGCCCAGCTACGCAGCCAGCTGAACAAGCTGGAAAGCGTGCAATTGGAGCGGTCAGGCACGAGCTACGTATTCAAAAAGGAGCAGCTTAAGCCGGACGTGAGTACAGCTTACGCATACGGCCGCATAGAGAGCAGCTTGTTTCTTGCCGCGAAGAGAGCGGGCCTCAGTCATAACCTGACAATGGATCTGGCCAACGTGTTTGGCTACGACATCGATTTCGCCATGGACATACGCAAAGGCGATTCATTCGAGGTGATATACGAGGAAAAAACTATTGCCGGCGATAGGGTTGGAACAGGCAACATTCTTGCAGCTCGGTTCACCAACCGTGGCAAAAGCTATACAGCTGTTCGCTATACCAACAAGCAGGGCAATAGCAGCTATTACACGGCCGACGGCCAAAGCATGCGCAAAGCGTTCATTCGTACGCCGGTAGACTTCGCGCGCATCAGCTCACGCTTCTCCAACGGGCGTAAACATCCAATCCTGAACAAGATCCGCGCCCACAAAGGTGTGGACTACGCCGCAGCCCGAGGCACGCCCATCAAGAGTGCAGGAGACGGTAAGGTCCTACTCGCGGGCCGTAAAGGCGGTTACGGCAATACCGTAGTCATTCAGCACGGCAATCGCTATCGCACTCTTTATGCTCATATGCAGGGATTCGCAAAAGGCGTGCGCAACGGAGCCTCGGTCAAACAGGGACAGATCATCGGCTATATCGGCACGACCGGACTGTCGACCGGCCCGCACCTGCATTATGAATTTCAGGTCGACGGCGTGCATGTCGATCCGCTGGGCCTGAAACTCCCAATGGCAGATCCCATCGCGAAGAACGAGAAGCAGCGCTTTATACAGCTCAGCACACCTCTGATGGCGCGAATGGACGAAGAGCGTACAACCATGCTGGCGATGAAGAACGAGTAGATGCCGCTCTACATCGGCGTGATGTCGGGCACCAGCCTGGATGGTCTGGATTTCGCTCTGATTGAGCAGAGTCAACGGACAACATTGCTGGAGACGCATTACGAGCCTATGCCGGCGCGCCTCAGAAAGGATCTGCTCGACCTATGCACATCAGGTCCTGACGAAATCGCCCGCGCAGCCCTTGCCGAACAGGCTTGGGCCGAGCTCGCGGGTGCCGGGGTAAACGAACTGCTCCTCAAGGCGCAGCTTGCTCCATCCACCATCCGTGCGATAGGCAGCCACGGGCAGACCGTGCGCCACGAGCCGCAACGCGGCTTCTCGATCCAGATAGGGCACCCATCCCTACTCGCAGAACTAACCAACATCAGCGTGGTGACCGATTTCCGTCGGCGCGACATCGCTGCTGGTGGCCAAGGCGCACCGCTGGTACCTGCCTTTCATGAGAGCTTATTCAGCGACGCACAGCGAGTCAGAGCAGTCCTCAACATCGGCGGATTCAGCAACGTCAGCCTGCTACGTCCAGGCGTGGCGACACACGGCTTCGATTGTGGCCCTGGCAACGTACTACTCGATGCCTGGATACAGCGCCACCAGGAACAACCCTACGATCGCAACGGCAACTGGGCATCCAGTGGCCAGGTCAATCAGCGATTGGTTACACAATTATTAAGCGACCCATTCTTCTCTACCCGTGGCCCAAAGAGCACCGGACGAGAGCTGTTCAACCTAGCCTGGCTGGACACCCAAATCGCGTCTTTTCCCGAACTCGCTCCCGCAGATGTCCAGGCGACCCTGCTCGAACTGACTGCGCGCAGCATCGGTGAGTCGCTCATGTTGTCCCAACCTGACACTGAGGACGTACTGGTTTGCGGCGGCGGTGCGCACAACACTGCCCTGATGCAAAGACTGCAAGAATTGCTGCCAGCATGCGGGCTGGCGAGCACCGCAAGCTACGGCATAGAACCGGACTGGTTAGAAGCCATGGCGTTCGCGTGGTTAGCGCACTGCTGCATCGAAGGCATCGCCGCCAACCGGCCGAGCGTCACAGGAGCTCGTGGGCTGCGAATCCTTGGCGCGCTCTACCCTGCCTGAGCCGTTCGCGTCGCCTGTTTCAACGCCGCGTACCATTCTGACCCCAGAAATAAAAACACCGTGCCAAGGCACGGTGTCTCTTTGCCACAGCAGATCTTAGATCGAGAATGACTGACCGCAACCGCAGGTTGTCGTAGCGTTCGGATTCGTGATGATGAAGCGTGAGCCCTCCAAGCCTTCCTGATAATCAACTTCAGCACCGGCTAAGTACTGGTAGCTCATCGGGTCCACCACCAAGCTCACACCCTCACGCTCAATGATGGTGTCATCTTCAGCCAGCTCCTCGTCGAAGGTAAAACCATACTGGAAACCAGAGCAGCCGCCGCCGGTGACGAAGACGCGCAGCTTCAGCCGCGGGTTGCCCTCCTCATCGACCAGGCTCTTCACCTTGCTCGCGGCACCCTGACTGAACTGGATCGCGGTAGGTGTGAAGGATTCGACACTCATTTGGTTCTCCCGGCGCGTGAACGCACATTACTGCTTTGACGCCGCATTATCGGCTTATCCTACGAAATCGGTCAACTATTCGTCGACGGCGCGGAGCGGGGTCACGGATGCCTGTACTCAAGCGATTTCCGCGGCAGCCGGGTCACGGCAGTAAGGCAGCATTGCCTAAGCCGAGCCGTTCATCCAGACCGAAGACGATGTTCATGTTCTGCAGCGCCTGGCCGGAGGCGCCTTTGACAAGGTTATCGATGACTGACAACACCACCGCTAGATCCCCGCCCTGCGGACGGTGAATTGCGATACGGCATACGTTTGCACCGCGCACACTGCGGGTCTCCGGATGGCTGCCTGCCGGCATCACATCGACAAACGGTTCGCTAGCGTAACGTTGTTCGTAAAGCGCCTGCAGATCTACTGAGGTGTCTAGAACCGTCGCATACAGGGTGGCATGGATGCCGCGAATCATGGGGGTCAGATGAGGCACGAAGGTCAAGCCGACATCACCACCGGCTGCACGCCGCAGGCCCTGGCTGATCTCTGGCAGATGACGGTGGCCCTTTACCGCGTAGGCCATCATGCTTTCGCCCGCCTCGGTGAACAGCGATCCGATCTTCGCTGCGCGCCCGGCGCCGCTCACACCCGACTTGCAGTCAGCAATCAACCGGGATGTATCGGCCAGCCCCTGCTCCAGCAAAGGCAGATAACCAAGCTGGGTAGCTGTCGGGTAGCAACCAGGAACAGCAATCAATCGGGCTCCCTTGATCTGCTCACGATTCACCTCGGGCAAGCCGTATACCGCTTCGGGTAGCAGCGCCGGGGCTCCATGTGGCTGGCCATACCACTTTGCCCATTCATCCGCATCCTGCAGGCGAAAGTCCGCGGACAAGTCGATGACACGAGTGCCGGCATCGAGCAACTCTGCCGCCAGCGCGTGAGCAACGCCATGCGGGGTCGCAAAGAAGACCACATCGCAGGCGCCAAGCGTTGCGGTGTCCGGCACACCGAAGGCCAGCTGATCATAGTGACCTCGCAGGTTCGGATACATATCCGTCACCTTGACCCCGTTCTCGGAGCGCGAGGTGATCACAGCCACTTCCGCCTGAGGGTGCTGGGCCAACAGACGCAGCAACTCGACCCCGGTGTAGCCTGTGCCGCCAACGATTCCAACCTTGATCATGAGCTGCCTCTCGCAGTGGAACGATAAAGAACGTCGATCATAAAGGGGCCTGCGCTCAGGGCCAACCACCGAGATGACGTGCGGGCCCTCAAGCCACTACTATCGGACTGACTCTAAACTCAAGGAACTTCTGAATGCTCTATCTCTGGCTCAAAGCCTTGCACATCGTTGCGATCGTCTGCTGGTTCGCAGGGTTGTTCTATCTGCCGAGATTGTTCGTTTATCACGCCATGAGCGAGGATGCGATCAGCCGAGAGCGGTTCCAGGTCATGGAGCGCAAGCTCTATCGCGGCATCATGATTCCCTCGATGGTCGCCACGCTGGCTTTCGGCATCGGCATGATCGCACTGAACCCTGCGTTGTTTTCCAGCGGCGGCTGGCTGCACGCCAAGCTTGCACTGGTAGCCCTGCTGATTGGCTATCACCATATGTGTGGCGCCCAGCTGAAGCGGTTTGCACGCGATGAGAACACCCGCAGTCACGTGTTCTACCGCTGGTTCAACGAGTTTCCGGTATTGCTGCTACTGGCTATCGTCATTCTCGTCGTCATCAAGCCATTCTGAAACCGACTCAAGGAATCTGCCATGTCATTACCGGCCATCCTCCAAGAGCGCCTTCGTCTGCCATTGGTTGCCGCTCCAATGTTCCTGGTTTCGAACCCCGCGCTGGTAGCCGCATGTTGCAACGCCGGCGTGGTCGGTAGCTTTCCCGCACTGAACCAGCGAGAAAGCAGTGGCTTCCGAGATTGGTTACAGGAGATAGACCAGCACCTGTCAGGCGCACGCAAACCCGCCCCTTACGCCGTCAACCTGATCGTGCACCACAGTAACCCTCGGCTTCAGGCGGACCTATCGATATGCGTGGAACAGCGGGTTCCGATCGTGATCACCAGCCTCGGCGCCGTAAAGGAAGTGGTGGACGCGGTGCACAGTTATGGTGGGCTGGTGTTTCACGATGTCACCACACGACGGCATGCGGAAAAAGCTGCTGAAGCTGGGGTTGACGGCCTGATTGCGGTGGCCGCTGGCGCTGGTGGTCACGCCGGCACTTGGAGTCCGTTTGCCTTGGTGGCCGAGATTCGCCAGTTCTTCGACAAAACACTCCTGCTTTCTGGCTGCCTCAATCATGGTCACGAGATACTCGCCGCGCAAATCCTCGGTGCGGACCTGGCCTACATGGGGACGCGCTTCATTGCCACGCGTGAAAGCCAGGCTTCGGATGAATACAAGCAAATGCTGCTGCAGGCGCATGCTGCAGACATCATTCACACGGCTGCGGTATCAGGCGTGCCCGCTAGCTTTCTGCGTCAAAGTCTGCAACACGCCGGCTACGATGAGGGGCGTCTGAAGAACAAAGGCGAAATGAACTACGGCGAAAAACTCAAACCCGTCAGCGATGAAGCGAAGGCCTGGAAAACCGTGTGGTCGGCGGGCCAGGGCGTAGGGGAAATACGAGATTTGCCGAGCAGCGAAGAACTAATCGCCCGGCTGGATCGGGAATACCGTGCCGCCCACAATCGCGCGGCGCAGCTGTCGCATTGCTGGCCGCGCCAATCGTGACGCAGCTCGCAGTTGCTGCAAGCCCCAGGCAACTCAGGTTCAGGCTACTTGTTGACCGTTCAGCCACGACTTAGGCTTGCCCAAAAACCGGCAACAGGGATGTTGGATGAGCGCTGATCAGTATCGAATTGTCTTTGACGGTGAACTCGTAGCGGGCGTCTCACCAGACACGGCCAAGAGCAATCTGATCCGGCTGTTCAAATGCGACGCGGGCAAAATCGAGCGTCTATTCGGTCAAGGCTCGGTCCATATCAAGCGTGACCTGAACGCTCGGGAGGCCGACCGATACCTGCAAGCACTGCATCGCGCCGGCGTGCAGGCACGTAAGGAACCGGAATCAGCGAAAGGTATTGCGCTGGCTATCGCCGAATATGCGCCCGCACAGCCGAGCGATGCACCGGTCACTACCGAGCAGATGGCGTGCCCAAAATGTGGCCACACACAGCCAGCTGCCGTTGAGTGTTGCAGCTGTGGAATCGTGATCCAGAAATATCTGGCACGCCAAGCACTGCAGGGCGAAACGGCGCGGCACAGTCAAAGCACCATGCACCTGTATGCACCCCCGCGCGCCGACGTTGGCGAGCCAACAGCAGAGTACGGCGAGCTAAAGGTATTCACGACACAAGGCCGGATCGGTCGGCTGCGCTATCTAGCCTGGTCCATGGCGTTGATGGCTGCGGCGCTCGGCCTATTGTTAATCTCCGGCATGACGTTCGCTGCCTCGACTGTGCTCGGCGTGATTGTCACCGGCGTGTTCGGCATCGGCTTTCTGCTCGTCAGTGTTCAGATCGGTGTGCAGCGCTTGCATGACGTGGGTTGGTCCGGCTGGCTCATGCTGCTCTATCTGGTTCCGGTCATTGGCACCGTATTTCCATTGGTGGTACTGCTGATGCCAGGCAACACCGGATCGAATCGCTTCGGACCTCCGCAGCCGCCGAACACCAGGGCCGTAAAGATCCTCGCGGCGCTCTGGTTGCTCGCCCCTTTCGTTGGCATCCTGACCGCCATCGTCCTGCCGACTTATCAGTAAGCTGTAGCGTCTCTGGTAAGGCAGCAAGCCAGCTAGGCCAGTACGGCTCGCCCCGAAGCCCATCCACGAAGCTCATCCAGCTTTTCGGCCATCACCACCGAAAGCGGTGCGGTAGCCCGGATACAACCCAGGAGCATGTCTTGATCGGGATCGCTGGACTGCGCCTGCCCAGCATAGACGGCTGACACCACTACCTGCTCGATCTCCGCTCCGGAGAACCCATCGCAAGCGGCCGCAAGTGCTGACAGATCGAACTGATCGGCTTTCAGCTCCCGCCGTGCCAAGTGAATTCCGAAGATTTCTGCCCGAGTTGCCGCATCGGGCAAGTCGACGAAGAACAGCTCATCAAAGCGACCTTTACGTAGCAGTTCTGGCGGAAGTCGATCCACCGCATTGGCAGTCGCAACCATAAATACCGGCGATTCACGCTCAGCCATCCAGGTCAGCAGGGTGCCTAGGACTCGCTGACTGACGCCGCCATCCATCTCGCCCGTCGCGAGCCCCTTCTCCAACTCGTCCATCCATAACACGCAAGGCGCCATCTGTTCGGCCAGTTTCAGTGCCTCACGCAGGTTGCGCTCGGTTTCACCGAAGAACTTGTTGTACAGGCAAGCAAAATCCAGGCGCAGCAGTGGCAGTCCCCAAAGCCCAGCGACCGCCTTGGCTGCCATGCTTTTACCACCACCCTGCACGCCGACAAGCATCACCCCGCGCGGCCTATCCGATCCACTGCCTGCCACAAAGGCAGCCTGACGTTGCACCAGCCATCGTTTAAGGTTCTGCAGGCCTCCCACATCAGCGAAGCGTTCTGTTTCATATTCGAAGCCGAGCACCCCCTCCATATCCAGCAACTCGAATTTCTTGCGATTGAGCTCCGGCAGATCTTCCTGTGTGATCGCGCCGTCGTCGCAGATCAGGCTGTGCGCCAGGCCGCGAGCTTCGGCATGACTGAGCCCACGCAAATTTTTTACAACCTGCTGCAGGGTGCGATTGTCGGTACGTACGCGAGCGCCGCGATTACGCTCGCTCCAGACGGTCGCTTCATCCCGAACGATGCTCAGCAGCTCCTCCTCGGACGGCAGGGTGAGACTGAATCGAGCCGCGTAGCGTTGAACCTCCGGAGGTAACTTGAGGGCATGGGAAACCAGCACAAGCGTGGGCGCAGAAGGCCCCTGCGCCATTGCGATTTCCTTCAGCAAGCGCACCAAACGCGGCTCATCAAGAAACGGATGCAAATCGCAGAACACATACAGACTGCCCAAGGGGTCGTGCTTGACCCGCCTCAATGCAACCTCAGCCGAGCAGCTTTCGCCGGCGTCCAGTGCCTCGCCGCCGAAAGCGAGATGCCGGAGCCCTTCCGTCACGGACCACACATGAAGCGTCATCCCCCGGTTGACCGCCAACCCGCTCAGCGTCTCGAGCACTCGGCGCTCATCCCAGGATTCAATCAGCACCAATCGCAACCTTGACTCGAGCACCAGAGCCAAGTCGTGGATATCATTCTTCATTCAGCATGCTCCGTGCCAGCTAACCAGTCCGAAAATCGCCTGTTACACTGCTTTGGTTGCAATTTTTGGAGAAACGCCATGGATTGTCTATTTTGCAAAATCGTCGCCGGGGCCATCCCTGCGCAAAAGATCTATGAAGACGAACAGGTTATCGCCTTCAATGACATCGCGCCTCAGGCGCCCGTGCATTTCCTGGTGATCCCGAAGAAGCACATCGCAACCCTGCATGATCTAAGCGAGGATGACGACAAAATTCTCGCTGGGCATATCCTGTTTACCGCACAACGTCTCGCCGAAGAGCAGGGCTGTCAGGAAGGCTTTCGAGTTGTCATGAACTGCAACGACCTGGGTGGCCAGACGGTCTACCACATCCATATGCATGTGCTCGGTCAGCGTCAGATGCACTGGCCTCCCGGCTGAACACTGACGCGCCAAACAGCAGCACCAACCGCCCACGCCTGCTCCGAATCATCTGGAGGCGACATGCCCAACCAACGCCAATACTCTCCTGCGGACCGCCTGCTGCTGCAGGCCGATGCTGCTTTACGGACGCTGCTACCGTTCAGCGGCCAACCCCACCGACCAACGCCGGCTGTGTTGAAGAACAAGGCTGAGCTGAGCGACAGCGAAGCGCGCCACGTGGCCGGCCTGATGCGCATCAATCACACCGGTGAGGTCTGCGCGCAGGCGCTATACCAGGGTCAGGCACTGACAGCTCGACTGCCGAGGGTACGCGAGGCGATGGAACGCGCAGCAGATGAGGAAATCGATCATCTCGCCTGGTGCGAACAGCGCATTCATCAGTTAGGTAGCCACACTAGCGTTCTCAATCCGCTTTTTTACGGATTGTCGTTCGGCATCGGTGCGTCGGCGGGCCTGATCAGCGACCGGATCAGCCTGGGCTTCGTCGCAGCCACGGAAGATCAAGTCTGCAAACATCTCGATGAGCATCTTGAGCAGATTCCACAGGGTGACGAGAAGTCCCGGGCAATCCTCGAACAGATGCGCACGGATGAAGCGCAGCATTCGACTGCTGCCCTCGATGCCGGCGGCTTGCGCTTTCCGGCGCCAGTGAAATTCGGCATGAGCCTGATGGCCAAGGTGATGACCAAAACCACCTACCGGATCTGACCCGACATCACGAAGAAGGGCGCCTGACAGGCGCCCTCTTAATTTCTACAGTCGTTACCTGGGCTCGGCTTCGGGGAGGTGGCCCTGAATCAACTTTATTTCGTGTCGATGAACGCTTGTTACGCGCGACATCACGGCGAGAGCCACGACTTGATTCGTCGGCAGTATCGCTGCTCGAAGCGAATTGGTGGGTCGAATAGTCGAGGACTTTAGCGGTGAGATAATGCTGCAAGCGAAGGCACCGGCCCACGCGAACGGTCCTGCTGCCGCGTAATATCACGGTATTTGCACCGGTGATATCTATGACATTTGTCAGAATCGCCGCCAGCCACTCCGCGCGATATGTTTCACCGACGCACTCTACATACGCCTGCTGATCTTCTGGCGTTTCGGCAAAGCAAATGTCGTAGATATTGCAACTCAAGAAACTTCTTCAGGCTGTTGCACCCATGAAGTTGCAGTTGCGACCATGGTCCAGATGTTCTAGCGAAACGCCCCATTAAAACGGGGCGCGCATTGTGCCGATCGGGTCGCCAGCTCCAGTACGGCAAGCCGTGATCTAGGTACTCGCCCTGATTATCGGTGATCAGCCCAACTCTACGATTTCATACTCGTGGCTGATCTCGACACCGGCGCGGCCGAGCATGATCGAGGCGGAGCAGTACTTCTCGGCAGACAGTTCGACGGCACGTTTGACCTGCGCCTCCTTCAGCCCACGACCCTTGACGACGAAGCGCAGGTGAATCTTGGTAAACACCTTCGGATCCTCATCGGCGCGCTCCGCCTCCAGAAAGGCTTCACAGCTTTCCACAGCCTGACGCGACTTCTTCAGGATGCTCACTACGTCGAAGTTGCTGCAGCCACCGAGCCCCAACAACAGCATTTCCATCGGTCGAACGCCGAGATTGCGGCCACCATTTTCCGGCGGGCCATCCATCACCACGACATGGCCGCTACCAGACTCGCCAAGAAACATTGCCTCGCCAGCCCACTGGATGCGCGCTTTCATCGATAGACCTCGCTTGAAAAGGAGCGAAGCTTAGCATGACCATCAGCGGGCGCTGGAGATGGCAATCCGACGAAATGAGTGATCAAAAGTTGATATTCGTGTCGCAGTTTTGTTGTCGACCCGGACCGGTCTGTTAAGCTCGCCAAGCCTGATAACAGAACTCAGTCATACATAATAAGAACTGCCTTCTAATTGGACACATCTTCCGGGACTACAGCATGGTTGCTATTACACTTACGCCCAAGATCAAGAACATCGATAAACTCCTCGCGCATTGCCATCGTCGGCGCTATACGGCCAAGAGCACCATCATCTATGCCGGTGATCGTAGCGAAACGCTTTTCTTCATCGTTAAAGGTTCGGTCACTATCCTGATCGAAGATGACGATGGCCGCGAGATGATCATTGCCTATCTCAACTCCGGCGATTTTTTCGGGGAAATGGGACTGTTCGAAAAGGAAGGTTCGGAAAAGGAACGTAGCGCATGGGTCCGTGCCAAGACCGAATGCGAAGTAGCAGAACTGAGCTACGCCAAGTTCCGTGAACTGACGCAGCAAGACCCCGATATTCTTTATGCGCTCGGCAGCCAGATGGCCGAACGCTTGCGCAACACGACGCGCAAGGTGGGTGATCTGGCGTTCCTCGACGTAACCGGCCGCGTAGCCCGTACTCTGCTTGACCTGTGCAAGCAGCCCGATGCGATGACGCACCCGGATGGCATGCAGATCAAGATCACTCGCCAGGAGATCGGCCGCATCGTTGGCTGTTCCCGAGAAATGGTCGGGCGCGTGCTCAAGAGCCTCGAAGCACAGGGGTTGGTACACGTGAAGGGAAAGACAATGGTGGTGTTCGGTACGCGCTGAAGATCGCATCACCACGATTGAAAAAGCCGGCGAATTGCCGGCTTTTTCAATCGCAGCGAGTCAATCCGGATCAGCAGCCGTTTGCGGGCGGTTACGCCCTGGAAAGAACAAACGTTGCAGCTCAATCCCAGGCTGCTCGGCTCGCATGAAAGCCTCACCCACCAGAAACGCATAAACCTGATTGATTTCCATCAGTTCCACGTCGGCACGATGAAGTATGCCGCTCTCGGTAACCGCCAGACGATCCCGCGGAATGCGTGGTAGCAATTCGAGGGTTGTTTCCAGGCTAAGCTCGAAGGTGTGAAGATTGCGGTTGTTGATCCCGAGCAGAGGCGTATCGAGGCGCAGCGCGCGCTCCAGCTCTGCCCCATCATGGACCTCCACCAATACGTCGAGGTTCTGGGCCTTTGCCACATCTGCCAGCTCGGCCATCTGACCGTCTTCCAGCGCGGCGACAATCAGCAGAATGCAGTCAGCGCCCAAGGCTCTCGATTCGATGACCTGATACGGGTCGACCATGAAGTCCTTGCGGATGACCGGCAGCTTGCACGCCGCGCGCGCTTGCTTCAGGTAGTCATCGGCACCCTGAAAAAAATCGATATCCGTCAGCACCGAAAGGCAGGTTGCACCACCCGCCTCGTAGCTTCGGGCGATGTCCGCCGGGACAAAATCCTCGCGCAGCACCCCTTTGCTTGGTGAGGCTTTCTTAATTTCGGCAATCACAGCCGGTTGCTTGCTACGCGCCTGCTCTTGCAGCCGGCGGGCAAAGCCACGGACAGGGTCGGCTGCCGCCGCCATTGCTTCGAGTTCGGCCAGTCCAATCCGGCCACGGCGCTCGCTCACTTCTTCGCGCTTGCGCCTTATGATGTTTTCAAGAACTGTCGGCACGCTACTCATTGCGCACTCTCCTGTTTAAACACCACAGTAAAGGACACCAGCTCTTCGAACTTGTCCCGCGCCAGACCGGTGTGCAACGCGTCGTGAGCGATCTCTACGCCCTGCTTCAGGCTACTGGCGATATCGGCGGCATAAAGCGCAGCGCCGGCATTCAACACGATCATGTCGGCAGCCTTCTGGCCGTTTTCAGTTTTCCGGCGGCCCAACGCATCCCGGATAAGCATTAACGAGCCCTGTGCATCATCAACGTTGAGGCCGATCAGGCTCTGGCTCTTGATGCCGAAGTCCTCAGGCTGGATGCGGTACTCGCTGATCTCGCCCTTGTTCAGCTCGGCGACATGGGTCGGTGCCGCCAGGCTTATCTCGTCCAAGCCATCCTGCGCATGCACCACTAACACATGCTGACTACCGAGACGCGCCAGCACTTCGGCCATCGGCCGGCAGAGCTCCTTGCTGAACACGCCAAGCACCTGATGCTTGACGCCGGCCGGGTTGGACATCGGTCCGAGAATGTTGAACAACGTGCGCAGCCCCAACTCGCGCCGCGGGCCCGCCGCGAATTTCATCGCGCCGTGATGCGCGGGCGCGAACATGAAGCCAACGCCGACGGCGTCTACGCTACGGGCGACCTGCTCAGGCGTGAGATCCAAGTAAACACCGGCTGCTTCAAGCAGATCGGCGCTACCGCTCTTGCCCGACACTGCCCGGTTGCCATGCTTGGCGACCTTGCCACCGGCAGCCGCTACGACGAACGCTGCAGCGGTGGAGACGTTGAAGATGTTCATGCCATCACCACCGGTGCCGCAAGTGTCCACCAGGCGATGAGTATCGAAATGCACCGGATCAGCGAGCTCTCGCATCACCTGTACAGCGCCGACGATCTCGTCGATGGTTTCACTCTTCATGCGCATTCCCATGAGGAACGCGCCGATTTGTGCGTCGGTACATTGTCCCGTCATGATCTGGCGCATCACCGCTTTCATTTCGTCGGTGCTCAGATTCAGCTGGCCGACGATACGGTTGAGGGCTTCCTTGATATCCATCAGCGCACGCCTCCGGTCTGCTTCAGAAAATTGGCGAACAGTTCGTGACCCTGTTCGGTGAGGATGGACTCGGGATGGAACTGGACGCCCTCGATATTCAGTGTCTTGTGCCGTAGCCCCATGATCTCGTCGACGCTGCCGTCATCCAGACGCGTCCACGCCGTGACTTCGAGACAATCCGGCAGGGTTTCGCGCTTGACCACCAACGAGTGATAACGCGTCACCGTGAGCGGATTGTTGAGCCCGGCAAATACTCCGGTGTTCTCGTGCATGACCGGGCTGGTCTTGCCATGCATGACCTGACGCGCGCGCACCACGTCGCCGCCAAAGGCCTGACCAATGCTTTGATGGCCGAGGCAAACGCCAAGAATCGGCAACCTGCCAGCAAAATGACGAATCAGCTCAAGCGAAACACCCGCCTCGTTGGGGGTGCAAGGGCCGGGCGAGACAACGATGCGCTCGGGGTTCAAGGCTTCGATTTCGGCAACACTCAGCTCGTCGTTGCGCACCACTTTGACGTCCGCGCCCAGCTCACCGAGATATTGCACGACGTTGTAGGTGAAGGAATCGTAGTTATCCAGCATCAGCAGCATGATCAGTTCTCCTGCTGGTCGCGTTCGGCCAGAGCGACCGCGCGGAACATGGCGCGGCGTTTGTTCAACGTTTCTTCCCACTCCAGCGCGGGCTGCGAGTCGGCGACGATGCCGGCGCCGGCCTGCACGTGCAGCTCGCCGTCCTTGATCACCGCCGTACGGATGGCGATCGCCGTATCCATATTGCCGTTCCAGGCCAGGTAGCCGACGGCACCGCCGTAGACGCCGCGCTTCACGGGCTCCAGCTCGTCAATGATTTCCATGGCGCGAATCTTCGGCGCGCCGGAAAGCGTGCCTGCCGGCAGGATCGCCCGCAGTGCATCCATCGCCGTCAACGGTGCCTTGAGCTGGCCGGTGACGTTGGAGACGATATGCATGACGTTGGAGTAACGCTCGATGACCATCTTTTCCGTCAGCCGTACCGAGCCGTTTTCGGCGACACGGCCCACATCATTGCGGCCCAGGTCGATCAACATCAGGTGTTCGGCCAGCTCCTTGGCGTCGCTGAGCAGGTCCTGCTCCAACGCCAGATCGGCCTCCTCGTTGGCCCCGCGTGGGCGGGTCCCGGCAATCGGCCGAACTGTGACCAGGCCTTCCTCGACGCGCACCAAGACCTCCGGCGACGAGCCCACCACGTGGAAATCGCCAAAATTGAAAAAGTACATGTAGGGCGTCGGGTTGAAGCAGCGCAGTGCGCGGTAAAGATCGATCGGCGAGGCCTTGAAGGGAATCGACATGCGCTGGGAAATCACCACCTGCATGCAGTCGCCGGCAAGGATGTAGTCCTTGATGCGCTCAACTGCCTGTTCGTAATCCCCGCGACTGAAGCTGGAGCGGAACGCCGGCTCGGTGCCGCCTCCGCTTTCGAAATCCAGGCCCAGGCGCGGCATGATCGACTGGCGCAGTTTCTCGCGCAGCGCTTGCAGCTTGGCCAGTCCCGCCTCGTAGGCGTCCGGCTGCGCTGGATCGGCCAACACGATGCAGTGAAGCTTGCCGGCCAGGTTGTCGAACACCACGACCGCATCGGAGACCATCAACAGGATATCCGGCGTACCCAGCGGATCGGGATTGGGACATGTCGCCAGCTTGCGCTCCACATAACGCACGCTGTCGTAGCCGAAGTAGCCCACCAGCCCCCCGTTGAAGCGCGGCAGGCCATCGACGGGCGCCACGCGGTAACGTTGCTGGAAGGATTCGACGAAGGCCAGCGGGTCTTCGACCTCGCAGGTCTCGGTCTCGACGCCGTCAGTGGTCACGCTGATCCGGTGATCCTGCACCCGCAGTACCGTGCGGCACGGCAGGCCAATGATGGAGTAGCGCCCCCACTTCTCACCGCCCTGCACGGACTCGAGCAGGTAGGAATTGGGCGCGTCGGCGAGCTTGAGATACAGCGTCAGCGGGGTATCGAAGTCAGCGATGGTTTCGAACGACAGGGGAATGCGGTTGTGGCCTTGGTCGGCCAAACGCAGGAATTCTTCGCGGGTCATGTCAGCCTCGTGGTCGGAGGGAGCTACTTGGGTCGGATGCAAACGGACCGGCCGAGCCGGCAGAAAGATGTCAGGCGCGCCAGCGCCAACGGGCCAGGGCCTTGATGACATTCATCCATTGTTTGCGAGTGACCACCACGATCTGATCTCGTCCAGGCGGATTACGGAACAGGGGCCACACTAGCGCAGCCCCGGAACCGAAGCAACCAGCTCGCGCAGGTCAGCGACCACCAGGGCAGGCGCCTCGTTGGCGATGGGTTCGCCGTGGTTGTAGCCATAGGTGAGCGCAACGCAGGGCACGGCCGCCGCCTTCGCCGCGCGCACATCATTTCGCGAGTCCCCGACGAACAGCGACTCGCCTGGCGCGACATCCGCCTTGTCCATGACCCAGAACAGCGCCGCCGGATCGGGCTTTTGCTGCGGCAAGGTATCTCCGCCCACCAGCCACTGGAAATACCCGGCCAGGCCCTTCTCCTCCAGCAGCGGCTCGATGAATTGCGCCGGCTTGTTGGTGATGATCGCCAGCTTCACGTCACGCTCGCGCAGCCAGTCCAGGCATTCGATGACACCTGGGTAAACGGTGGTCAGTGCATGACCACCGGAATAGGCCTGCATGAACAGCGCCAGCGCCACGTCGGCCAACTCGTCCGCGACGCCGTCATGCTGCAGCTGCCCGGCCAGCGCTCGGCGCACCAGCACGCGCGAGCCATTGCCGACCCAGTCGCGCACCCGGGCGACGCCGACCGGCTCACGACCGAGCAACATCAGCATCTTGTCCACTGCGGCGGCCAGGTCCGGCACCGAGTCCATCAGTGTGCCGTCCAGGTCGAACATCACCAGACGCGGCAGCCGACCGTCGAACAGCTGCTCCAGGCGGGTCATGGGCGAGCCAGCGCGAGTTCAGCGCGCATCTGGTCGATCACCGCCTTGTAGTCCGGTTGATTGAAGATCGCCGAGCCGGCCACGAAAGTATCGGCGCCCGCGGCGGCGATTTCGCGGATGTTCTTCGGATTGACGCCGCCGTCGATCTCCAGCCGGATGTCCCGTCCGCTGGCATCGATCAGTGCACGCGCTTCGCGCAGTTTGTCGAGGGTGCCGGGAATGAACTTCTGCCCACCGAAACCGGGGTTCACACTCATCAGCAGCACCATGTCGACCTTGTCCATCACGTACTTGAGCACGTCCAGCGGCGTGGCCGGATTGAACACCAGGCCGGCCTTGGCGCCGCCGTCCTTGATCAGCTGCAGCGATCGATCGATGTGTTCGGAGGCTTCCGGGTGGAAGGTGATGTAGCTGGCACCCGCCTCGAGGAAATCACCAATCATGCGGTCGACCGGTTTGACCATCAGGTGCACGTCGATGGGTGCGGTGACGCCATGCTTGCGCAACGCCGCGCAGACCATCGGGCCGATGGTCAGGTTGGGGACGTAGTGGTTGTCCATGACATCGAAATGGACGATGTCCGCGCCAGCGGCGAGCACGTTGTCCACTTCCTCGCCCAGGCGGGCGAAATTGGCGGAAAGAATCGAAGGGGCGATAGCGAACGGCTGCATGACGACCTCGGGTAGCACGGCGGAATGCCGCGCATTGTACCCGAGGGGTCAGGGTTGCGGCGCGGCTGACATCCGTTGCGGATGCCGGTGCGCCACGCGCGATCAAGTTAGCTCGTCAAAACACTCACTGATAATGGACAGGCCGCGCTCAAGCAGGTCGTCCTCAACGGTGAGCGGCACCAGCACCCGCAGCACGTTGTAATAGGTGCCGCAGGACAGCAGGATCAAGCCCTTGTCCCGTGCCTTGGCGACGATCTGCGAGGTCAGCGCCGCGGCCGGACGCGCGTGATCGCCCTCCTCGAACAGCTCGATGGCGATCATCGCGCCGAGCCCGCGGACTTCGCCGATCTCCTTGTGCCGCGCCTGGATGGATTTGAGCCCGGCGGTAAGCTTCTCGGCCACCGCCTTGCAACGGTCGAGCAGCTGCTCTTCCTCGAAGATTTCCATGACCGCCAGCGCCGCCGCGCAGGACAGCGGGTTACCGGCGTAGGTGCCGCCGAGCCCGCCCGGCGCAATGGCGTCCATGATCTCGGCCTTGCCACACACGCCAGCAATCGGAAAACCACCGCCGACCGACTTGGCAAAGGTGGTCAGGTCGGCGACCACACCCATCTGCTCCATGGCGAAGAAAGTGCCGGTGCGCCCGGCGCCGGTCTGCACTTCGTCAGCGATCAGCAGGATGCCGTGTTCATCGCAGAGCGCACGCAGGCGCGCCATGAATTCCTTCGGTGCGACATTGAAGCCACCCTCGCCCTGCACCGGCTCGATGATGATCGCAGCGATGTCCCGCGGCTCGGCATCGTTCTTGAAGATGCGCTCGATGCTCGCGATGGACTCATCGACGCTAACGCCATGGATAGCGCAGGGATATTGCGCGCGGAAAATGCCGCCCGGCATCAGGCCCATGCCCGCCGAGTAGGGCGCGACCTTGCCGGTCAGACCGAGGGTCATCATGGTGCGGCCGTGATAAGCGCCGGTAAAGGCAATCACGCCGGCGCGTCCGGTGGCAGCGCGGGCGATTTTCACCGCGTTTTCCACCGCTTCGGAGCCGGTGGTGACCAGCAGGGTCTTCTTGTCGAAATCGCCGGGTACCCGCGCATTGATCTTCTCGCACAGCTCCACGTACGGCTCATAGGCCAGTACCTGGAAGCAGGTATGGGTCAGCTTATGCAGCTGGTCTTCCACGGCCTTAATGATCTTCGGGTGCAGGTGACCGGTATTCAGCACGGCGATGCCACCGGCGAAATCGATGAACTCGCGGCCTTCGACGTCGACCACGCTGCTGTTCTTGGCATGGTCAGCAAAGATCGGGTGGATCTGGCCGACGCCACGGGGAACAGCGGCAACACGGCGTTGCATCAGGGATTCGTTGGTCTTGCTCATAAGCTCCTCGGTAGCCGCTCATCGTCGGCACGGGTCGGAATGAACGTCGGGACGTACGCGCCGCAGCATACGATGATCGACTGCGCCGCCCTCCCAAGCGTTCGGATTACAGTAAAACTCCGTGCAATATTTTGCACGCCCAATCTGAGCCCATCGACCTGCAACAGCGTCGTTGTGAAATCCATCAGGCAGATTGTTGGGTGCGCATCTTTTCGGAGCGGCCGCGCAGCCATTCCAGAGTCAACAGCAGCGCGATTGAAAAGCCGATCAGCAAAGTGGCCGCAGCAGCAATGGTCGGGCTGAGGTTTTCGCGGATACCGCTGAACATCTGCCGCGGTAGGGTGATCTGCTCGGGCCCGGCCAGGAATAGCGTCACTACTACCTCATCGAACGAGGTGGCAAAGGCGAACAACGCGCCGGAAATCACCCCCGGGGCTATCAGCGGCAGGGTCACGCGGAAAAATGTGGTCACGGGGGAAGCGCCCAAGCTTGCTGCGGCGCGCACCAAATTCTGGTTGAACCCCTGCAGCGTGGCCGAGACGGTGATGATCACGAACGGCACGCCCAGTACCGCGTGCACCAGGATCAGCGACAGGTAGCTGTTGCCCATACCCAACGGGGCAAAGAACAGGTAACTGGCCACCCCGACAATCACCACCGGCACCACCATTGGTGAAATTAGCAGGGTCATCACCAGCGCCTTGCCGCGAAATTCGCCCCGGGTCAGACCGATCGCCGCCAGGGTGCCGAAGACCATCGCCAGCGCAGTGGCGGCCGGCGCGATGAGCAACGAGTTCTTCAGCGAGCGCATCCAGTCCGCCGAGCTGAACAGTGCCTCGTACCAGCGCAGCGACACGCCCTGCAGCGGATAGACCAGGAAGGAACCGGAGTTGAACGACAACGGCACGATCACCAGCACCGGCACGATCAGAAACAGCAGCACCAGTGCGCAGATGATGCGCAGCGTGTAGTACCAGACGCGCTCGACGGGCGACATGTAGGGGCTCAGCATGGAAGGCTCTCCTGCGCAGAAAAACGAATGGCGTGCCGTATTGGCTGAACGCTGCGAACCCCCATGCTCAACCCAACCTCAACCGGCTGGGCCGACCAACCAGCTGTAGACGATGTACAGCAGCATGGTCGCGAGCAGCAGCAGCCCGCCCAGTGCCGTGGCCATGCCCCAGTTGATGGTGGTGTTGGTGTAGAAGGCGACGAAGTAGCTGACCATCTGGTCGTTCGGGCTGCCGAGCAGCGCCGGGGTGATGTAGTAGCCGATGGCGATGATGAACACCAACAGGCACCCGGCACCCACGCCCGCGAGGGTCTGCGGGAAGTACACCCGCCAGAAGCTGGCGAAGGGGTGGCAACCCAGGGAGATCGCCGCGCGCATGTAGCTCGGCGAGATGCTCTTCATCACGCTGTAGATCGGCAGGATCATGAACGGCAGCAGGATGTGCACCATGGCGATGTAGACGCCGGCGCGATTGAACACCAGCTGCAGCGGCTGATCGATCAGCCCCATCTTCAACAGCGCACCGTTGATCAGGCCGCTCGATTGCAGCAACACGATCCACGCCGCGACACGCACCAGGATCGAAGTCCAGAACGGCAGCAGCACCATGATCATCAACAGGTTGCTCTGGCGCGCCGGCAGATTGGCCAGCAGGTAGGCCAGCGGATAGGCCAGCACCAGGCAGATGGCAGTGATCACCAGGCCCATCCAGAAGGTCCGGGCGAAGATGTCCAGGTACACCGCCTGATCCGGCGAAACTGGCGCCAGCTCACCGAGATCGTCGATACGGTGATCGAGCGCGGCCAGCAGGTAATACGGCGTGACGGCACTGTCGTTGCGGCGAATCACCTGCCAGTAGGCTGGGTCGCCCCAACGCTCATCGAGCGCTTCGAACGCATCCCGATAGGATTGCGGTTGCGCCTTGAACGGCAACGCCCGCGCGGTTTTGCTGAGCAAGCTGCGGTAACCGGCCTGCTCCATGTTCAGGCGCTTCGACAGATCGCCCAGCGACTGATTGCGCCGAGCCTCCAGCAGGTCCTCGCTCAATGCCTGATACACCGGATCGTCCGGCAGGCCGCGGCCATCCCAGTCAGCGATCGCCTGAACCGTACGCGGCAGGCTGGAAACCACTTCCGGGTTGTCGACACTGCGCCAGAGCAGCGAGGCGATCGGCAGAACGAAGGTGAGCAGCAAGAACACCAGCAACGGCAGGATCAGCGCCTTGGACTTCAGTCGGTTCAGGCGTTCGGCACGCGCCAGCCGCCGCTTCAGGTTGAGCTCGGCGAGTTCGGGAACAGGCAGGGAGACGGCAGTAGCCATGGCGAACTCCGCAAGGTTTCAGGATTCAGGCGTACGACCGATTGACGATCGGCCGTGCGAGTACGGCATGGCGCGCTTAGCGTGCGGCCCAGGCGTTGAAGCGCTGCTCCAACTGCTCGCCGTAGTCAGCCCAGAAGGTCACGTCCATCGCCACCTGGTTGGCGATGTTTTCCGGCGTGGTGGGCATGTTCTTCAACAGTTTCGGGTCGAGCAGCTCGACCGCCTTCGTGTTGGCCGGACCGTAGGCGATGTTCTCGGAATAGGCCTTCTGCTGCTCGGGCTGCACGGTAAAGGCGACGAACTCCAGGGCCTCCTTCTGGTTCTTCGCGCCCTTGGGGATGGCCCAGGAATCGAAGTCGTAGATACCGCCATCCCAGACGATTTGCAGATTGCTTTCATCCTGCACCGCGGCGATACGGCCGTTGTAGGCGCTGCTCATGACCACGTCGCCGGAGGCCAGGAACTGCGGCGGCTGAGCGCCGGCTTCCCACCACTGGATGCTGGGCTTGATCTGATCGAGTTTCTTGAAGGCCCGGTCCTGACCCTCCTTGGTAGCCAGCACCTTGTAGACGTCCTTCGGCGCAACGCCATCGGCCATCAGCGCAAACTCCAGGGTGTACTTGGCGCCCTTGCGCAGGCCGCGCTTGCCAGGAAATTTCTCGGTGTCCCAGAAATCCGCCCAGCCGCTCGGCGCGCTGGCGAGCTTGTCGGCGTTGTAGGCCAGCACCGTGGACCAGACGAAGAAGCCGACGCCGCAGGGTTGTACCGCGCCCTCGACGAAATCGTCCGGATTGCCGACCACCGAAGGGTCTATCTCCTCGAACAGCCCCTCGTCGCAGCCACGCGACAACTCCGGCGACTCGACCTCTACCAGGTGCCAGGACACGCTGTTGGTGTCGACCATGGCCTTTACCTTGGCCATCTCGCCGTTGTATTCGCCGGCGATGATCTTGTTGCCGGTCTTGGCCTCGAAGGGTTCGTTGAAGGCCTTGATCTGCGCTTGCTTGTTGGCGCCGCCGAAGGTGACGGCCGTGAGGTTTGCCGCCGAGGCCTGCGCGGCGCATGCCAGGCCGATGCTCAGGGCGGTCAATTTCAGGATGTTCAGCATTGTCGTTCGCTCCATGATGCGGTTGAAAACAGCTTCTTGTTGTTGTCCCTGCTTATGCCGCTTGCAGCGGATCCAGTGCACGGACGTGTTCCACCTGCCAGCCGATCGGCACGACGTCGCCAACCGCCAGGGCGGGATCGAATTCGGCGATCGGCTGCTTGACGAAGAAATCGCTGACGCCGCATACCTCGAGCCGAATGCGAATGTGATCGCCCAGATAGACGAACTCGGCCACCCGCCCGGTGAAGCGATTCGGGCAACTGGCGCTGGCGCCGTTGAGGCGCACCCGCTCGGGGCGAATCGACAGGTTGACCGGAGCGCCCGGCGCGCCGACCTTGACCGCCAGTGCCTCGACCCGCTCGCCGCGGCCCAGCTCGACGACGCAGTTCTCCCCGTCCCGGCTGACCAGCCGCGCCGGCAGGCGATTGTTCTCGCCGAGAAAGTTGGCCACGAAAGTGTTCGCCGGACGCTCGTACAGCGCTCGCGGCTCATCGATTTGCTGGATCTCGCCCTGATGGAACACGGCGACCCGATCGGACATGGTCAGCGCCTCGCCCTGGTCGTGCGTGACGTAAACCACGGTCACGCCCAGGCTTTGGTGCAGGTGCTTGATCTCCATCTGCATCTGCTCGCGCAGTTGCTTGTCCAGCGCGCCCAGCGGCTCGTCCATAAGTACCAGCTGCGGCTCGAACACCAGCGCCCGCGCCAGCGCCACGCGCTGTTGCTGGCCACCGGAGAGCTGCGCTGGGTAACGGTTACGGAAGCCTTCGAGCTGCACCATCGACAGGGCGCGCTTGACCCGCTCCTTGACGTCGAGCTTGGGCATGCCTCGCACGCTCAGCGGGAAGGCGAGGTTTTCCGAGACAGTCATGTGCGGGAACAGCGCGTAGTTCTGGAACACCATGCCCATGTCGCGCTTGTGCGGCGGCAACTTGTTGATCGAACGACCACCAAGCAGGATCTCACCGGCCGTCGGCGTCTCGAAGCCGGCCAGCATCATCAAACTGGTGGTCTTGCCGGAACCAGACGGGCCAAGCAGCGTGAGGAATTCGCCCTTGCGGATATCCAGGTTGAGGTCTTTGACGATCAGCGCTTCGCCGTCATAGCTCTTCTGGATGCCACGAAAGCTGATCAGTACATTGTTCGCTTGAGAATCGAGCATGCCGCACCTGTGGTCCGTTGTTCCATGATCACAGGTTAGGAGCCTCGCGCGCTCGCCGACATCAGCACAGCGGAGTGTTTCGAATCAGCAAAACGGAGAGGTGCGTGTAGGGAACGCCCTACAACCGACACCGGCCCGGCCGCACCTATGACCGGCAGACCACGCCTGGGACCGCAGTGCAGACACGATCGATGGCTGCGATCGCGTCGCCTCAGACCAGCTTGTGTTCCATGGCATAACGCACCAGGTCGGCCACCGAGTGGGCGACCAGCTTCTGCATCAGGCGCGCCTTGTGGGTGCTGATGGTCTTGCTGCTAAGGGCCAGCTTGGCGGCGATGTCATTCACCGAGTCGCCATGCACTAGTCGCTCGAACACTGAGTACTCGCGCTCGGACAACAGCGCATGGGGCGGGCGGGAGTCGGTCAGACCTACCTCGAAGACCATCCGATCGGCCAATTCCGGATCGATGTAGCGCCCACCGGAGGCGACCTTGCGCAGCGCGACCAACAGCAGCGCTGGGTCACTGTCCTTGGTGGCATAACCGGCCGCGCCGACCTTGAGCGCCCGTGCTGCCATCTGCGCCTCGTCATGCATCGACAGCACCAGAATCGCTGGCGGCTCGCTCAACGCGTGAATCCGCGGAATGGCTTCCAGGCCGTTGACGCCAGGCATGGAGATATCCAACAGGACGACATCGCAGGGCGTCTGCCGCAACTGGTCGAGCAACTGCTGACCATTGCCGGCCTCACCAACTACCTGCATGTCTTTTGCGAGTCCGATCAGTTGCTTGATGCCTTCGCGAACGATGGTGTGGTCTTCGGCGACGATTACCCGAATCATGGCGTTAGCTCTCCAGTGTGCTGATAAGCATCGCGGGCTCGACCTGTTCATCCAACGGCACCGATACATGAATCGAAGTGCCCTCGCCTGGCTGGCTTTCCAGCAGCAGCGTACCGCCCAGCATCTGCGCCCGTTCCTGCATGCCGACCAGACCGAACGACACGCCCTGACGCCCCGGCGGCACCACGAAGCCCTGGCCATCATCGCTGATGCTCAAGCACAGCACACTCCCCCGTTGCTCCAGGCAGAGACTCACGGTCTGCGCATTGGCATGGCGCATCACGTTGGTCAATGCTTCCTGAAGGATGCGAAACAACCCAACGGCTTTGGCACTGCTCAGCTGTGGCGGGCATTCTGGGACTTGCACCAGACAGGCAATGCCCGTGCGCTGCTCGAAGCGCCGCGCCTGCCAGTCGATAGCCGACGCGATACCGGCGTCCAGAATCGGCGGGCGCAAGGCGGTCGCGACGTCGCGTACCTGCTGGAACAGCTGCGCGATCAGCCGTTTCATGCCTTGCAAGCGCGCGGCGAGAGCGGGATCAAGTGCTGCGAAGCTGATCTCGCACATGGAGATCTCCAGCTTGAGCACCGTCAGCATCTGGCCCAGTTCATCGTGAACCTCACGGGCAATGTGTGCCTTCTCCTCTTCGCGCACGGTTTCGACGTGCGCCGCCAGCTTGCGCAGTTGCGCGCGCGAGGCGTCCAGCTCCAGCTCGATCCGCTTGTTGTCGGTGATGTCCCAAACAATCCCGTCCCAGACCTGCCGCCCTGCCAGCTGGCCGCGTACCGAGGCGCGAATATCGGCCCAGCGAACCTCGCCGGAGCGGGTCAGGATTCGCCCCTGCCAATACCAGTCGCTCATGCTGTCAAGCGCCTGCTGTTGGCTGCTCCAATAACCCGGTTCGTCTTCGGGATGAACCAGGCTGCGGATACCGCGGCCTGGCTGCAACAACAGCTCCGCCGAGTAACCCACCAGCCGCTGGCTGGCCTCGCTGATGTAGGCGATGCTGACCGGCGCGCCGGCGTCCTGCCGCTCCAGGCGGAACACCAGCCCCGGCACGTTGCCGGCCATGGCCTTCAGCCGCACCTCGCTTTCCTGCAACGCGGCACTGGCGCGGCGGCGCTCTGTAATGTCGGCGATAAACACCACCAGGTATTCCTTGCTGCCGAAGCGCAGGAAACTCAGGGTCACCGCCGCTGGGAAGCGACTGCCGTCGGCTCGCTGCCAGTCGCGCTCGTGTACCTGATGGTCATCGACACCGCTGCGCGCATCGCGCCAGAGCAGCAGCCAGTCATCCATGCCCAGCGCCGGGTCCAGCGCCTGCAGGGGCTGCTCGAGCAGTGCGTGGGCAGCGTATCCCAGCAATTCTTCGGCGGCCTGGTTGGCGTACCGCACATGGCTGTCCCAATTCAGCCAGAGGATGCCAACCGTGCTGTGATCGAGGCAGAACTGCGTGAGGCGCTGCGCCTCTTCGGCCGCCTCGCGCAGCTCGATGTGCCGCCGTGCCGATTTCAGGCGCGCCTCGAGCAGCCCTTGCTGGCCTCGTTGCCAGACCAGGATGGCCACGGCTGCAATCACCAACAGCGCCAACAAAAGGCTAAGGCTGCGCCAGTAACTGATGCGCCGTGACTGGTCGATGCTGCGTGACTTTAGCCACTGTTCCTGAAGTCGACTGAGTTCATGTGTGGGGAAACTGCGCAATGCCTGGTCGATGATCGCGCTCATCACCGGGCTGTCGCGACGCGAGCCGATCCTGAGCAGTTGTGGATTACCCAGGTCGCCGACAACGTCCAGCGAGGCATATTCAGCCCGCTGAGACAGGCGTCCATAGAGCGGCTCGTCGACCACGGCAAAGCGCACGCGTGCCTCGACCAGCTGACGCAACGCCTCGAACTGGTTGGTCACCTCCAGCACAGGCTGGCTCGGGTAGTTGCTGCGCATGTAGTCAGCCACCGGACCAGGACCTTCAATGGCAATCACATCGTTGCTATCCAGCCGCTCGAGATCAATCGCACGCGGGCCGTTGACGTCGCCGATAATCAGCCGTGGCACCCGCAGGATGGGGTCGCTGTAGCGCCAGACGTGCAAGCCCGCTCGGGTCTGGCGCAGCCCTGGAGCGAGGTCGATCTCGTCGGTGCGCATGGCGCTCTCCAGCGACGCATCATCAACAAAACGGTGCCACTGCAACTCGACACCTAGACTGGCGGCGAGCCGTTCCATGAACTGCACGTTGAAGCCGGACAGCCGGCGCTGGCGCTGGTCGTATTCCGCATAGGGCGATGTCATCACTACCCCGACGCGCCACTGGCGGTGCTCATCCAGCCACGCCAGCTGCGCGTCGCTCAGCGGCACGCTAGAAGCTAGCGCGGGCAGATTGAAGAGCGTCAGCAAGAGACAGCAACAACGCAGCAGAGATGGCACCATAGACCTCACACAATCGGCGGATAGGCCGAAAAACACTCTTGTAGTGCATCCGCAATATCTACGCCAGTAGCGCTACGGCCAGGTAGCAGGAAATTCTGGAGCCCCAATGCCCCGAACTCTCCAGGTCGATGAGCAGACTGTTGAAAAAACTACCGGCGTTGGTAATCCCGCGTTAAAAGGTCCTCGAAATGCTCACCTACATCCGTCTGCTCCGCCTCCTCGGCCTTTTTCGCCCTGCCTTGCCTGCCTCATCCACGTTTTTCAACGGCCTGTTAGCGGCCACCGTGGCAACTGCTCTGATCGCCATACCCGCGAGCGCCGCAGATGAGCCAGCGACGCAGGAAACGCCGGCTCCGCCCACGCCCACGCCGGCCGAGCGCCCGCCATTACCTTCGCGCAGCGACGCCATGAGCTCCGATCTCCTGCGCCAACTTCCCGATAAGGAGTTCGTCAGCCTCAAAGCAGACACCGACGATTTCGCTGCCCTCTGGCGTCCCGCCAATGTCGGCGACCCCAGAGGGGTCATCATCCTGCTACCCGGCGACGGAGAAAGCGCCGACTGGCCGCGCGGTATCGGCCCGCTGCGCCGCGGCCTGCCCGACCACGGCTGGCACACGCTAAGCCTGAGCCTGCCGGATTCATCCAAGCTGCTGCTTCCAGCAGGCGTGGGCACCCCAGAGCGCGCAGCCGAGCCACCGGTCGAAGAAACCGAAGCACAGGCCGGGCTGCCTGCCGAAGATTTGGTGCCAAGCGAGGCTGGTTACCTGCCTGAGGAAACCGCAGCGATACCAAGCGAACAGCCTATCGACGGGACAAAAACGGAGGAAACCGTCGCGCCCGCTGCACCGCAAGCCGATCAGATCACCGCACGCATCGAGGCGGCACTGGCGTTTGCTCGCAGCAAGCAACCGGCGGTGATCGTGTTCCTTGGACAGGGCACCGGTGGTTACTGGGCTGCGCGGTATCTTCAGCATTTGGCACCGAGCGATGTCAGGCTTCTGGCAGTGATCCAGCCGCGCCAGCCGGAAGGGCAAGACGAACCGTTGGCGCAGCTGATCCCGACGCTAAAGCTGGCGACTGGCGATTTCTACTACCAGAGCGGACGCGGTGATCTGGCGGCGGCCCGCGAGCGGCTGAACGCAAGTCGCAGGATCCAACACCCGAGCTACCACCAGGTGGGATTACCACCACACACCGGCGACCGCCAGGCCGACCAGGAGCAACTGCTGCGCCGAATTCGCGGCTGGCTGGACAAACAGACGTAGCGGCCTGTCTCGCCCCAGCGCATCAATGGCGCGTTAGCGGAAGCCGCGTCGCTCGCGGATCAAGGTGTAGGCGTTGTGCAACTCGCGGGTTCGCTCGGTTGCTTCGCGAACTTGTAGCGCCGTTGCGCCTGCACCGGCCTGCTTGTCCGGATGGTGTTTGCTGAGCAAACGCCGATAGGCACGCTTGATTGCCTGCGGCTCGCTGTCGGCACGCACGCCGAGCAGCTGCAAGGCCTGCTCATAGGCGCCACCGAGATTGCTCGGTGCGCCTTGACGACGACCGCCGCTCGGGTCCAGCGCCGCGATGGCCGCCGAATCCCAGCCCATCCACTTACCCCAGAGCATCACCAGTTCATGCTCGCGCGCATCGATCTGCCCTTGCGCTCGCGCCATTCGCCAACACGCCTGAAGCACAGTTTCGGCCTCGCCGGGGCGCCCTTGCAGGCGTTGTAACGGGTCGCGAAGGCCATCGCCGCTGGATTTCCCCCTGTAGAAGGCGTCGATGGCGGCACGTTGCGCCGTCGGATCCAGTTGCAGCCGCTGCATTTCCCTGCGCGCGGCCTGGATGTGCGCTTCGCTGATTCGTCCGCTGCTCTTGGCAAGCCGCCCGAGCAGAAAGAACAGCAGCTCGTCGCCCTGCATCAGGGCCTTCCCGGCGCCCATGCGTTCGCGCAATCTGGCCCACGAGTTGAGCCCGAAGCGACGGTCGAGCACCTGCCCAAGCAATGCGCCAAGCAGCGCCCCCGGAATACTCGCGATCAGCCAACCGATCAGCGCCCCCAACAACGTAATGGGCCAGAACATTCAGCGCCGTGCCTCTAGGATTCGCTCGACTTCGGCCAGTCGCTCATGGGTACCGACATCGATCCAGCGCCCACTGTAATGCTCACCGCTCACCTGGCCCGCCGCGATGGCTTGACGCAGCAGTGGCGCGAGCTTGAACGCGCCGGCAGTACAGCCTTCGAACAACCGCGGATGCAGCACTGCAATGCCGCTATAGGTGAACGCAGTTGTCGACGCGCCGCCGTCGATGACCTGTCCCTTCGCCAGCGAAAAGTCACCAGCTGGGTGATGGGCTGGATTGTCCACCAGTACCAGATGCGCAAGCCCAGCCAGCGGCCGCGCCAGCGCAGCGAAACTGTAGTCCGTCCAGATGTCGCCATTGACCACCGCAAACGGCTGATCGCCTAACAGCGGCAACGCGCGATAGATGCCGCCGCCGGTCTCGAGCGGTTCGCCCTCAGCTGAGTAATCGATGCGCACGCCGAACCGATCCCCCACCCCCAGATACGTCTCGATCTGCTCGCCGAGCCAGGCATGGTTGATCACCAGTTCGGTGAACCCCGCAGCAGCCAACGCCCGAACGTGATACTCGATCAGCGGCACGCCGCCGGCCCGCACCAGTGGCTTCGGCGTATGCAAGGTCAGCGGGCGCAGGCGTTCGCCCTTGCCTGCTGCGAGAATTATCGCTTTCATGATTGGACCTGTGCGGTTGGCAAACTTTGCAACAGCGCGCTCAGCTCAGCCAGTTCGGGATGGCGAGCCGTGACTGTCTCAATGTAGGCAAAGAAGCGCGGCACATCGGCCAGATAGCGCGGCTTACCGTCACGATGACAGATGCGCGCGAAGATGCCGATGACCTTCAGGTGCCGTTGCAGGCCCATCAAGTCGCTGGCGTGCCGGAACTCACCGAAGCTGGGCTGGGCCGGAATACCCGCAGCGCGCGCGGCGTCCCAATAGCCCTGCAACCAGCCTTGCACCCGCTCCTCAGGCCAACTAAGAAAGGCGTCCTTGAACAACGAGGTGATGTCGTAGGTCACCGGGCCGACAACCGCATCCTGGAAATCCAGCACGCCGGGGTTCGGTTCGCTGATCATCAAATTGCGCGGCATGTAGTCACGGTGCACCAGCACCCGAGGTTGCTCCAGGGCCGAGTCGATCAGCAGTCGGCAACTCCGCTCCCAAATATCCCGTTCGGCCGCGCTGAACTGACAACCCAGATGGCGCTGCACGTACCACTCCGGAAACAGCTCCAGCTCACGGCGCAGGAGTGCCTCGTCATAGCTCGGCAGTGCCTGCTCCAGCGGTTTGGCCTGGAAGGCGAGCAACGCCTCAACGGCGTCGGCGAACAGTTCGTCAGCATTGGATTCGTCGATGACATCGAGGTAGGTCTGGCGACCCAGATCGGAGAGCAGCAGAAAGCCGCGATCCAGATCCTGGGCGAGTATCTGCGGTACGTTGACCCCGGCGCTGGCCAGCAAGGCGGCCACGGCAACGAATGGCCGGCAGTTCTCCTGAGGGGGCGGAGCATCCATCAGGATAAAACTGCGACCTTCCGCCTCCCAGCGAAAATAGCGACGGAAACTGGCGTCGCTGCTGGCCGGGACCAGTGCTGCCTCAGGTACGTTGCCCCAACCGCGGCGCGTGAAAAGCTCGCTCAATTGAGGTTTCAACCAGGCGTTCAGGTCCTGTAGGCGTTGATCGTGTTGCGGCATATCAGTGCTCTCCGCGGCGCTAGCCGATAGACGGGTCATGCTTTATTATCCAGCATCTTTTTCAGCCCATCGAGAGGCGTGCGGCCCAGCCCGGCCGATGGCTCGCCGCAAGCACGGACCCCAAAAACAAGATGGCAGTCAAATATCCCGCTTTTCGTAAAAAATTCCCCCTACTGGTTACTGGCGGCTTGCTCGCATTGCAACCGGTAGCGACTCCTCTTGTGATCGCAGCCGAACAGTTCGCTTGTCAGCCTGGTGCTGGTGGCGGTTGGAACTGCGCATCCGATCCCGCGAACGCCGACCTGCCGCCCCGCCCCGTACACCGCGGCAGTGCCGCAAGTGGTGACGTCGGCGCGGTACAGCCACGCGCTAGCAAAGCCGAACGCCAGGCAGCCACCACCAAACTGGTGACCGAAAGCAAAGGCCGCGCGCTGGCCTCACGCAGCGCCGATTACAGCCACCTGGACTGGGTGCCGCGCGATCAGCTGACCAATGCACAGCTGGCCGAAACAGGCCCTTATTGCGCCGGCACCTATGTTGAACCGAGCCGACCCGGTCAGTTCGACGACACGCCAATGAGCGAGTCGCCAACCTATGTGTCAGCCAAGGCAACCCGTTATGAGCAGCAACCGGAAATCGCTACGCTAGCGGGTGACGTGGTACTCCGCCAGGGCAGCATCCAGGCTGAAGCCGATGAGGCAAATCTGTACCAACTGGAGAATCGCGGCGAGCTGAAAGGCAATGTCCGCCTGCGTGATGGCGGCGCGCTGATGGTCGGCGACCGCGCCGAGATCTTCCTCGATACCGGTGAAGCCCAGGTCGACAACGCCGAATACGTGGTTCACGCGGGCAAGGTCCGCGGCAGCGCGCTGTATGCCAAGCGCACCGACGACGCGATCATCCGCCTCAAGGACGGGACCTATACCCGCTGCGAGCCAGGCGACAATGACTGGTATCTGCAAGGTAACAACGTCACCCTGAACCCAGCGACCGGCTTCGGCTCGGCAACCAACGTGACACTTCGGGTCAAGGGCGTTCCGGTGTTTTACACGCCCTATATCTATTTCCCGATCGATGACCGTCGCCAATCCGGCTTCCTCGCACCCAGCATCAGCAGCTCCAGCGATACCGGGCTGTCATTGGTTACACCGTACTATTTCAACCTGGCGCCGAATTTCGACGCCACGCTCTACCCCAACTACATGACCGATCGCGGCTTGCTGATGGAAGGAGAGTTCCGCTACCTGACCCGCCGCAGCGAAGGCCAGTTCGGCGCAGCCTACCTGGACGACAGCAACGATGATCGCAAGCTGCAGTCCGAGTACGAAGATCAGCGCTGGATGTACAGCTGGCAACACCGCACAGGCCTGGACAGCCGTTGGCTGGCCGAAGCGGACTACACCGACATCAGCGATCCTTACTATTTTCAAGATCTCGATACCAACCTGAGCATTGATCAGCCGGATCATCTGGACCAGCGGGGCACGCTTACCTATCGAGCGCCGTCGTACACAGCCCGGCTAAATGTCCACGCCTACGAGCGCGCCACCATTGCTGACGTTACGCCGTATGAGCGCTTGCCCCAGCTGACGCTCAACGGCGCGCTGCCGTTTCAGCCGGGTGGATTGCGCTTTGCCTACGACACTGAGTTCGTAAGCTTCCAGCGCAGTTTGCGCAGCGGTTATTTCACGGATCAGGATGGCAACACCGGGACAGCCGAGCAGCTCTGGTATGACGCGCGGCTTGCCGGGCTTACCCGCGCCGAAGGCGAACGCCTGCACCTTGAGCCGGGCGTCAGCCTGCCGCTCGACTGGAGCTGGGGCTTCGTCCGGCCATCGTTGAAATACGCATACACCAAGTACGACCTGACGCTGGACAATACCGGCCGCAGCCAGGTGAACGACTTCAACGACTCACCGGACCGCAGCGTGCCGATCTTCAGCCTCGACAGCGGCCTGTACTTCGACCGCAACACCCAGTGGTTCGGCAAGGATTACCGTCAGACTCTCGAACCGCGGATGTTCTACCTGTACGTTCCGGAAGAAGACCAGGACGACATTCCAATCTTCGACGCCGGCGAGAACACCTTCAGCTATTCCTCGCTGTGGCGCGAAAACCGCTTCTCCGGCAGGGACCGTATCGGCGACGCCAACCAGCTCTCGCTGGGTGTGACCAATCGCTGGATCGAGCCGAACGGCCTAGAGCGGCAGCGTTTAAGCTTCGGTCAGATCATCTACTTCCGTGATCGTGAAGTGCAGCTGCCGAATCTCCAGGGTCGTCCAAGCTCCACATCGGACGTATCGCCATACGCCCTCGAATACATGTACCGCTACAACCGCGACTGGCGCTTTACCTCGACCTTCAACTGGGATCCGGACCAGGGCCGTACCCAGTCGGGCAGCGCCATGTTCCACTATCAGCCGGCCGAAGACCCGCGCAAGATCGTCAACTTTGGCTACCGCTACCGCAACGACACCGTGCGATTCGACCAAGCCACTGGCGAGTGGACCTCTGGCAGCGACTACGGTAGCGAACTGCTTCCCAATGGCAATCCCAACCCAGAGTTCATCGAGGATTACTACAAGATCAACCAGCACGACATCTCCACCATCTGGCCAATCCTGCCACAGTGGAGCGTGATCGCACGCTGGCAGCACGATTACAGCCGCAACCGCACGCTGGAGGCCTTCGGGGGCTTCGAGTACGACAGCTGCTGCTGGAAGCTGCGCCTGATCAACCGCTACTGGATCGATTACGACGAAACCAGTCTCAACCCATCGCAGAACGACGAGCCGGACAACGGCATCTTCCTGCAAATCGTCCTCAAGGGACTCGGCGGCGTATTCGGCAGCTCGACCGAGACATTCCTCGACGAAGGCATACAAGGTTACCGTGAACGTGAAGACCAAGCTTTCTAATTACCTGCGCCCGCTGCTAATGGGCGCGCTGCTACTAGGCAACGCCACCCTGGCCACCTCGGCCTCCGCCGAGGTTCGCCCTCTTGATCGTATCGTCGCCATCGTCGACAACGACGTCATCATGCAGAGCCAGCTGGATCAGCGTCTGCGTGAGGTCGAGCAAACCATCGAGAAACGCGGCGCGGAAATGCCGCCCGCGGACGTCATGCAACAACAGGTGCTGGAACGGCTGATCACCGAAAATCTGCAACTGCAGATCGGCGAACGTTCGGGCATCCGCATCTCCGATGAAGAGCTCAACCAGGCAATGGGCACCATCGCCCAGCGCAACAACATGACCCTGGACCAGTTCCGCGCGGCCCTGGAACGCGACGGCCTCAGCCTCGATACCGCTCGTGAGCAGATTCGCCGCGAAATGGTCATCAGCCGGGTGCGCCAACGCAGGATTGCCGAACGCATCCAGGTATCGAACCAGGAAGTGGAAAACTTCCTGGCTTCCGATCTCGGCAAATTGCAGCTGTCGGAAGAATACCGACTGGCCAATATTCTGATACCGGTGCCGGAGTCGGCTGACTCGGCGGCGATCCAGGCGGCTGAAAAAACCGCGATGGATACCTATCAGCAACTTCAACAAGGCGCCGACTTCGCAAAATTGGCCGTCTCACGCTCGGCCAGCGAGAACGCATTGGAAGGCGGCGATATGGGCTGGCGCAAGGCGGCTCAGCTGCCGCCACCCTTCGACACCGAAGTCCGCACCATGTCGGTCGGCGAGGTCACCCGGCCGGTGCGCACTCCGCCGGGCTTCATCCTGCTAAAAGTGCTCGACAAGCGCGGCGGCGATACTCAGGTCCGGGACGAGGTCCATGTTCGCCATATCCTGATCAAGCCCAGCCAGATTCGCAGCGAAGAAGAAAGCCGACGGCTGATTCAGCGACTGCGCGACCGCATCCAGGCCGGCGAGAGCTTTGCCGAACTGGCGAAAAACTTCTCTGAAGATCCGGGCTCGGCGCTCAACGGCGGCGACCTCAACTGGATCGACCCCAGCTCGCTGGTTCCGGAGTTCCGTGAAGTCATGGCCAACACAGCGAGTGGGCAGCTGTCCGAACCCTTCAAAACGCCGTATGGCTGGCACATCCTGGAAGTGCTCGGTCGCCGTGCCACCGATGCCAGCGAAGAGTTCCGCGAGCAACAGGCACTGTCCTTGCTGCGCAATCGCAAGTACGAAGAAGAACTGCAGAACTGGCTTCGCCAGATTCGCGACGAAGCCTACGTCGAGATCAAGATCTGACTCGCTTCGAGTAGCTGCTCTGCAACGCCTCAACGGGGGGGG
>NZ_AGSX01000120.1 GCF_000235745.1 Stutzerimonas stutzeri SDM-LAC | reverse complement strand
CTGCGTATTCGCGTCTGGGTCGCTGCCGCCGAGCAGCGGCGCGGCGGCGCGACCGGCTCTATCGAAGAGCGCGCGGTGACCAGCCTCACGGGCTTCGCTGGCGTTGACCCATGACGATCCGCACGCGTCGCGCCATGGCAGGCTTCACGCTGCTCGAATTGCTGATCGCCATCGCGCTGTTCGCGTTGTTGGGTCTGGCCACCTATCGCATGCTTGAAGCGGTGATGCGCAGCGACGAAGTGGTACGTGCGCAGGAGGTCCAGCTGCGTGAACTCGGTCGTGCGATGTGGAGCCTGGAACGGGACCTCACTCAGGCCATGCCGCGACCGGTGCGCGACGGCTACGGCGACGAACAGAATGCGTTCATCGGCCAGATGGCCGGCTCCGAGGACGGCGTATCGCTGGAGCTGACCCGCAGCGGTTGGCGAAACCCCACCGGCATGCGCCGGGCCAACCTGCAGCGGGTGCGCTGGCGACTGGCTGGCGACAGGCTGGAGCGGGTCTATTGGGTGGTGCTCGACCGCGATGTCGACAGCGAGCCACGGGTGCAGCCCGTGCTCGACAACGTGCAGGCGCTGCGGCTGCGCTATCTGGACGCGGAGAACACCTGGCACGAGGAATGGCCACCGTTCGATTTCGGTCGCGGTAATCCGGAGGAACAGGCGCGGCGGTTGCCGCTTGCCGTGGAGGTCTCGGTCGACCACCAGCGTTACGGCACCATCACCCGCCTGCTGCGGTTGCCGGACGGCCCGACCCCGGCACCGCAATTCATCCAGCCCGACTCCCAGGGCGTGCCGGAGCCCGGCGGCGTGGGAGAAATGCAATGAAAGCGCAGCGCGGCGTCGCGCTGATCACGGTGCTGCTAGTGGTCGCCATCGTCACGGTGATCTGCGCCGGAATGATTGCGCGTCAGCAGTTGTCGATCCGGGGCACCGGCAACCAGCTGCAGGCACGCCAGGCCTGGCATTTCGCACTGGGCGGGGAGGCGCTGGCGCAGACCCTGCTGCGCCGCGATCTGCAGCTGTCCGGCCAGGGCACAGGGCAACCGGCGGTCGATCATCTGCTGGAACCCTGGGCGCTGCCGCAACCGGCTTACGATCTCGATGACGGACAGGGGCAGGTTCAGGTACGCATCGAGGATCTGGCCGGGCGCTTCAATCTCAACAGCCTGGTGCAGGAGCAGCAGCCCAACGCGGCAGCCCTTGCCCAGTTTCGCCGGTTGCTGCTGCGCCTGCAGATCACCGAGCCCTATGGCGAGCGGCTGGTGGACTGGATCGACAGCGACCAGCAACCCAGCGGCGAGTTTGGTGCGGAGGACAATGCCTATCTGCTGCTTGATCCGCCCTATCGTACGGCGGGCAGGCGACTTGAGGATCTGTCCGAGCTGCGTCTGCTGCTCGGCATGCGCGACGAGGATTTTCAGCGACTGGCGCCGTACGTCAGCGTGCTGCCGGCTGATACACCGCTGAACATCAACACGGCCAGTGCCATGGTGTTGTCCAGCCTCGCCGACAGCCTCAGCCCCAGCGCCGCCGAGTCGCTGGTGAAAGCGCGGCAGGCCACCCCGTTTCGCGACACGGCCACGTTCATGGCGCAACCGGCGCTCAGCGGTGTCCAACTTCAAGGCACCAATATCGCGGTGACCAGTCAATTCTTCCAGGCCATCAGCGAGGTGCGCCTGGCGGACCGCCGCCTGGCGCTGGTGAGTCGCTTGCGGCGTGAGGAAAACGGCGATGTCCGCGTGCTGCAGCGCAACCTGGGACAGCCGCCACGGCTGCCCCGACCAACCAATGACGGAGATCGATAGCCGATGGACTGCCTGTTTCTGCCCGCCGATTGCGGCGCCCGGATCGACCGCGACACCCGCGTCTACTGGCTGCCGGGCGAAGGTGACGACGGCTGGATGCCGCTGGCCAATGTCATCGAACGGGCCCCGGCGGCGGTGACCCTGTTGCTGCCGGCCGAGGTCTGTAGCTCCTTTGCGGTCAATCTGCCGACCCGCAAGGCGCGCTGGGTTAATCAGGCGCTGGCCTATGCGGTGGAAGAACTGCTCGCCGAGAATGTCGATGACCTGCACCTGACTCATGGCGATGCGCTGGAAGATGGGCGGCGGCGGGTCATCGCCATCCGCCGGCAGTTGCTGGCCAACTGGTTGGAGGATCTCAAGGCGCTCGGCCTGACCATTGTCGCGATTCATGTCGATGCCGACCTGTTGCCACGCGACGGCACCCAGCTGCTGTTCATCGACGGCCGCGCGTTGCTCGGCGGCAGCCCGGAAGCCCGGCTGGCCTTCGACAGTTCGCAATGGCCGCACCTGGCCAGCCAGTGCCCCGCGCCCCATCACGGGCACGGAACCCTGAACGCAGCGCCGGCGCCGCTGGACGACTACCAGCAGCTTGACCAGCCGTACCGGTTCCTCGCCTCGGGACGCGCCGCTGCGCTCAACCTGGCCCAGGGCGACTTTGCCATCCATGCCGCGGGTAGCGGGCTCGGCCAGTGGAAGCCGGTCATGGTCGTGCTGGCGCTGGTGTTGGCCGTGCAGTTGGTGTTCAACCTGGTCCAGGCCTGGACCTTGGAAAGTCAGGCCGAGCGCTATGCCGACGCGAGTCGCGCGCTCTATACCGAGCTGTTTCCCGAGGACCGACGCATCGTCAATTTGCGTGCGCAATTCGACGCACATATCGGCCAGAGCGCCGGTGCGTCGGCAGAATTCATGCGCTTGCTGAACGAAGTGTCGCTGGCCCTGGCCGAGGGCATTCCTGTGTCGATCGGGCAGCTTGATTTCAACCAGGCCCGTGGTGACCTGGCCCTGCAGGTGCGCGCCAGCGATTTCGCCGCGTTGGAGCAGCTGCGTCAGCGTCTGGGCGAGACCGGGGAAAGTGTTCAGCTGGGCTCCGCCAGCAGGGACGGCGATGCGGTCAGCGCGCGCGTAGTCATAGGAGGTCAGGGATGAACTTGAGACAACAGATGCGCGTGCGCCTGGCCGAATCGCCTCTGTGGCTGCGCTGGCAACGTTTGCAACCCCGTGAGCGCCTGTCGCTTAGCTTGCTCGGCGCCTTTTTGCTGGTGGTGCTGTTCTACCTGTTGCTTTGGGCGCCTGCACAGCAGCGCGCACGCGATGCCCGGGATTACTTCCAGCAACAGCGCGAGTTGCATGCTTATCTCGAGCAGAACACCGAGCTGGCGCGGCAGATGTCGCGCAGTAACCCGGTTTCACTGGCGCCGGAGCAGCTGCAGGGGTTGGTAACGCAAAGTGCGCAGCAGAGCGGCCTGACCATCGAGAGCTTCGATTTCGGCAATGACGGCAGCCTGCAGGTCACGCTTCCCGGCGCATCCTACGGCGCGCTGTTGCGCTGGTTCGATGAGCTGCAAACCGCAGGCGCGAGCCTCGCCGAGGTCAGCATCAGCCAGGTCGGGGAGGGGCTGGTCGACGCGCGGGTGAGCTTCCGCGCGAACGGCTGACCGCCGCACAACGGCGGCGTTAGGCAGGCAGCAGCGCCGCGGTAGGCGCCGCTGCCAGGGTCACTGCGAGGGATGCAGCTGCATCGCCAGGGCACGGAGCGCGGCTTCGGCGTCGAGCACCTTGTTTACCACGTCGTGTGCCTTGTCACGGCTCAGCCCGAGGCGATCGAACAGATCCTGCGGAATCTCGCTGTAGGGGCCGGAGCCGATGCCGCGGTTACGTAGCAGCCGGACTGCCAGGCAGACCAAGTTGGCATGCCCGGCATGCTCGCCCTGATAGTGAGGGTCATGTTGGAAGCGCAGTGCCGTCGACAGCTCGTCAGGCATCCCCCAGTAGCGCATTAGCCACGCGCCGATCTGCTCACGGGTGATGCCCAGCAGATGCTGTTCGATCACGCTGTGATTCAGATGCGGGTTGACCTCCAGGTGTCGGCAGATCAGCGAGAAATGCGGCGGAAAGACGTGCGCGAGGACCAGATAGCCGAAGTTGTGCAGTAACCCGGCCAGATAGCTGATACCCGCCTCGGGTCGCTGGGTGCGCGGGATGGCGCGGTTCAACCCTTCGATCACCGCTGCGGTATAGATCGACTGCTGCCAGTAGGGCGTGGCCTGCTGGGGCTGGTCCTTGGGCAGGCTCAGGCTTTTGCCCAGTGCAAGTCCCAGCGCCAGGTTAATCACCAGATCGAAGCCGAGCACCCGCACGATGGCATCTTCCACCGAGCGGATCTTGCCGGGCGCGGCGTAGTAGGGCGAAGCGGCCCAGCTGACCACTTGCGCGGCCAATGCCGGGTCGGTCTCGACCACGCCGGTGATGTCATCCACCGTGGCCTCGGGGTCGACACGCAGTTTGATGATCTTCTGCGCCGTCTGTGCCAGCGGGGGAATCTCGATGGTTTCCTCCAGCCGCTTCTGGATGCGCCGGGCGGTGAAGCTTTGCACCGCCTTGGTGATGTCCGCGCTGTCCTCTTCAGGACGGTCAAGGTTCGGCTGGATGGTAATCAGCGGAACGGCAAACTGGCCGGCGCTGGCTTTGCTGAGCAACTGTTTGAAATCATGGCTGGCCATTTCCAGAAGCAGGCCGGGCTGACCGCTGTCGATGAACAGCGCAGGTTGCTGCAGCAGCCGCTCTTCATACAGGCAGGGTGAACTGGTCAGTGGCGGCAGCCCTGGCAGGACCTGCAGGCTGTGCTTGGAAAGCATGCGTGACAGGCGATCCGGCTTGACCGCCAACAGCTGACGCCCGGTGAGCTCACCCACGCGGGAAAGGTCAAGCAGGTGGTCGCGCGGGAAGAGCACCAGCAACGCACCGATGGCATCGTCGACCAGTACCGCTTGTATGCGCTGCGCGGGGTCCAGCTCTGGGCTATCGTCGCGTGTCCGGTAGGGCAGCGCCAGCTTGTCCAGAAGCTGGACGATAAGCGCGGGTGGCGAAATTGAAGTTGTTGTGTCGACAGCCGAGTTCATGAGCAAGTGATCCGTCTTATTCCCATGCGGCGCAGTATAGCCGCATGATTAGTACGGTTTGGGTTTACCGACGAGTGTCAGACTTGCCCGTATTGCTGGCCATGGCGCAGCCAGCGTTCCAGCAAGGGACTTACATGCTGCGGCCAATGTTCAAGAAGCGCCTGCGCAGCATCGCGTACGGCCGGCAGCAGATCGGCGTCGCGCATCAGGTCGGCGACCTTGAATTGCAAGAGGCCGGTCTGCCGGGTGCCGAGCATTTCGCCGGGGCCACGTAGCTCCAGATCCTTTTCCGCGATGATGAAGCCGTCGCAGGTTTCGCGCATGATCCCCAGCCGTTCGCGGCCGATCTGCGAAAGCGGCGGGTGATAGAGCAATACGCAATGGCTGGCTGCGCTGCCCCGGCCAACCCGCCCGCGCAACTGGTGCAACTGGGCGAGGCCCAGGCGCTCGGGGTTCTCGATGATCATCAGGCTGGCGTTGGGCACGTCGACGCCCACTTCGATCACCGTAGTCGCCACCAGCAGTTGCAGCCGGCCTTTCTTGAATTCGGCCATCACCGCGGCTTTTTCGGCTGGCTTCATGCGGCCATGAATCAACCCTACATTGAGCCCGCCGAGCGCCGCTGACAGGTCCTCGAACGTGGTTTCGGCGGCCTGGCAGGTGAGCTCCTCGGACTCTTCGATCAGGGTGCAGACCCAGTAGGCCTGGCGACCCTCATTGCAGGCCGAGCGCACCCGCTCGATCACTTCCATTCTCCGGCTGTCCGCCACCAGCACGGTATTCACCGGGGTACGGCCGGGCGGCAATTCATCGAGGATCGAGGTATCCAGATCGGCATAGGCGCTCATCGCCAGGGTCCGCGGAATGGGCGTGGCAGTCATGATCAGCTGGTGCGGACACAACCGGCCATCGACGCCCTTGCGGCGCAGGGCCAGGCGCTGCTGCACGCCGAAACGGTGTTGCTCATCGATGATCACCAGGGCCAGGCGGCGGAACTGCACTTCATCCTGAAACAGCGCGTGGGTGCCGACCACCATCGGGCAGCCAGCGGCGATGCGCTCCAGCGCGGCTGTACGCGCCTTGCCCTTGAGTTTGCCGGCCAGCCAGGCGACTTCGATGCCGAGCGGCTCGAGCCATTTGCAGAAGGTGATGAAGTGCTGCTCGGCGAGAATTTCGGTCGGTGCCATGAGCGCCACCTGATAACCAGCCTCCAGCGCCTGCAGCGCGGCCAACGCAGCGACCACGGTTTTGCCAGCACCGACATCGCCTTGCACCAGGCGTAGCATCGGCTCGTCCTGGGCGAGGTCATAGGCAATTTCGGCGCCGACCCGCTGTTGCGCGCCGGTGGGTTGAAAGCCGAGGTTGTGCAGGTAACGTTGCGGCAGGCTGCGCGCCGTTGGCAAGGGTGGCGCATGTTGGGCACGAACGCTTTCCCGCAGCCGCTGCAGCGACAATTGGTGGGTCAGCAGTTCCTCGAACGCCAGGCGATGCTGTGCCCAGTGACGACCCTCGGCGAGCTCTTCGAGATCAGCATCCGGGGGTGGCCGGTGCAGGTAGCGAATGGCCTCGTCCAATGGTGCCAGTCGATAATCGCGTGCGAGCTCGTCGGGCAACCAGTCGGGCAGGCTGTGCGGGCCGAGCCGAGCCAGCGCCTGTTGGGTGAGCTGCCGCAGACGCTGCTGGGTCAGGCCTTCGGTGGTTGGATAGATGGGGGTCAACGTCTGCTCGACGGCTACCGGCTCGCTGTCGGTCAGCGCGCGGTATTCGGGATGGTAGATCTCCAGACCCGAGGCGCCCGGTCGGGCCTCGCCATAGCAGCGCACCTGGGTGCCGCGCTTGAGGGCTTCTTTTTGTGCCTGGCTGAAATGGTAGAAGCGCAGGCTGAGGCTGCCGCTGCCATCGTGCAGGCGCACCAGCAGGCTGCGCCGCCGGCCCATCACCACATCGGCGCCGGTGACGGTGCCTTCGACTACCGCATCCTGTCCGGGCCGCAGCGCGCCGATGGGTACGATGCGGGTACGGTCCTGGTAGCGCAGTGGCAGATGAAACAGCAGGTCCTGCAGGGTTTCCAGACCGACCTTGGCGAGCTTTTCGGCCAGGGCTGCGCCGACGCCCTTGATTGCAGTCACCGGGACTGCCGCCAGCTCGCTCATGGCATCAGGCTTTGTCGGCGGGCGGTTTCGCCACCGAGCACAGGCGGATGGAGTCGGCCAGCACCTCGATCGCTCGTGGGCGAGGGAAGCTGGCGCGCCAGGCAATGGCCACGGTGCGGAACGGCACGGGTGGCGTCAGCGGACGGATATCCAGCACACCGGCCGAATAGTGATGACTGTCGACGGCGGACAGCGGCAGGATCGAAACGCCCAGCCCCGAGGCGACCATGTGGCGGATGGTCTCCAGCGACGAGGATTCAACCGTGGTGTGGCTCGGGGCCTCGCCCTTGCGGGTGGTCGGGCAGGCTTCGAGCACCTGATCGCGGAAGCAGTGGCCTTCACCCAGCAGTAGCAGGCTCTTGTCGTTGAGCATCTCGCTGTCGATGGTGTCCTTTTTCGACCACGGATGGTTTGCCGGCATCAGCACGTAGAACGGCTCGTCATACAGCGGCAGCGTCAGCACGTCCGCTTCCTGGAACGGTAGGGCGATGATGATCGCGTCCAGCTCGCCGGTGCGCAGTTTGTCGCGCAGCACGTGGGTGAAGTTTTCCTCGATATACAGCGGCATGTCCGGCGCCACGCGGTGCAGCTGCGGGATCAGGTGCGGGAACATGTAAGGGCCGACGGTATAGATGGCGCCGACCTTGAGCGGCGCCGCCAGCTGATTCTTGCCCGCCTGGGCCAGCTCGCGAATGCTTTGCGCCTGTTCGAGTACCTTCTGTGCCTGGGTGACGATGCCTTCACCGACTGGGGTCAGCCGCACCGCGCTCTTGGTCCGCTCGAAGATCAGCACGCCGAGCTCGTCCTCGAGCTTTTTTACGCCCACCGAGAGGGTTGGCTGGCTGACGTGACACCGTTCGGCGGCGCGGCCGAAGTGTGATTCCTGGGCGAGCGTGACGATATAGCGCAGTTCGGTCAGAGTCATAGGGTTATTCCATCAGGGTGCGGGCTAGCATAGCCTTTGCTCGTGTTCGAACCAACTGGCCAGCAGCCGTTCCCTTATTAAGTGATCAGTGTGAATCCTGCTGACAGCAGTACACTCATGAAAGGCGGGCCGAATCGATGGTCCGCATCGGTTAAGGAGCAACCGTCATGGCATCTCGACCCTCTGTAATGATCGCCGGCTGCGGCGATGTCGGTATTCGCCTCGGCCTGCGGCTGAGCCGCGCGGGCTGGACGGTATACGGCCTGCGCCGTCAGGCCGCTAGCCTGCCGGTACCGATCCTGCCAGTACGTGGAGACCTCACCTCGAGCGCGGTCCCGCGTGGCTGGCCCAATGGCAATCTGGACTACCTGGTCTATGCCGCCTCGGCCAGTCAGCACGACGAACCCGGTTACCGGCAGGCCTATGTCGATGGCCTGCGCAACGCGCTTGGCTGGCTGGAGCAGCGGGGCCAGCGGCCGAAGCGCGTGTTCTTTCTTTCCAGCACCGGTGTCTACGCGCAGAGCGGTGGCGAGTGGATTGATGAAGCCTCGGCCACTGAGCCCAACGGCTACACCGGCCAGGTGATGCTCGAGGCCGAACAGCTGGCGCTTGGCTGCGGGCTTCCGGTGACGCGGGTGCGCATGGCCGGGTTGTATGACCCGGTGCGACCGTGGATGCAGAACCAGGTGCGCGCGGGGTTGCGGGTCGAACGCGATCCGCCGCAATACAGCAACCGTATCCATCGCGACGATGCGGCTGCACTCCTGGCCTGTCTGCTGCAGACCGATCTGAATGGAGGCGATCTGGAAGATTGCTATCTGGGGGTCGACGATGATCCGGCGCCGCTGCACGAAGTGGTCGACTGGCTGCGCGAGCGGCTGGGCGTTACCCAATGGGCCGAGCAGACAATGACCCGCCGCGCTGGTAGCAAGCGCTGCAGCAACGCGCGGGCGCGGGCGCTTGGGTGGGTGCCGCAATATCCCAGCTATCGCAACGGCTATGCCTCCGTTCGGCCGGGCAAGGGCTGAGAGAGCGCCCGCATCTCGGTCGCGGCGGCTTGGGAGCGCTGCTCGACATGGCATTCGAACCGCGCCCGCCCTTTTCGCGAGCAAGCTCGCGCCTACAGCCGGCTCTGGTGTGCTCTTGGGGCGACGGCTGCTCCCATCCCAGCACTGACCTCAATTTTTCGCGGCGCTAAATGCGGCGGGGCAGCAGCATTGAGCGTCGCGCCTGCTTTGTAGGCATGGGCTGCTTCGCTGCGGTGCTTTTCGTGGGAGCGGTCTCGACCGCGAACGAAGTGATGCACCGATGCGGGTTCGTTGTCATTTCCGCGGTATCGGGCCGTGACGCTTCGGGCCGTGACGCTTGCTACTTGGTCAGGCGATTCGCTCGTGCGGTTTGACCATTCATTTTCGCAGTCGAGGCCGCTCCCACAGGCCCGAGGTCGTTCGGCGTCGATCCAGCGGCGCAAAGCGTCCAGCCTTCATCTCGACGCCGCCTCATGCATGACAGCCCGTC
The DNA here is from genome assembly GCF_000235745.1 of Stutzerimonas stutzeri SDM-LAC. Lineage (GTDB taxonomy): Bacteria > Pseudomonadota > Gammaproteobacteria > Pseudomonadales > Pseudomonadaceae > Stutzerimonas > Stutzerimonas stutzeri_H. The sequence continues at coordinate 2,275 of NZ_AGSX01000120.1, read as the reverse complement.
GGCGATTCGCCGCATTGCGCTGGATTCAGGCAACTCTGCCGCAGCCGCGCTTACTAAAAATCTGATAGCGCGCACGCCGTAGCTCTGCCGCATGGCAGCAATCGGACCAGGAGCAGCTGCCGCCCAGCGGCGAAACATCAGGAAGAAACACCACGGCGGCGTTCCAGACACCCGACCAGGAGATTTTTCCATGAGAGCGCTTCGCTGGCACGGCAAGCACGATATCCGCTGCGATAACCACGTCCCGGACCCCTCAATCGAAGACCCGCGCGACGCCATCATCAAGGTCAGCTCCTGCGCCATCTGCGGCTCTGACCTTCACCTCTACGACGGCTTCATGCCGGGCATGAAGCACGGCGACATCGTCGGTCACGAGTTCATGGGCGAGGTCATGGAAGTCGGCTCCGCGAACAAGAAGCTCAAGGTTGGCGACCGTGTTGTGGTGCCTTTCACCATCGTTTGCGGCGAATGCGACCAGTGTCGGCGCGGCAACTTCTCGGTCTGCGAGCGCACCAACCGCAACAAGGACATCGCTGACAAGGTCTTCGGCCACACCACCGCCGGTCTGTACGGCTACACCCATCTCACCGGCGGCTATGCCGGCGGCCAGGCGGAATACGTGCGCGTGCCCTATGCCGATGTCGGTCCCGTGGTGATCCCCAATGGTCTGACTGACGAGCAGGTATTGTTCCTCGGTGACATTCTGCCCACCGGCTGGCAGGCCGCGGCGCAATGCGACATACAGCCCACCGACACTGTTGCTATCTGGGGCGCGGGGCCGGTCGGCCAGTTCGCCATTCGCAGCGCGGTGATGATGGGCGCCGAGCAGGTCATCTGTATCGACAACGTGCCCGAGCGGCTGTCCATGGCCCGCGCCGGCGGCGCCATCACCATCAACTTCGATGAGGAAAGCGTGCTCGAACGTCTCAAGGAGCTGACCCGTGGCAAGGGCCCGGAGAAGTGCATCGACTCGGTTGGGATGGAGGCACACGCGGCGCGCTCGATCGATTCCATGTACGACCGCGCCAAGCAGGCGCTGATGCTCGAGAGCGATCGGCCGCACGTGCTGCGCGAGATGATCTACGTCTGCCGTCCGGCCGGCATCATCTCGATTCCAGGCGTATACGGCGGGCTGATCGACAAGATCCCGTTCGGCGCAGCAATGAACAAGGGGCTGACCTTCCGCATGGGGCAGACCCACGTCAATCGCTGGACCGATGACCTGCTCAAGCGTATCCAGGAAGGTCAGATCGATCCGTCATTCGTCATCACTCACAGCGTCAGCCTCGAGCAGGGGCCGGAGATGTACAAGACCTTCCGCGACAAGCATGACGGCTGCATCAAGGTCGTTCTCAAACCCTGAGCCAGACCCTGTGAACACACCGCGCTCGGCCATGCTGCGTTGAAGACAGGCTAATAAAGAGCCTATTTACGGCTCGTGAACCCCGCTTTTTTAGCCTGTCTTCGCCCCGCCTGATCTGCGTTCGCTACGTTTTCACAGAGTCCGCTGCAGTTGTCTCGCTATTCAGACGGCGTCCTGAGGAGAGATTCATGAGCGTTCCACATCGAGTAACCCGTACCAATCATTCCGCCCGTTCACTCGCGCGTAGCCTCGGCTGGTTCAGCATCGGGCTGGGCGTTGCGCAGTTGGCCATGCCCGGCAAGCTGGCGCGCTTTCTTGGCGTGCCCGGGCACGAGGGGCTGATTCGCGCCTGCGGCGCCCGCGAAGTGGCAGCCGGTATCGGCCTGCTGCTGAGCGATGATCCCAAACCCTGGATCTACGGCCGCATCGGCGGTGACGTGCTGGATCTGGCCGGGCTCGGCCTGAGCATTGAAAACGGCACCGAGCAGGTCAACGCAGCCATCGCCGCAGGTGCTGTGGCCGGCATCACCGCACTGGATATTTCCTGTGCCAAGGGCTTGGCGAGCGAAAACCAGTTGGTGACCGAGTGGGATTACAGCGACCGCAGTGGCTTCCCGCAGGGCGCCGATGCTATGCGAGGGCGCGTCGAGGCGGAGTTTGCGGCGGGGCGGGCGGAGCCGAATGGGTACAGCCCGTCGACAATGCTGCATTGATGTGGGCTGTGGATCGCCCATTGTCAAGGGGGCGGATGGGCGTCCGCCATCGATGACCGAACTTTCTGATAGCGCAGCTTCGCTGGAAGCTCGCGGTCAAGACCGCTCCCACATCGCTGTGCCGCGCGCATGGCATCAGTGCAGGGCCCGCCGAAGGCTGTCTCGACCGCGAATGAAGCAAGCGCTGGCCCCGTGGGGG
>NZ_AGSX01000121.1 GCF_000235745.1 Stutzerimonas stutzeri SDM-LAC | reverse complement strand
AAAAAACAAACCCCCTCGCGGCAGCGCCGCGAGGGGTTCTGGTGTAGCAGCTGTCGCTTATTCCACGGCCTTGACCATGTCCTCGACGACCTTCTTGGCATCGCCGAAGACCATCATGGTCTTGTCCATGTAGAACAGTTCGTTATCCAGACCGGCGTAGCCGCTGGCCATGGAGCGCTTGTTGACGATGACCGTCTTGGCCTTGTAAGCCTCGAGGATCGGCATGCCGGCGATGGGCGACTTGGGATCGTTCTTCGCCGCCGGGTTGACCACGTCGTTGGCGCCGAGCACCAGCACCACGTCGGCCTGGCCGAACTCGGAGTTGATGTCTTCCATCTCGAACACCTGCTCGTAAGGCACTTCGGCCTCGGCCAGCAGCACGTTCATGTGGCCGGGCATACGACCGGCGACCGGGTGGATCGCATACTTCACGGTCACGCCCATATGAGTCAGCTTTTCAGCCAGCTCGTTTAGCGCGTGCTGCGCGCGCGCCACCGCCAGGCCGTAGCCAGGGACGATGATCACGGTGTCGGCGTTCGACAGCAGGAAGGCAGCGTCATCGCTGGAGCCGGATTTGACCGGGCGCTGTTCCTTGCTACCCGCAGCTGGGCCTGCATCGGCGTCGCCACCGAAGCCGCCGAGGATGACGTTGAAGAACGAACGGTTCATCGCCTTGCACATGATGTACGAGAGGATCGCGCCGCTCGAACCCACCAGGGAACCGGCGATGATCAGCATCGAGTTGTTCAGCGAGAAGCCGATACCGGCCGCTGCCCAGCCCGAGTAGCTGTTGAGCATCGATACAACCACCGGCATGTCGGCGCCGCCGATGGGGATGATGATCAGCACGCCGATCACGAAAGCCAGCGCCACCAGGATCATGAACGCGGTGAAGTTGCCGCTGAAGGTGTAGATCAGGCCCAGCACCAGAATTGCCACGCCGACGGCGAGGTTGATCTTGTGCTGGTTGGCGAACACCACCGGCGCGCCCTGAAACAGGCGGAACTTGTACTTGCCCGACAGCTTGCCGAAGGCGATCACCGAACCGGAGAAGGTGATGGCGCCGATGGCTGCACCGAGGAACAGCTCCAGGCGGTTACCGGCCGGGATCGGATAACCGATGGCCTGGACGATGCCCAGCGATTGCGGCTCGAGCACGGCGGCGATGGCGATGAACACCGCGGCCAGGCCGATCATGCTGTGCATGAAGGCGACCAACTCGGGCATCTTGGTCATCTCGACGCGCTTGGCCATCAGCGTACCGATGCTGCCGCCGATCAACAGGCCAAGGATGATGAAGCCCAGGCCGCCCCAGGGGCTGGCGCTCTCAGCCAACTGTGAGCCGAGCTTGAACACCAGAAACACCGTGGTGACCACAGCGATGCCCATGCCGATCATGCCGAACAGGTTGCCTCGGCGTGAGGTGGTGGGGTGCGACAGGCCTTTGAGGGCCTGAATGAAACTCACCGAAGCGATGAGATAGAGCAGGGTGATCAGGTTCATGCTCATGGCTTGGACTCCGCCTTAGCGCCTGCGCGCTCCTTCTTCTTGAACATTTCCAGCATGCGACGGGTGACCAGGAAGCCACCGAACACGTTGACCGCGGCCAGGGTCACGGCCAGGGTGCCCATTAGCTTGCCCATCGGCGTGACAGTCAGCGCGGCAGCGAGCATGGCGCCGACGATGACGATCGCCGAGATGGCGTTGGTGACCGCCATCAGCGGGGTGTGCAGCGCCGGGGTGACGTTCCAGACCACGTGGTAGCCGACGTAGATCGCCAGCACGAAGATGATCAGGTTGTAGATGCCATCAGATATCAGGTCCATTCGTTCGGGCTCCCTTAACCGTTGGTGCGCACGACCTGGCCGTCACGGCACATCAGGCACGCGGCGACGATGTCGTCTTCGAGATTGAGCTGGAACTTGGCTTCGCCATCGATCACCAGCTTGAGGAAGTCCAGCAGGTTGCGGGCGTATAGCGCCGAGGCATCCGCCGGCACGAGGGTCGCCAGGTTGGTGTAGCCAACCAGGGTCACGCCGTGCTTGACCACCACCTGATCGGCTTCGGTCAATGGACAGTTACCGCCCTGAGAGGCGGCGAGGTCGATCACCACCGAGCCGGGCTTCATCTGCTGCACGGTTTCTTCCTGCAGCAATGTCGGCGCCTTGCGGCCCGGAATCAGCGCAGTGGTGATGATGATGTCGGCCTGCTTGGCGCGTTCGTGTACTGCCTGCGCCTGACGCGCCATCCAACTGGCCGGCATTGGCCGGGCATAGCCGCCGACGCCTTCGGCGCACTCGCGTTCTTCATCGGTCTCGCAGGGCACGTCGACGAACTTGGCGCCGAGCGACTCGATCTGCTCCTTCACCGCCGGACGTACGTCCGAGGCTTCGATGACCGCGCCCAGGCGCTTGGCCGTGGCAATGGCCTGCAGACCGGCTACACCGGCACCGAGGATCAGCACCCGTGCGGCTTTCACCGTACCGGCGGCGGTCATTAGCATCGGCATGAAGCGCGGGTACTGGTTGGCAGCGACCATCACCGCCTTGTAGCCGGCGATGTTGGCCTGGGAGGAGAGCACGTCGAGGCTTTGCGCGCGCGAGGTGCGCGGCGCGGCTTCCAGGGCGAAGGCGGTGATGCCGCGTTCGGCCATGCGTGCGATGTTGTCGTTGTCGAAGGGATTGAGCATGCCGACCAGAACCGTACCGGGCGCGATCTGCGCCAGTTCGGTCTCGCTCGGTGCGTTCACCTTCAGCAGGATCTCTGCTGCGAACGCCGCAGCGGCATCGGCGATGGTTGCGCCTGCCGCTTCGAAGGCACTGTCCGGAATACTGGCCTGTACGCCAGCTCCGCTCTGCACCGTCACCCGATGCCCTTGCCCGATCAACTTCTTGATGGTTTCCGGTGTCGCGGCAACGCGCGTTTCACCGGGCCTGGTTTCGAGAGGAACACCAATGTGCATTGTTCTTGTTCTCCTGCTTGATCGTAACCAGCAGGCTGCCCGGCCACCCGGACAATCGCACCACTGGCGTTACTTTTCGCCCGGCCGCTGGAATGACGGTCGAGCGTGGATCGGCTACGGCCCTCGCACCGCGGCTTGAAGCCTGGTGCGGCGCGGCATTCTGCAAGGGCTGAAAAAATCAAACAACTGTTTTAATCAGAACGCGAAGCTATCGCTTCGTTCGTGACGTGACCGTTAGGTTGCTTTGTATCCTTGTAGGCTGCGTCAGTATTGGGTTCGACCTTCGTCTAAGGTTCCATGGCGGATTACGCGAGGCGCAATCATGAATGACCGGCCATAGACGCGGTATTCCTCTGCAGCCTTGGCTATATTCGACCTTGGTGCCGGTTTGCTGGCGGCCCCGTAGCGATACGGAAAAAACTGCCGAAGGTTTGCAATGTCATGCATTCCTTGTAGTCCAAAGCGGTTGGTCGCGCTGGCTTCAAGGCGACCTCCTTCGATTGAATGCCCCAGGAAAATTCAGGATGGCCGAACTGGACGTGAACGAGATAACCACGCTGCTGGACGAGCCGGCCCAGCGGCGGTTGCCTTTCGCCTTCGCCCGACGCCACGGCGTGATCCTGCTGGAGCGCCCGGAGGGTTTCCGTTTGTGCGCGCGCGAAGGCGCGCCGCTGACTGCGCTGCAGGAGGCGCAGCGCGTCGCTGGCGGCCCCTTGGCGATGCAGTGGCTGGCGCAGGACGAGTTCGAGCAGGCGCTCAGTGCGGCCTACCAGCACGACTCTTCGGCAGCGATGCTGATGGTCGAGGGCCTGGGCGACGAGATGGATCTGCACAGCCTGGCCGACCAGATCCAGGAAACCGAAGATCTGCTCGAACAGGAAGACGATGCGCCGATCATCCGCCTGATCAACGCCATCCTCGGCGAGGCGATCAAGGAAAACGCCTCGGATATCCATGTCGAAACCTTCGAGAAGCGCCTGGTGATCCGTTTCCGTATCGACGGCATCCTGCGCGAGGTGGTGCAGCCCAAACGCGAACTGGCAGCTCTGCTGGTGTCGCGGATCAAGGTCATGGCGCGGCTCGACATCGCTGAGAAGCGCATTCCTCAGGACGGCCGTATTTCTCTGCGGGTCGGCGGGCGCGAAGTCGATATACGCGTGTCGACCCTGCCTTCGGCCAACGGCGAACGGGTGGTGCTGCGTCTGCTCGACAAGCAGGCCGGGCGCCTGACCCTACGTCACCTGGGCATGAGCGAGCGCGACCGCCGGGTGATGGAGCAGGCGGTGCAGAAACCGCACGGCATCATCCTCGTCACCGGCCCGACCGGTTCGGGCAAGACCACCACGCTGTACGCCAGCCTGGTCACCCTCAACGACCGCACACGCAACATCCTCACCGTAGAGGACCCCATCGAATACAACCTCGAGGGCATCGGCCAGACCCAGGTCAATACCAAGGTCGACATGACCTTTGCCCGTGGGCTACGTGCCATCCTGCGTCAGGACCCCGACGTGGTGATGGTCGGCGAGATCCGTGACCAGGAAACCGCCGACATGGCCGTGCAGGCGTCGCTCACCGGTCACCTGGTGCTATCGACGCTGCACACCAACAGCGCCATCGGTGCGGTAACACGCCTGGTGGACATGGGCGTCGAGCCCTTCCTGATTTCATCGTCGCTGCTCGGCGTGCTGGCCCAACGCCTTGTCCGCGTGCTGTGTAATGACTGCAAGCGCGCCTATGTCGCCGATGAAGCCGAATGCGCGCTGTTCGGCCTCGACCCGAGCGAGGCACCCACGCTGTATCACGCCGAGGGCTGCGACGTCTGTCGCCAGCTGGGTTATCGCGGGCGGACCGGTATTTACGAATTGGTGATGTTCGACGACACCCTGCGCAGCATGATCCACACCCGCGCCGCCGAGCAGGACATGGTTCGCCATGCGCGCCGGCTGGGGCCGAGCATCCGCGATGACGGCCTGCGCAAGGTGCGTGAAGGCGTGACGACCATTGAAGAAGTATTGCGCGTGACGCGGGAGGAGTAACGGTGAAGGGTTTGCTTGGTTTCACCGACGAGCTCGCGGTCAAGACCGCTCCCACGGGTATGCGACGGAACGCTGGCTTCGAGGCGCTGGCCATGACGAATGCGCGCAGGCGCCTTGGGAGTGAGGTGCAGGCATCGCTCAGCGCAAGTGCGCGACTCGCGGTCAAGACCGCTCCCACAGGAGCGCGGCGGTGCGCTGGACTTGGGGCACCGGCCACGACGACTGCGTGCGGGCGGTTTGGGAGTGAGGTGCAGGCATCGCTCAGCGCAAGTGCGCGATTCGCGGTCAAGACCGCTCCCACGGGCCTGGGGCTCGAAGCGGGGGCGTTGTGCCGGCGGTGTGACAGGGCGTTGTGGGAGCGGTCTCGACCGCGAGCTTTTCACTGCCCTGGCACAGGCCCGCGCTGATGGCAGCGTTCGAATACATCGCGCTGGACCCGCGAGGGCGCGAGCAGAAGGGCCTGATCGAGGCAGACAGCCCGCGGCAGGCGCGTCAGCTGCTGCGCGAGAAGCAGTGGTCGCCACTGGAGGTCAAGCAGGCCAAGGCCAAGGAAGACAGCGGTGGCAGCGGCTTCGCCTTCGGGCGTGGGCTGTCGGCACGGGATCTGGCATTGGTGACCCGCCAGCTCGCCACGCTGGTACAGGCCGCGTTGCCCATCGAGGAGGCCCTGCGTGCCGCCGCGGCGCAATCGACGTCGCAGAAGATCAAATCGATGCTGTTGGCCGTGCGCGCGCGGGTGATGGAAGGCCACAGCCTGGCGGGATCACTGCGTGAATACCCGTCGGCGTTTCCCGAGCTGTATCGCGCGACCGTTGCGGCCGGTGAACACGCCGGCCATCTCGGGCTGGTGCTCGACCAACTGGCCGACTACACCGATCAGCGCCAGCAGTCGCGGCAGAAGATCCAGCTGGCGCTGCTGTATCCGGTGATTCTACTGGTGGCGTCGCTGGCCATCGTGGTACTGCTGCTGGGTTATGTGGTGCCGGATGTGGTGAAAGTGTTCGTCAATACAGGCCAAGAACTGCCGGCCCTGACCACCGGGCTGATCGCGGTGAGTGAAGTGGTGCAGCAATGGGGTTGGCTGATGCTTATCGGCATCGTGGCCGCCGCCTTGGCCATGCGGCAGGCGTTGCGTGATGAGAAGATCAAGCGCCGATGGCATGCCTTCATCCTTCGGATTCCGCTGGTGGGGCGGCTTGCGCGGGCGACCAACACCGCGCGTTTCGCCTCGACGCTGGCAATCCTCACGCGCAGCGGTGTGCCGCTGGTGGATGCGCTGGGGATCGCCGCGGCGGTAATCGCCAACCTGCGCATTCGTGACAAGGTCATCGAGGCGGCGCAGCGGGTGCGCGAGGGCGGCAGCCTGACCCGTGCGCTGGATGCCACCGGCGAGTTCCCGCCGATGATGCTGCACATGATCGCCAGCGGCGAGAAATCCGGCGAGCTCGACCAGATGCTCGCCCGCACCGCGCGCAACCAGGAAAACGACCTGGCCGCGCAAATCTCCCTGATGGTGGGTCTTTTCGAGCCCTTCATGCTGGTGTTCATGGGGGCTGTGGTATTGGTGATCGTCCTGGCGATCCTGCTGCCGATTCTTTCTCTCAATCAACTGGTGGGCTAGTAAGCATGACCTTGAACGAACGCAAACAGAGGGGCTTTACCCTCATCGAAATCATGGTGGTGGTGGTGATCCTCGGGATCCTCGCCGCGCTCGTGGTGCCGCAAGTGATGAACCGCCCGGACCAGGCCAAGGTGACCGTGGCCAAGGGCGACATCAAGGCGATCAGCGCCGCCCTCGACATGTACAAGCTGGACAACTACGCCTACCCCAGTACTCAGCAGGGCCTGGATGCGCTGGTGGAAAAGCCGGGTGGCAACCCGCAGCCGAAGAACTGGAACCGCGACGGCTACCTCAAGCGCGTGCCGAAAGACCCCTGGGGCAACGAGTACCAGTACCTGTCGCCGGGCACCCAGGGCCAGTTCGATTTGTATTCCTATGGCGCCGATGGCAAGCAGGGCGGGTCCGACCTCAACGCGGATATCGGTAACTGGGACCTCTGATCGATGCCCCAGGCGCGCCGGGACGGTGGCTTTACGCTGATCGAGCTGCTGGTGGTAATCGTCATCCTTGGCAGCCTGGTCGGGCTGGCCGTGCTGTCGACCGGCAACACCAGTTCATCGCGCGAGATTCGCGACGAAGCGCAACGCGTGGCGACCCTGATCAGCCTGATGGCCGACGAAGCCGTACTCGATAGCCGAGAATACGGCCTGCTGTTTGATCGGGACGGTTACCGGGTCATGCATTACGACGAGGCCGATGCGCGCTGGCTCGATGCGGGCAATCGTGAAGCGCACCAGGCACCTGAGTGGATGCGCCTGGAGCTGGAGCTGGATGGCACCCCGCTGGAGCTGGTGGCCCCGGTCAAACGCGAGGATGACCGGGCGGGTCTGTCCAATGACGAAGACCGTGAGCGACGGCGTACCCCTCGCGTGCAGCCGCAGCTGCTGATTCTTTCCAGTGGCGAGCTGTCTCCGTTCACCCTGACCCTGTCTGATCAGCGCCCCGGCGGGGGCCGCTGGACGGTGTCCAGCGATGGCTTTCGCATGCCGCTTGCCAAGCCTGTGGAGACACGCCGATGAGTCGCTGCCCGGCGCGATCACGCGGCTTCACCCTGCTTGAAGTACTGGTGGCACTGGCGATCTTCGCCATCGTCGCGGCGGTGGTACTGACCGCAGCCGGCCGCAGTGTGAATAACGCCGGGCGGCTGGAGGCGCTGACCCTGGCCAGCTGGATCGCCGACAACCGCCTCACCGAGCTGCAGCTGCAACAACCGGCACCGAATGTTGGCCGTGAAGATACCCGCTTAGCGTTCGGTGGCCGCCAGTGGCAGACCCTCAGCGAAGTGGAAA
>NZ_AGSX01000122.1 GCF_000235745.1 Stutzerimonas stutzeri SDM-LAC | reverse complement strand
GGTACCTGCGGAGCCGCTGTTGCTGGTCTTGATTATCTTCGCCTGGACCCCGCCGCACTTCTGGGCGCTGGCGATCCACCGCAAGGACGAGTACGCCAAGGTCAACGTGCCGATGCTGCCGGTGACCCATGGCGAGCACTACACCAAGGTGCACATCCTGCTCTACACCGCGATGCTGCTGGCGGTCAGCGTCATGCCCTTTGCCATCCACATGAGTGGCCCGCTGTACCTGGCCGCGGCCGTGCTGCTCGGTGCGCGCTTCCTGTTCTGGGCGGTGGTGCTCTATCGCGACAGCCGCCCGCATGCCGCCATCAAAACCTTCAAATTCAGCATCTGGTATCTGTTCGCACTGTTCATCGCCTTGCTGGTTGATCATTATCTGCCGCTGAATATCTAGGGTTGTGCGGAGCACCTTTCGCCGGCCCGGCCAGCCATAACAGGAATCCCATGACCCGCATCCAGAAAACCGTATTCATCCTCGTAGCGCTGGTCGCGCTGGTCATTGGCCTGACGGTTTACAAGGTGCTAAACGCCGAACAGCAGTTAGACACCGCCGACCTGCTCGATGCCGGCATCGTTATGCTGCCCGAGGGCCGCGATGTGCCGAACCTGACGCTGACCAATCAGGACGGCGAACAGGTCTCGATGAAGGCGTTGGAAGGGCGCTGGAACCTACTGTTCTTCGGTTACACCTTCTGCCCGGATATCTGCCCCGCGACGCTCGCAGAATTGCGCCAGCTGCGCGGCCAGTTGCCAGAAGAAGCACGGCAGCGGATGCAGCCGATCCTGGTCAGTGTCGACCCCGAGCGCGACACGCCGGAGCAGTTGAAGAAGTACCTGGATTACTTCGGTGCGGGTTTCATCGGTCTGACCGGCTCGCTGGATGACATACAAACGCTAGCCAATGCGGCGGGCGTGCCCTTCATTCCGGGTGATACCACGAAAGAAGACTACACCGTCGACCACGGCGGCAACCTGGCCCTGATCGGTCCCGACGGCCGTTTGCGCGGTTTCATTCGCGCGCCGATGCGCACCGAAAAACTCGCGGAGCAATTGCCGGCGGTGCTGGCGTTGGAATAGAGGCGCCTGCGATGCAGGCGATGGGTTTCACCTGTGCAGCCCGATCTTGCCTACGGCGCAACAAAAAAAGGCCCGCGCTGGCGTATGCCAGGCGGGCCTTGTGACAGACGATGGGCGCTAGCAAATGCGCCTTTCGCTTAGAACGCCGGTACGACGGCGCCCTTGTACTTCTCATTGATGAACTGCTTCACCTTTTCGCTGTGCAGCGCTTCGATCAGCTTCTGCATGGCGGCGCTGTCCTTGTTGTCCGGACGGGCGACCAGGATGTTCACGTACGGCGAGTCGTTGCCTTCGATGAACAGGGCGTCTTCGGTGGGGTTGAGCTTGGCTTCGAGGGCGTAGTTGGTGTTGATCAGCGCCAGGTCGACCTGGGTCAGCACGCGCGGCAGAGTCGCGGCTTCCAGCTCACGAATCTTGATGTTCTTCGGGTTTTCGGCGATGTCCTTTGGCGTGGCGGTGATCCCAGCGCCGTCCTTCAGCTTGATCACACCAGCCTTTTCCAACAGCAGCAGCGCACGGCCGCCATTGGTGGCGTCGTTGGGGATGACTACGGTCGCACCTTTGGGCAGCTCGTCGAGCGACTTGTGCTTGCTCGAGTAAGCGCCGAATGGCTCGATGTGTACGCCAGCAACACTGACCAGTTCGGTGCCCTTGCCCTTGTTGAACTCATCCAGGTACGGCTGGTGCTGGAAGAAGTTAGCGTCCAGGCGCTTCTCGGACACCTGGATGTTCGGCTGCACATAGTCGGTGAAGACCTTCACCTTCAGATCAACGCCCTGTTCGGCCAGCTGAGGTTTGACGAATTCGAGGATTTCCGCGTGTGGAACAGCCGTGGCGGCGACGTTCAGTTCGTCGGCGGCTTGGGCGGAGAAAGCCGCGACAGCGGCGAATGCAGCAAGCAGTTTTTTCATGGAGGGCTCCTTGTGGGTTCCTGTATCGGTGCCGGTTAGGCAGTTACTTTCTCGAAAAATGCGTTACCAACTTGTCACCGAGGCTCTGCAGTACCTGAACCAGGACTAGCAGCAGCACCACAGTGACGACCATGACATCGGTCTGGAAACGTTGATAGCCGAAGCGGATGGCCAGGTCGCCGAGCCCGCCCGCGCCGACCACACCGGCCATGGCGGTGTAGGAAACGAGGGTGATCGCGGTGACGGTGACGGCGGAAATGATGCCTGGACGAGCCTCCGGCAACAGGGCGTTGAAGATGATTTGCCGGGTGGTGGCGCCCATCGCCTGTGTGGCCTCGATGATGCCCCGGTCGACCTCACGCAGGGCGGTTTCCACCAGGCGCGCGAAGAACGGCGCGGCGCCCACCACCAGCGGCGGAATCGCCCCGGCCACGCCCAGCGACGTGCCGGTAACCAGCACCGTGAAGGGAATCATCACGATCAGCAGAATGATGAACGGCAACGAGCGCAGCACGTTCACCACGAACGACAGAAAGCCGTAGAGCGGGGCGTTCTCGAACAGCTGGCGCGGGCCGGTGAGGAACAGCAGCACGCCCAGCGGCAGGCCGAGAATGATGGTGAATAGCAGTGATCCGCCGAGCATCAGCAGGGTGTCCAGGGTCGCCAGCCAGATCTCGTACCAGTCGACGTTCGTAAACAAAGAGCCGAATAGGGCGTCCATCAGCGCAGTACCTCCACGTGAACGTCCGCTGCATCCAGCTGGGCCAGGGCCGCGGCCATGTCGCCACCCACCAGCGCCAGGGTCAGCTGGCCATAGGGCGTGTCCTTGATACGATCAATGCGGCCCGAGAGGATGCTGAAATCCACACCGGTCTCCCGTGCGACGGTCCCGAGCAGTGGTTTGTAGGTGGCTTCACCCTGAAAGGTCAGGCGCAGAATCCGGCCGGGCACATGGGCGAAATCTTCATGTTGCTCGCCTTCATCGACCGCTTCGTCTTCAAGGACGAAGCGTTGCGTGGTCGGGTGCTTCGGATGCAGAAATACTTCGGTCACCGGCCCCTGCTCGACGATGGCTCCTGCATCCATTACCGCGACGCGATCGCAGACGCGGCGGATCACGTCCATTTCGTGGGTGATCAGCACGATGGTCAGGTTCAGTTCGCGGTTGATTTCGGCGAGCAACTGCAGCACCGAAGCGGTGGTCTGCGGATCGAGCGCGCTGGTGGCTTCGTCGCAGAGCAGGATGTCCGGCTCGGTCGCCAGCGCGCGGGCGATACCGACGCGCTGTTTCTGCCCGCCGGACAACTGCGCCGGGTATTTGCGCGCCTGGTCTTTCAGCCCGACGCGTTCGAGCAGGGCCGCGACACGATTGTCGATCTCGCTGCGTGAATGATTGCCAGCGAGGCGCAGCGGCATGGCGACGTTGTCGGCTACGGTCTTGGACATCAGCAGGTTGAAATGCTGGAAGATCATCCCGACCCGCTGACGGAAGCGGCGCAGGCCGTTGGCGTCGAGCGCGGTGACATCTTCACCGTTGACCAGGATGCGTCCGCCGGAGGGTTCTTCCAGGCGGTTGATCAGGCGCAGCAAGGTGCTCTTGCCTGCACCGGAATGACCGATCAGGCCAAACACTTCGCCGGCACCGACGGTCAGTTCGGTCGGTTTGAGTGCGGGCACTTCACGAGCAGTGCCCCGGCCGGCAACCCGATAGGTTTTGTGGACTTGCTGAAATTCAATCACGGGCGAACCTTGTGGGTGCGGTCGTATGTGCCTTGGATGATGGCGAAAGGCGTGCATTCTACGCGTTTGCGGCGGGCGGGCGTAGCGAACGGCGGTTATTGAGGCAAGCCATTGCATCCATAGGCTGTGTAAATCGTTGCAGCGCGCAACCTTGAGCGGCTTTGTTGGGTCACTTACCGGTACGCCGTGAAATGATCAAGCATCGGCCCCCAGATGAGGCCCGGTCCCTTCGCGGTTTAGCGCACCCATGCTCAACCGAGGCCCAAGATGACGGACAAAAAAGATCCAAAGCACAGTGAACTGGCCGGTACACATACCGTCGATCGCGCGAACCACAACGCCAAGCTCGACCAACTCGAAACCTTCCGCTCCGACGCTACCGGCGAAGCGTTGAGCACCAACCAGGGCGTGAAGATCGCCGATAACCAGAACACCCTGAAGGCGGGCGAGCGCGGCCCGTCGCTGCTCGAAGATTTCATCATGCGCGAGAAGCTGACCCACTTCGACCACGAGCGCATCCCCGAGCGCATCGTTCATGCGCGCGGCTCCGCTGCGCATGGCGTGTTCGTCAGCTATGACGACCACAGCGCGCTGACCAAGGCCTCGTTCCTCGCTGGCAAAGGCAAGGAGACGCCCGTCTTCGTGCGCTTTTCCACCGTTCAGGGCTCGCGCGGCTCGGCAGACACCGTGCGTGATGTCCGCGGTTTCGCCACCAAGTTCTACACCGACGAAGGCATTTTCGACCTGGTCGGCAACAACATGCCGGTGTTCTTCATCCAGGACGCGATCAAGTTTCCCGACTTCGTGCATGCGGTCAAACCCGAGCCGCACAACGAGATCCCGCAAGGCCAGTCGGCCCACGACAACTTCTGGGATTTCGTCTCGCTGACGCCGGAGTCGGCGCATATGGTGCTCTGGACCATGTCCGACCGCGCCATTCCGCGCAGCCTGCGCGCCATGGAAGGGTTTGGCGTGCATACCTTCCGCCTGATCAACGCCGAGGGCGTAAGCCGTTTCGTCAAATTTCATTGGAAGCCGGTAGCCGGTGCCTTCTCGCTGGTTTGGGACGAAACGCTGAAGCTGGCTGGCAAGGACCCGGACTTCAACCGTCGCGACATGTGGGAGTCCATCGAGATGGGCGACTACTTCGAGTGGGAGCTGGGCGTGCAAGTGGTTGAAGAGGCCGACGAGCACAAGTTCGATTTCGACCTGCTCGACCCGACCAAGATCATCCCCGAAGAGTTGGTGCCGGTGCAGAAGCTCGGCAAGATGACGCTCAACCGCAACCCGGACAACTTCTTTGCCGAGACCGAGCAGGCTGCGTTCCACATCGGCCATATCGTGCCCGGCGTCGACTTCACCAACGATCCGCTGCTGCAGGGCCGGCTGTTTTCCTACACAGACACCCAGTTGCTGCGTTTGGGTGGGCCGAACTTCCATGAGATTCCTATCAATCGTTCCATTGCGCCAGTGCACAACAACCAGCGCGATGCCTTTCATCGCCAGACGGTCAACCGGGGCCGCGCCAACTACGAGCCCAACTCCATCGACAGCGGCTGGCCGAAGGAAACCCCACCTGCGGCCAGCGGTGGCGGCTTCGAGAGCTACCCGGAGCGCATGGAAGGGCACAAGGTTCGTCAGCGCAGCGCGTCGTTCGGTGATCACTTCTCTCAGGCCACGTTGTTCTGGAACAGCATGAGCGCGCCGGAGAAAGAGCACATCATCGGCGCCTACAGCTTCGAGTTGGGCAAGGTAGAGCGGGTGTTCATCCGTGAGCGTCAAGTCAATGAGATTCTTGCCAATATCGATCTGGAACTGGCGCGCCGTGTGGCTGAGAACATTGGCGTAACGCCGCCGACGGCACCGACCGTGAGCATCAAACAGCCCAACCCGGCCAGCTCACCGGCGCTGAGCCTGATGAATCATCTGTCGGGCAACATCAAGTCGCGCAAGGTGGCGATCCTCATCGCCAACGGCGTGGACGGCAAGGCCATCGAGGCGTTCAAGAAGAAGCTCACGGCGGAGGGCGCAATCGCCAAACTGATCGGCCCGTCACCGGCTCCAGTTAAAACGGCCGACAGCACCATGCTCACGCCGGATGCCGCGATGGACGGCATGCCTTCGATCGCCTTCGACGCGGTGTTCGTGCCCGGTGGCGCGCAGAGCGTGCAGATGATGGCCAAGAACGGCGTGGCCAAGCATTACCTGCTCGAAGCCTACAAGCACCTCAAGCCGATCGCGGTGCTGGGCGATGCACGGCAGCTGTTGACCGCACTGAACCTGCCGGAGGATGCCGGTTTGGTAAGCGGCGATGATGCTGATGTGGATCGGGTGTTCACCGCGTTCGCCCAGGCCCTGGCGCAACACCGCGTCTGGGCGCGCTCAGCTTCGGCGGAGCAGGTGCCGGCGTAAGCGCCGTAGTGGGTGGGCCACCACGGGATTCGTGTTCACGAATCGCTTTTGGTGGGTGGCCCGCCTCTGGGCGACTTCGCTTATGCGGTATTCGTCGTGGGTCGCGTCTCCCACTTGAGCAGAAAGGCGTGCGCTGTGGCTTTGCCTTCGGGAGCTCTACCTTAGTATGCCTAGCCGTCTGCAGTGCCGGCGGTGCCAGTCTTTAGTGTGCCGTCAGGCACCGGGCAGTTCGCGCCAATGTAGATAGCAGCGCAGGTCGAATTCGGCCTGCGCATAGCCGGGCATCATGTGTTCGCAGAGCTTGTAGAAGGCGCGGTTGTGGTCGCTTTCGCGCAGGTGCGCCAGTTCATGCACGACGATCATCTGCAGAAATTCCGGCGCCGCTTCCTTGAACAGCGCGGCGACACGAATCTCCTTCTTCGCTTTGAGCTTGCCGCCTTGCACGCGCGACACCGCGGTGTGCAGGCCCAGCGCGCGGTGGGTGAGATCGAGGCGACTGTCGTAGAGCACCTTGTCGATGCTCGGCGCGCTTTTCAGGTGCTGCTGGCGTAGCTGCTGCACATAGCTATACAGCGCCTTGTCGCTCTGCACCTGATGGCGTTGCGGATAGCGGCGTTCGAGGTAGTCGCCCAGCCTTTGCTCGTCGATCAGCTGGCGAATCTGCTGTTGCAACGATTCGGGGTAACCGCGCAGGTACTTCAATGCTGTCATGAGTTCAGGCCCTGCGCCGCCAGGCAAAGCTCAGCAGAAACAGCGCGGCCGCCGAGACCACAATCGATGGGCCAGCCGGCGTGTCCTTGAACCACGACAGCGACAGGCCCATGCACACCGCCAGCAGGCCCAGCAGGCTGGCGCCCAGGGCCATCTGTTCCGGCGTGCGGGCGTGGCGCTGGGCCGCGGCGGCCGGGATGATCAGCAGTGACGTGATCAGCAGGACGCCGACAATCTTCATCGCCACGGCGATCACCATGGCGATCAGCAGCATGAGCGCCAGGCGGATGGCTGCGACTGGCAGCCCTTCCACCTTCGCCAGTTCCTCATGCACGGTCACCGCCAGCAATGGCCGCCACAGCGGGATCAGCGCCAGCAGCACCAGCGCGCTGCCGCCCACGATCCAGGCCAGGTCGGTCGGGCCCACTGCCAGCAGGTCGCCGAACAGGTAGCCCATGAGGTCAATGCGCACGTCCTGCATGAAGCTCAGCGAGACCAATCCGAGCGACAGCGCGCTGTGCGCGAGGATGCCGAGCAGGGTGTCCGAAGCCAGGGGTTGGCGCTGTTGCAGGGTCACCAGCAACACGGCCAGCAGCACGCAGCAGACGATCACCGCCAGCGTCAGGTTGACCTCCAGCAGCAACCCCAGCGCCACGCCGAGGAGCGCGGAATGCGCGAGGGTGTCGCCGAAATAGGCCATGCGCCGCCAGACCACGAAGGAGCCGAGCGGGCCGGCCGCCAGCGCCAGCGCGAGGCCGGCGAGCAGCGCGTTAAGTAGAAAATCGGGCATATCGATCAGTGCTTGCAATTCGGGCCGTGGACGTGAGGTTTGCCGGTGACCACGCTGCCGTGCAGGTCGTGGCTGTGATCGTGCTGATGGTGATAGACCGCCAGGCTGCGGGCATCCTGGCCGAACAGTTCGACGAACGCCGGGTCAGCGCTGACCTGCTCCGGGTGGCCGGAGCAGCAGACGTGGCGATTCAGGCAGACCACCTGGTCGGTCGCGCTCATTACCAGATGCAGGTCATGGGACACCATCAGCACGCCGCAGCCATAGCGCTCGCGCAATTGGCCGATCAGCCGGTAGAGCTCGGCCTGGCCAGCCACATCCACACCCTGTACCGGCTCGTCGAGCACCAGCAGCTCCGGCTCGCGCAGCAGCGCGCGGGCCAGCAGTACCCGTTGCATTTCGCCGCCGGAAACCGATTGCAGCGGGCTGTCGATGACGTGCTCGGCGCCCACCTCGTTCAGCGCCGCCAGCGCAGCGGCGCGTTCCACGCCAGGTACCAGGCGCAGAAAGCGCAACACTGAGAGCGGCAGGGTCGGGTCGACGTGAAGTTTCTGCGGCATGTAGCCGACACGCAGCTTCGGCTTGCGCCAGACGGTGCCACTGTCGGGCTTCAGCAAGCCGAGTACGGCGCGCACCAGGGTCGTCTTGCCGGCGCCGTTGGGGCCGATCAGTGTAACGATCTCGCCGCGGTGCACGCGCAATTCGGCGCCTTCAAGCACCGCCTGCCTGGCGAAGCGCACGTGGATATCCTCCAGGCGGATCAATGCCTCGCTCATGCGGTGCTCCGGCAAGGCGCGCAAAGACCGACAACTTCCACCGTCTGGCCCTCGACCTGGAAATCCACGCCTTGCGCCGCCTGTTCGATGGCCTCGCTGATGAGCGGCTGTTCCAGCTCGATGGCTGTGTGGCAGTTACGACAAATCAGGAACTGACCCTGATGTGGATGTTCCGGATGGTTGCAGCCAATGAATGCATTGAGCGAGGCGATACGGTGAACGAGGCCGTTTTCCAGAAGGAAATCCAGCGCCCGATAGACTGTCGGCGGCGCCGCCCGGCGGCCATCCTGAGCGGTCAGCTCGGCGAGGATGTCATAGGCACCCAGCGGCTTATGACTCTGCCAAACCAGCTCCAGTACGCGTTTACGCAGGGCAGTCAGGCGCACACCGGAGCGCTCACAGAGCGTGTCGGCTTCGGCCAGCGCGCTGCTGACGCAGTGATCATGGTTGTGGGCGGTGTAGGCCAGCGGTGTCTTGGACATGGGCAGAGACGATGTGAGGGAGAGACGTTATTATGTTACCCATTCAGTCCAAGCGAGTGTTGCCTGTGTTTCGTCTTTTTTCGTTGCCATTACTTGTGGTCCTGGTTCTTCTTGGCAGCACAGCGGCCCGTGCCGAGGTTGCGGTGCTGACCAGTATTAAACCGCTGCAGCTGATTGCAGCGGCCGTTCAGGATGGCGTCGGCGAGCCGCAAGTGCTGCTCCCCGCCGGCGCCTCGGCTCACCACTACGCGCTGCGGCCATCCGACGTACGGCAGATCCGCAGCGCGGCGTTGCTCTACTGGGTCGGCCCGGATATGGAGGCTTTTCTCGAACCGGTGCTAAACGCCCGCAAGGGACCGAGCGTGGCGGTGCAGTCCCTGCCGGGGCTGACGCTGCGCCATTTCGGCGAGGCTCATGTCGATGCCCACCACGACGAAGACAGCCATGCGGAACACGACGACCATGCGGACGAGTCGCACGACCCGCATGCTCAGCAAGCCCACGGCGGGCATGCTTCCGCAGCTGACGAGCACGACCATGCGCACCGATCAGGCAGTCTCGATGCGCACCTCTGGCTGCTGCCGGCTAACGCGCAGGTCATCGCGTCACGAATTGCCGCGGATCTGGCCGCGCTGGATCCTTCCAATGCACGGCGCTACCAGGCCAATCTCGAGGCGTTCAGCCAGCGTCTGGACGCGCTTGATCAGCGCCTGCAAGCGCGCCTGAGCGATACGCGCAGCAGGCCCTTCTTCGTCTTTCATGAAGCTTATGATTATTTCGAAGCGGCGTATGGCCTCCAGCATACGGGCGTCTTCAGCGCAGGGGGCGAGGCCCAACCCGGTGCGCGTCACGTCGCAGAAATGCGTCAGCGCCTGGAGCAGGCCGGCCCCAGCTGCGTGTTCCATGAACCACCGGCTCGTCCACGGCTGGCCGACAGTCTGGTTCGAGGCCTGCCGGTGAGCGTGGCCGAACTGGACGCCATGGGCCATGGCATCGAGGCCACCGCTACCGGCTATGAGCAGTTGATCGAAAACCTTGGCACCTCGCTCGCAGCGTGCCTGGAGTCGCTCTAGCAGGCTGATCCCAAAAGCTATGGCGTGGTTCTACCGTTGATGACTTCAGCCGATCCGCGCCCGCCGTCGATCCGCAAAGTGGTTATCCGTCGAGTGGCTTGACTCGAATCAGGTGTGCTTTGTCGTCACCTGGCTTAAGCTTCGCGCTTATTTTTTTATCCATCGACACGAGGATGCGCAGCGCATGGCGAAGACGGATGGCCCCATCGTGGCAGCGAGCAATACCACTTCGAGCATCGCCTTGCAGGCGGCCTCCGAGGACATCTGGGCGCAGAAATACCGCCTGACGAACAAGGACGGCGCGCCCATCGATGACAGCGTCGATGCGACCTGGCAGCGGGTCGCGCGAGCTCTGGCCGACGTCGAGCCGGTGAAGCAGCGCGAGCGCTGGTATGAACGCTTTCTATGGGCATTGCGCAATGGCGCAATCCCGGCCGGGCGGATCATCTCCAACGCCGGCGCGCAGGACTACAAGCCTGCCACCTCGACCATCAACTGCACCGTCTCGGGCAGCATCAGCGATTCGATGGACGACATCCTCGGCAAAGTGCATGAGGCTGGCCTGACGCTGAAAGCCGGCTGCGGCATCGGCTACGAATTCAGCACCCTGCGCCCACGTGGCTCGTTCGTCTCGGGCGCTGGCGCGCACACCAGCGGGCCGCTGTCGTTCATGGATATCTTCGACAAGATGTGCTTCACGGTCAGCTCCGCCGGTGGACGCCGCGGCGCGCAGATGGGCACCTTCGACGTCGGTCATCCCGATGTGCGCGAGTTCATTCGTGCCAAACGCGAAGATGGTCGGTTGCGCCAGTTCAATCTGAGCCTGCTGATCACCGACGAGTTCATGCAGGCGGTGGAGAACGACGCCGACTGGCCACTGATCTTCCCGCTGCATCTCAAGGAAAAGGCCGAGCTGGATCTGGACGATTCGGAACAGGTGGTCTGGCGCGAATGGCCGACTCATGACGGCTACATTGTTCGCGAAGACGGCTTGGTGGCGTGCAAGATCTACGGTCGGGTCAAGGCGCGGCATCTGTGGGACATGATCATGGTCTCCACGTATGACTACGCGGAGCCGGGCTTCATCCTCATCGATCGGGTCAACCAGTTGAACAACAACTGGTGGTGCGAAGCGATCCGCGCCACCAACCCGTGCGGCGAGCAGCCGCTGCCACCCTATGGCTCCTGCCTGTTGGGCTCGATCAACCTGACCAGCTTTGTGGTCGATCCGTTCGGCGTCGACGCACGATTCGACTGGGACAAGTACCGCGAAGTGGTGCGCCTGTTCACCCGCATGCTCGACAACGTCGTCGAGATCAACGGCCTGCCGCTCGTACAGCAGCGCCACGAGATCGAAAGCAAGCGCCGCCACGGTATGGGCTTCCTCGGCCTCGGCTCGACGCTGACGCTGCTCAAGCTGCGGTACGGCAGCCCTGAAGCCTGCGTGTTCACCGAAGAAGTCGCCCGCGAGATGGCGCTGGTCGGCTGGGAGCAGGCGCTGGAGCTGTCCAAGGAAAAAGGCCCCGCGCCGCTGCTGACGGAGACGTTCGAGGTCACCGCCGAAATGCTGCGCAAACGCCCCGAAATGAAAAAGGACGGCTACCAGATCGGCGATCAGGTACCGGGCCGCGTGCTGCACGCGAAATATTCGCGCTACATGCAGAAGATCGCGGAATACGCCCCTGAACTGATCGATCAGCTGGCAGAGCAAGGCGCGCGCTTCACCCACCACAGCTCCATCGCGCCGACCGGCACTATCAGCCTGAGCCTGGCCAACAACGCTTCAAACGGTATCGAGCCGAGCTTCGCGCATCATTACTCGCGCAACCTGATCCGCGCCGGGCGCAAAGCCAAGGAAAAGATCGAGGTGTTCAGCTACGAGCTGCTGGCCTACCGCACCCTGATCAATGCCAAGGCGCAGCCCGGTTCTACCGACCCGTCACAGCAGCTGCCTGAGTATTTCATCACTGCCGACGACATCACCCCGACGCAGCACGTCGACATCCAGGCCGCGGCGCAGAAATGGGTCGACTCGTCGATCTCCAAGACCGCCAACGTGCCCACCGATTACCCGTTCGAGGCGTTCAAGGACATCTACCGTTACGCCTGGCGCCAGGGTCTCAAGGGCTGCACCACCTTCCGCTTCAACCCGGCGGCGTTCCAGGGCGTGCTGGTCAAGGAAGCCGATCTGGAAAAGACCCTGTACCGCTTCGTTCTCGAAGACGGCAGCGTGGTCGAGCTCAAGGGCAACGAGGAAGTCGAATACGATGGCGAGGTCAATTCCGCCGCCAACCTGTTCGATGCGCTCAAAGAAGGCTACTACGGCAAGTACTGAGCCGGACCGCCACCGAATTAAGCGCCGGGCCGCGTCTGCCGCCCGGCAGGAGAGATTGGACAATGACTGTAAAGATCACCCAGCGCATCAAGGGCTTCAAAGTCGTCGACGAGACCATCGAGCGTCCCGTCGCCGCGGCGAACAGCAGCGACAGCAAGGCCGCGAAGCCGGTTCAGGTCGTGGAGATGGACGAGAGCCTGCAGCGTCCGGAAACCCTGATCGGCATGACTTACAAGATCAAGTCGCCGCTGTTCGAACACGCGCTCTATGTCACCGTTAACGATGTGGTGCTCAACGCCGGTACCCAGCACGAGCAGCGTCGGCCGTTCGAGATATTTATCAATTCAAAGAACATGGACCACTTCCAGTGGATCGTCGCGCTCACCCGGATCATGTCGGCAGTGTTCCGCAAAGGCGGTGATTGCACCTTCCTCGTGGAAGAGCTCAAGGCAGTGTTCGATCCCCGCGGCGGCTATCTCAAGAAGGGCGGCATCTACATGCCGTCCATCGTCGCTGAGATCGGCGGCGTGCTGGAGCGCC
The DNA here is from genome assembly GCF_000235745.1 of Stutzerimonas stutzeri SDM-LAC. GTDB lineage: Bacteria > Pseudomonadota > Gammaproteobacteria > Pseudomonadales > Pseudomonadaceae > Stutzerimonas > Stutzerimonas stutzeri_H. The sequence goes on along the minus strand of NZ_AGSX01000122.1, from coordinate 10,006 downwards.
ACCTGATCGCGATTGGCATGCTCGAAGGCCACGCGCTGGACGAAACCCAGCTCAAGTACCTGGCCGAGAAACGCGCCGCCTACGAGGCCAGCCAGGGCGCCGCCACGGTTGAGCCGGGCGAGGGCTTTCCGGCCGGCGCGCAGCTGTGCAGCAAGTGCAGCACCCAAGCGGTGGTGCAGATGGACGGCTGCGCCACGTGCCTCAATTGCGGCAATTCCAAGTGCGGCTAGACAAGCCGGATTACCCATGCGGGGCGGCGGATTGCGCCTTCGGATTGTCGGTTTACGCCTTCGGCTAATCCAACCGACGTTGCTTGGGCTGCTTTACAGGATGGATTCGCCAGCGGCGCTTCCCTCGTTCGCCGCATGATCGGGCCGGGCGACGTCGCCGCCTCGGCCCGTTCCGACTCTCAGGTCACCACGCGATAGCAGGGCTCGTAGGGCCGACCACCCGGCAGTTTCATCCGGTGCTGTTCAACGAAGGCCTGCAGCAGCGCATCCAGCGGCTTCATGATCGTCGGATCGCCGTGTATTTCGTAGCGGCCGAACTGCTCGATGCGGCGAATGCCCTTGTCCTTGACGTTGCCCGCGACGATCCCGGAGAAGGCGCGGCGCAGGTTCGCCGCCAGCAGATGGGGCGGCACGTCGCGGGTCAGTTGCAGGCTGGCCATGTTCTCGTGGGTCGGATCGAAGGGGTGCTGAAAGCCTTCCTCGATCTTCAGCAGCCAGTTGAAGTGGAAGGCATCGTTGCGCTCGCGGCGGAACTGTTTGACGGCCTTCAATCCCTCGGACATCTGTCGGGCCACCTCGGTCGGGTTGTCGATGATGATCTGGTAAAGCCCCTGGGCTTTCTCGCCGAGCGTGGCGCCGACGAATTCGCGAATCTGCTCCAGATAGGGCGCCGCGCTTTCCGGACCGGTGAGGATGACCGGGAAGGGCACGTCGCGGTTGTCCGGATGCAGCAGGATGCCCAGCAGGTAGAGGAATTCTTCGGCCGTACCGACGCCGCCGGGAAAGATGATGATGCCGTGACCGACCCGGACGAACGCCTCCAGGCGCTTCTCGATATCCGGCATGATCACCAGCTCGTTGACGATCGGGTTCGGTGCCTCGGCAGCAATGATTCCCGGCTCGGTCAGGCCCAGGTAACGGCCGCCGCCGATGCGCTGCTTGGCATGGGCAATGGTTGCGCCCTTCATCGGGCCCTTCATCACGCCAGGGCCGCAGCCGGTGCAGATGTTCAGGTTGCGCAGCCCCAACTCATGGCCGACGCGCTTGCTGTACTTGTATTCCTCGGTGCTGATCGAGTGCCCACCCCAGCACACCACCATGTTCGGCTCGACGCCCGGGCGCAGGGTGCGTGCATTGCGCAGCAGGTGGAAGACATAGTCGGTGATGCCCTGGGAGCTGCTCAGGTCGATGCGCGGGCTGCCCAGTTCGCTTTCGGTGTAGACGATGTCACGCAGCGCACTGAACAGCATTTCGCGGGTGCTGGCGATCATTTCGCCGTCGACGAAGGCATCGGCCGGGGCGTTGAGCAGTTCCAGGCGTACGCCGCGATCCTGCTGGTGAATGCGCACTTCGAAGTCATCGTAGGCCTCGAGGATGGTCTTGGCATTGTCGATGCGCGCGCCGGTGTTGAGGATCGCCAGGGCGCACTGGCGGAACAGCGTGTAGGTGCTGCCGCAACCGGCTTTGCTCAGTTGCTGGACTTCCCGTTGGGACAGCGTCTCCAGGCTACCTTTTGGGGTAACCGAGGCATTGATTACATAGCGTGAGGTCATGCGTGTTTTCCCTGAAAACAATGCGGCCTGGCCGGGACGGACAGGCACATCAGGATGTTGAGCGCCGCGGCCATGGGCCACAGCGTGTAAATAGGGGCAATCGAGCGGGTATTGCGCCGCCGGACAGAGCCGCGAATGGGCGCAAAGGCTCCCCTTTCTGACAGCGCGCATGGCGGTTTGATTGCACGCGGAACGAATGGTTTTCCTGAGGGGCGCGACGCGAGTCCCGGTTGAGGCGGGTTTCAAAAGGCAAACGGCAGCGCGCTGTGGCAGTCCTGACGGGCGCTGAGCATACGACGGAACTCGTCGGGGTCCTTGATCAACACCGGTTGGCCAGCGAACTTCTGCGCCGCGATCAAGCGCGACAGCCAGAAACGCACGCAGGCGACGCGCAGCATGGGCTTCCATAGCTCGGCTTCAGCCGGCGTGAAACGGCGCAGGGCGGAGTAGGCGGCCAATAATGCCTGGCTGCGCGTCTCATCGATCTCGCCGTTGGGGTGCGAGCACCAGTCGTTTACGGTGATTGCAATGTCGTAGAGCATCGGCCCGGAACAGGCGTTGTAGAAGTCGATCACGCCGGTCAGGTGGCTGCCTTCGAACAGCAGGTTGTCGCGGAACAGATCGGCATGCAGGTTAGCGCGCGGCAGGGCGACAATCTTGGGCTTGAGCTCGGCAATCTCGGTCAGGCCGTCACGCAGCAGCGGTAACTGAGCGTCGTCTAGCGACAGCGCCAGTGCCGGGCCTTCGTCCTGCATCCAGTCCAGGCCGCGATCGCTGCGCCGTTCGATGATGTGCTCGCGGGTTGCCAGATGCAGCCGCGCCAGCAGTCGGCCGACCTCAGCGCACTGGTGAACGTTGGGCGCTGCGACATGCTTGCCGGCCAGTCGCGGCTGCAGCAAGGCCGGCTTTTCTGCCAAGGTGCGCAGGGCTTCGCCGCGGTCGGTCCGCAGGGCGTAGGGCACTGGCAGGCCGGCGCGGTGCAGCACGTCGAGCAGCTCGATGAAGAAGGGTAAATCCTGGCTCGGGCCGCGCTCGATCAGGGTCAGCACATATTCGCCCTGCTCAAGGCTGACGAAGAAGTTGCTGTTCTCGCTGCCAGCGGCGATGCCCTCGAAGTCGCGCAGGCGGCCAAGCCCGTAAGGCGCCAGGAAGACTTCGAGCTCTTCGCGTTGCAGGGGCGTAAAAACCGACATGGGCTGCCTTCCGTTAGGTGTGTCGCCAGGTTACCAGCTGAAGATTTCCCAGGCCGGGATCAGCATGTCCGGGCGATCGGCGCGGATGAAATTGCTGTCGCCATCGGCGCGGACCAGGAAATACGGCTTGCCGGTCTTGGGCGTGATCTTCACCGCGTAGAGAAAGCCATTGACACGGTATTCCTCAACCGTGCGATCACCTTCCTGGCGAATCGTGACATCAGGCTCGCCATTGACCGATTCCTGGGCGAAACCGCTCAGCGGCACGAGTGCCAACAGCCCGGCCAGCAGCAAAGGTTTGAATGTGCGCATGATAACCTTGTCCCTTTGTCGTCAAGTGGTCCCCCGCATTCTAGCCTCGGACCCGTCGAAAAGGTTGATCCTGCTCATGAGCCAAGCGCCTCTCGTTCTGGTGGACGGTTCGTCCTACCTCTACCGCGCCTTCCACGCCCTGCCGCCGCTGACCACATCTACCGGCAAGCCCACCGGCGCGGTGAAGGGCGTGCTGAACATGCTGCTGTCGTTGCGTCGGCAATATCCGGACAGCCCCTTCGCGGTGGTTTTCGATGCCAAGGGGCCGACCTTCCGCGACACCCTGTTCGCTGACTACAAATCCCATCGCCCGCCAATGCCCGATGACCTGCGTGGCCAGGTCGAACCGCTGCATGCCAGTGTTCGCGCGTTGGGCATGCCGCTGCTGTGCGTCGACGGGGTCGAAGCCGACGACGTAATCGGCACCCTGGCGCGGCAATGCGCGGCGCTGGGGCGCGACGTGATCATCTCCACGGGCGACAAGGACATGGCCCAGTTGGTCTGCCCGCACGTCACCTTGGTCAACACCATGACCGGCAGCGTGTATGACATCGAAGGCGTGAGGACCAAGTTTGGCGTCGGCCCGGAGCTGATCATCGATTTCCTTGCGCTGATGGGCGACAAGGTCGACAACATCCCGGGCGTGCCTGGCGTCGGCGAGAAGACCGCGTGCGGCCTGCTCAACGGCATCGAAGGGGGCATCAAGGGCCTCTACGAGAACCTCGACAAGGTCTGCGACCTGCCGATCCGCGGCGCTAAGTCACTGGCCGCCAAGCTCGAGGAACATCGCGACGCGGCGTTCATGTCCTACGAGCTGGCGACCATCAAGATCGACGTCCCGCTGGATGTAGAGGTCGGCGACCTGATGCCCGGCGAGCCGCACCGCGAAGCCTTGATCGCGTTGTACCGCGAGCTGGAGTTCAAGAACTGGCTGGACGATCTGCTGCGTGAAGCCAAGGCGGCTGGCGAGAACTGCGAAGTGCAGCCCGAGGGCTGCTCGATCCAGGCCGAAGCCGAATACAGCACGATCTTCGAACAGGCCGAGTTCGACGCCTGGCTCGAGCGTCTGAAGGCTGCAGACTGCTTTGCTTTCGACACCGAAACCACCAGTATCGACGCGCAGAAGGCGCAGCTGGTCGGCGTCTCCTTTGCCATCGAGGCTGGCCAGGCCGCCTATGTGCCACTCGGCCACAGCTACATGGGCGTTCCGCAGCAGCTGGACATGAATGCCGTACTGGCCGCGCTCAAACCGCTGCTGGAAGACCCGAACACGCGCAAGATCTGCCAGCACGGCAAATACGACATGAACGTGCTGATGCACTACGGCATCGAGATGCACGGCATGACCTTCGACACCATGCTCGAATCCTACGTGCTCGACGCCACCGCCACCCGCCACGACATGGACAGCCTCGCGCTGAAATACCTCGGCCGCGGCACCATCCGTTTCGAGGACATCGCCGGCAAGGGTGCCAAGCAGCTGACCTTCGATCAGATCGCCGTCGAGCAGGCCGGACCTTATGCCGCCGAAGATGCCGACGTTACCCTGCGCCTGCACCAGACCCTGATGGGCAAGCTCGAAGCCACGCCTTCGCTGCTCAAGGTGCTCAACGAAATCGAAATGCCGCTGGTTCCGGTGTTGGCGCGTATCGAGCGCAACGGCGCACTGGTCGATGCCAACCTGCTCGGCCTGCAGAGCGTCGAGTTGGGCAACAAGCTGGTCGAGTTGGAGCGCGAGGCCTATGGCATCGCTGGTGAAGAGTTCAACCTCGGCTCGCCCAAGCAGCTCTGCGCGATCCTGTATGACAAGCTCGGCTGCCCGGTGCTGTCAAAGACGGCTGGCGGTCAGCCGTCTACCGCCGAAAGCGTGCTGGCCGAGCTGGCCGATCGTGACTACCCGCTGCCCAAGGTCATCATGCAGCACCGCTCCCTGAGCAAGCTCAAGGGCACCTACACCGACAAGCTGCCGCTGCAGATAAACCCTCGCACCGGCCGCATCCACACCAGCTATCACCAGGCCGTGACCGCAACCGGGCGACTGTCTTCGAGCGATCCGAACCTGCAGAACATCCCGATCCGCACCGCCGAGGGCCGACGTATTCGTCAGGCCTTTGTTGCCGCACCGGGCTACAAGCTGCTGGCGGCTGACTATTCGCAAATCGAGCTGCGCATCATGGCGCACCTGGCGCAGGACGCCGGCTTGCTACACGCCTTCCAGAACGACCTGGACGTGCACCGCGCCACTGCTGCGGAAGTGTTCGGCGTCGAGCTGGATCAGGTCAGCAACGATCAACGCCGTAGCGCCAAGGCGATCAACTTCGGCCTCATCTACGGCATGAGCGCCTTCGGCCTGGCCAAGCAGATCGACGTCGGGCGCGGCGAGGCGCAGGCTTACATTGACCGTTACTTTGCGCGTTACCCCGGCGTGCTCGCCTACATGGAGCGCACCCGCGCCCAGGCGGCGGAGCAGGGTTTCGTGGAAACGCTGTTCGGCCGGCGGCTGTACCTGCCGGAGATCAATTCGAAGAACGGCGCCATGCGCAAGGGCGCCGAGCGCACCGCGATCAACGCACCGATGCAGGGCACTGCAGCAGACATCATCAAGCGCGCCATGATCGCCGTGGACAACTGGCTGCAGGACAGTGGACTGGATGCGCGCGTCATCCTTCAGGTACACGATGAGCTGGTAGTCGAAGTCCGGGAAGATCTGGTCGAGCAGGTACGTGCGCAGATTCTGCCGTTGATGAGCGCAGCCGCTCAGCTGGACGTGCCGCTGCTGGTCGAAGCTGGGGTCGGCAATAACTGGGACGAAGCGCACTAAGAGCATGCAGGAGCGAGTGCCGCTGGAGGTTGTTTCCGCGGGCGCTGCTGCATCAGCTGCGGAATCGAGGCAGAAGAAGATCGGCAGAAAATATTCCGACTTGGATCGCCGCGTTCTAGAGCGGCTGCGCTCCGTGACCAGAAATAATTTTCGTCTCGCATTGAACTCATGGATCGAAAGGCCGGTCATAGGCTGCGAAGGGTGTAAAAGCCTTTCGATGCTCCTTGTTGTGTTAAGTGTTGGCAGATCTCTGGTTGCGTCATTGGCGCACCGGACTTAAACCTCGGACTTCCCCCTCCCCCAACGAAGTCCGAGGTTTTTTTTGCCTGGAGAAAAGTGCTGGGACGGCAGGCAGGTCTGTTCACGCGGCGGCACGCCCTCGTGCCGGATCGCTGGCCGCGCTGCGGTAGAAGTGGCCTCTGCCGTGACTGGGCTGCGTGGCTATCGGCCTGCGTGGCGGGCGCTTCTCAGGGCAGCTGCAGCCCGCCGCCCGCCTTGTGCAATTTACGCAGATGGCCACCGATCTGCGCCAGATTGGCTTCGATGCCCTCCAGCTCCAGCCGCCGCTCCTTGCCCAGCAACCGGCGCACCTCGGTGTTCAGCGCATCGGTGAGCTGGTTCAGGCGGGCCTGGCGCTGGCTGCTTTCCGATTCCAGGCGTTGCCATTCGCTGGCCTGCGGCAGCCCGTAGCCGTTGCCGTCGAGCAATTGCGCCGGCTGGCTCAGATAACCGCTGTTGGCAAGAATGCCCTGCAGGGTTTCGTCCGCCTTGGCCAGGGTCTGGTCGGCCTGTTGCCGGCCGCTCAGATAGCGATTCTTCAGCTCTTCCTGAGCCAACAACAGGTGCCGGCGCAGCGCTGCCTGTTCCACCAGCAGCAAGGCCGCACTGGCGCGCAGATCGGCTTGCTCGATCCAGGGACGGCGCGCTTCGGCGCTTAGTTCCAGCCAGGCTTCCACGTCCGTTTGCGGCAGGCCCAAGCGTTCACGAAGCACGGCGAACATGGCCTGATACCGGTCGCGGTAGGAGTCGAAGCGATAACCCAGGCGCAATGCCTCGCGCGGGTCGTCGAGTACGCGGGTGTCCGCCAGATCACGGCTGATCAGGATTTCCAAAAGGCCGCTGGGCAGGATGCTGTCCAATGCGGTCAGCTCGGGGCGGGCTGTGCCGCTACGTAGCAGCTTGAGGGTTTCCACTGCACAGTTGTTCGACAGGAAGTAGTAGTCGCCGTCGTAGCTCCAGTGCATTTCGGCGCTGCGGATCACCAGGTCTTCGATCTCCTCGCGCCGCAATTTCAGCGGAATGGAGGCGAGGCTGCGCAGTTCGACCTTTGTGTATTCATCAATCACCTGGCCCAGCGGCAGGACGAACAGGCGAGAAGGGTAGACGCCAGTGAGGCCGTCCCAGCTCGACAGCTGCACATCGCCGACGAAGGCGCGGAAAGACAGCACCAGGTGATGATCCAGATCCAGCCGGCAATCCGGCCCGCGTGGGCGCCCGGGTGCACAGATCACCAGGCGCAGCATGCTGTGGCCCCAGCGGCTGACCCAGGCGTCATTGGCTTCGGCAAACAGATAGTCGACCTCATAGACCCGCTCGGGGTCGAGCTCGATCAGCGGGGTGCGCGCAAAGTCGTGTCCGGCATTGAGGATCGGCAGGGCGCCCTTGCAAGCCTCGGTACTGACGGGCTGCCAGCCGAAATGCTGGCGGAAGTAACGATGCAGCAATGGACGACGGCAGGCGTAGCTGGGGTCCAGCAGAAAGTACTCGAGATTCACCGCAACGAATTCCAGCGGGCTGCTCAGCTCGTAGGCATCAGGGCTGCGTGCTTGCTGGGCGTTTTCCTGTTCGCGCGCGCCGCGCTGACCAATGCGCTGTGGCCAGCCGGCTAGGTCGAGCAGGCGCGGGTCGTCGCTAAGGGTGAAGCGGCGCTCGGTCTGCCCGCGGCAGCTGTCCGGCAATCCGACCAGGCCGAGACTGCTGGCGCGCTGGCCACAGAAGGCCTGCTGTCGATGGTTTTCCGGTGACCAGAGGCGGGCGCGATCATAGAGATGAGCGACTTCGTGAATGAGCGTCGCCAGCATTTCCTGGCGCACCGTGCCGTGCGGTCGCTCGGTGCGTTGGGCGGCTGCGCTGCCATCGGTGAGTGCCGGCAGCAGGCGCCGGTTAAGTAACAGCAGATTGCCGCCAGCGCTGCCGTAGACATCATGGGTCAGCCCGTCATGCCAGCGGACGCGGACGTCTCGGTCAAGACGCTCGTGCATTCGCGGCGGCAGCGCGGCCAGCGCCTCGTCCAGCAATTGCTGACTGGCGGCGCGTTCGGCCGGTTGCAGCTCGGCGTCATCCAGCGTCAGGCGTAGCTCGGCCTGGCAAAAGTTGGCGAACGCCATGACAAGCGTGAGCGCAACGCCCAGCCACGGGGCCCGAGATGTCCTCACTGAGCGAGGATGACTTCGGCCAGAGCGAGGTCACTGGCCTGCTGGGCTTCGGGGAATGCATCGCGCAAGCGGCCAAGGGCTGCTTCCAGTCGCGCGCCGCGTATTTCACCACCGCTGGCGACAAATCCGGCAGCCTCGTCGCGGGCTTCGCCAACGACCTTCATGTCGCTGATTCGGCTGGTCACATCGGAGGTGAAATTGATGCTGCGGTCCAGCGCGTTGACAACGATATTACTGGTGGCTACCAGCGTTTGCGCCTGAGCGCCGCTGGCGAGAAGCGCCAGGGCGGAAGACGCGACGATCAGCTTGAGTGTCATGGTGTCTCTCGGAGGAACGGGATGGGGCGTTGGACGAGGATTGCCTCGGCCAGTTCCAAGTCGCTGGCCGTCAGCTGCGGTTGCCGCTCGCGCAACCAACGCAGCGCACCTTCCAGACGAGCGCCACGGCTGTTTCCCTGCGTGGCGACGAACCCGGCCGCGTCGTCGCGGGCATCGAGGATCAACTTGTTATCGAACGGGGCACTGGTCACCTGGCTGGCGACGTAGCTGGAGGCGACCGTACCGGCGAGAGTGGTATCGAATGCCTGGACGCTGCCGCAGACGCAGCAGCCGGCGAGTACAAGGTAAAGCGAACGCATGCAAATCCTGGAGCCAGAGGAACAGCCGCCAAGGCTAGCGAAACGCCAGCCCTAGAGCCAGCGCTGCGCTTGATGCAGCGTGCGTATCAGAGCGCCAGGATAGCGCCGGCCAGCTGCAGGTCACTGGCATTGAGGTCGGGGGCCTGGGTGCGGATGTGCGTCAGCGCCGCTTCCAGTTGCGCGCCGCGCGCCTCGCCATTGCTGGCGACGAAGCGCGCTGCATCATCCTTGGCATCGAGCACCAGCTTGTCGTCGCCGAGGTTCGAGCTGATATCGGACGTCCCTTCCACAGTGTTGACCAGCGAGGCGCCAATGGCGTCGATGGTGCCGGTGATGCTTCCGGCCGACGCGGTGCCCGCGACCAGGCAGGCGGCGGTGGCAACTGACAACAGGTACTTGTTCATGGTGTTCTCCAGGCTAGACGCGATTTCCCGCCGATAACCGCTATGACATTCGGGCAGGCTTGCCGTTCAGCTTACGGCTCGACGCGGTCGCCTGGAAGCACCGTGTCAGCGCCAGAAGGGCTTGCTCAGCTCTTCCAGCCGCTCGCTCTGGCTGATGCCAACGTCGGCCAACTGACGCTCGTCGAGTGCGGCCAGTTGTTGTCGGGTCCGTAGGCGTCGCTGCCACAGGCGTAGCTGCCGCCATATCGCGTGCAGCGGCAGCAGGCCGTTTGCAGCTGTATGCCTCCACGTCAGTACGCGCTCCATGGGCCGCTCCTTCCCGCAATCAACGGGGATGGGTTATGGGCAGATAGAGTCGCGTGCCGGGCTGTTGCGTAACAGTCACAGGGAGTTTGAATTGTGCCGGTTCAGTTGTGCGAAC
>NZ_AGSX01000123.1 GCF_000235745.1 Stutzerimonas stutzeri SDM-LAC | reverse complement strand
CGCGGGCACTGCCCAAACCAGCCGATGCAGTGCCCATTCGCTGACCCAGCCGGTGGCCAGGGTTTCCTGTTCGATCAGCAGCAGGCCGAGTACCACGAACGGAAAGGCCGTGCCATCGTTGAACCCGGCTTCGCCGGACAGGCCATAGCGCACGTGATCACTGTCGCGGGAGTTGTTGACCTGCACCAGGCTGGCCAGCACCGGGTCAGTGGGGGGCGAGGATGGCGCCGATCAGCACCGAAATACCCCAGCCCAGTCCGATCACGTAATGGCAAAGCGCGGCGACACCGGCAATGCAGGCGAGCATCACCGGGCCGGCGAGTACATAGGCGCTTTTCCACGCCGGATGACGCAGCGGCATGCGCAGTTTCAGGCCGCTGACGAACAGTGACACCAGTACCGCGATCTCGGTGAGGTGCTCCATCCAGCTGGCGATGTGAATGAATTCCATCTGCCACAAGCCGATGCCGAGCTCGCCGATGAGCAGGCCGAAGCCCAGGTAGATCAATGAGGTGGTGACCGGCAGCCAGCGCAGGTAGGCCGATGCCAGGGCGAGGATCAACAGCAGGATGCCGAGCACGGCCATCCATTGGAGAAAATTCATTCAGTCTTCCGCAAGAAGCGTGACGCACCGAAGTACGTATGGGCTGCTGTTTTGATCGGCATGACCTGAGGGGGTTCAGCTGCGTTCGTCGTACAGGCGCCCGCGAGCCGGAGCGGCGATGTCCGTCGTGGCGGCTTGCGCTTTTGCCGGGCGGGAAGGCGTCTGCGTCACGCTCGCGGTTCAGCGGCTGTGGCATACGGCTACGGGTCGAAGCGATTGGCTTGCTGATCCTCTTCGCGGTCGAGACCGCTCCCACAGAAATGCCGCTGGACGTCGTGGGAGCGGTCTTGACCGTGATCGAAGGTTCCGCCGCGTTGCGCAGCGCGCTCGGCCTTCAGCGCAGTCCGGCGAGGATCTCGAAGGCGCGGTGGCGGTCGGCGGTTTCGTAAAGGTCGCAGGTGAAGATCAGCTCGTCGGCTTGAGTTTGCTCGAGCAAAACCTCCAGACGCGCACGGATCTTTTCCGGGCCGCCAATCAGCGCCATGCCGAGGAAATTACCGACGGCGTCCTGCTCATGCGGCAGCCACTTGCCCTGCATGCTCGGCACCGGTGGCACCAGCACCAGGCTCTGGCCACGGATCAGCGCAAGGATGCGCTGATAGGCAGTGGTCGCCAGGTATTCGGCCTGCTCGTCGGTGTCAGCCGTCATCAGCGGCACGCCGAGCATCACATAGGGTTTGTCGAGCACCTCCGAGGGGCGGAAATTCTCGCGATACAGACGAATCGCCTCATGCACGTAACGCGGCGCGAAGTGCGAGGCGAAGGCGTAGGGCAGACCCTTGGCCGCAGCCAGCTGGGCGCTGAACAGGCTCGAGCCGAGCAGCCAGATCGGGACGTTGCTGCCAACGCCGGGCATCGCGATCACCCGTTGATTGGGTTGGCGTGGGCCAAGCAGCCGCTGCAGTTCTTCCACGTCCGCAGGGAAGTCGTCGGCGCTGCCCATGCGGTCGCGGCGTAAAGCGTGTGCGGTGAACTGGTCGGCCCCTGGGGCCCGGCCCAGACCCAGCTCGATTCGCCCGGGATACAGCGCTTCCAGCGTGCCGAACTGTTCGGCGACCACCAGCGGCGCATGATTGGGCAGCATGACACCGCCGGCACCCAGGCGAATCCGCGACGTGCCGGACGCCAGATAGCCGATCAACACCGACGTTGCTGCACTGGCGATGCCGTCCATGTTGTGGTGCTCGGCGACCCAGAAGCGCTCGAAGCCCAGCTTTTCGACGTGCTGGGCCAGGGCCAGCGAGTTGCGCAGGGCAAGCCCGGCGTCACCGTCATCGCGGATCGGTGCCAGGTCGAGGGTGGAGAAACGGGTGTGTTCGATACGGGACATCGTCTACCTCTTTGCTGACGGCTGCTCAGTAGCAGTGCTCGGCCTCGGCGCGCGCCAGGACGTTGTTGTCCTCGTCGCGCAGCCAGGCTTGTGGAGTGAAGCCCAGCGAACGGGCCTGGAACAGATAACGCCGCCCGGGCTGGAAGTCGTCGTAGTTGATCACCAGGGTGCAGCGCAAGTATTGGGTATCGCCAAAATCGCCGAATCCGCCACTGCTGATTTCGAATTCGTAGCGCGCTTCGAGTTCGTGCGCGCCGGGGCGAACCTGGAAATAGCGACCATCGGGTGTGCGCTCGCCGTCCAGTTGGTCGGACATGAAGATGTCGCTGGGCTGGGCAGTCAGCTCGACCCATGCCATTTCCGGATCAGGCGCGGGCAACGGGCCTGCGCAGCCGGACAGGCCGAACGCCAGAAGTAATGCGGGAAGCAGACGCATGGTGAATCCTCCGGATAACCGCAGGATCAGCCTCTGCTGTCGCGGTCAGCCAATGAGCCTGAGCCAGATAGTGCTCTTTTTCAACGACTGCACCACGACAGAACGGTTCACAGCGGAACGCTAGCGGGTGGCGACCCCGCCGCAGCCGCGCTCGGTGGCCTTGGCCAGCATGCGGTCGTGCTGGTCGTACAGCTTGGCCCAGGGGCGAAAACCGTAGCCGCCAGCCACCAGCCGATAGCGCGCTCCGGCATTGAAGCTGTCATAGCTCAGGGTCAGTCGGCAGTCGCGTGCCAGCGCTTCGCTGTCGCGACCTACGTCGGCCGGGCCGACTTCGAAGAGATAGCGCATGCCCAGCTGATGGCTGCCCGGCTCGACCTGGAAATAGCGACTGTCATCGAGGGGCTTGTCATCGACCGCCACGGCCATCAGCTCGGTCTCGCCGTGCGGGTCGAGGTCGATCCAGGCCTGGTTTGGGTCAGGTTTGGGCATCCACATGGCGCAACCGCCCAGGCTGGAAAGCGCAAGAGCAAGTATCAGGATTCGCATGAGCAAGGTCTCCGACCGGTAGCGGCCTGCTAGGTCGCGTCTGCATGTTCGGTGGTTGGGTGGGCTTCGATGTCGTTGTAGGCTCAACGCGTCGCCCCGTGGGGCATGCAGGCAGGTAAGCATTTGTTCAGTTCGAAGCCGAAAATCGCCGCAGTCGACAAGCGAATGCAGCGCTGGGTTCCCCTGCTGCTGGCGGCTGGTTTGAACGGGTGCAGCAGCTACTATGGGCAACTGGCGGTCGGCCAGCTCGAGCTGCTGCGCCAGCGCGAGCCCATCGCAGCGATCATCGGCGATCCGCAACGCGATCCGCCGTTGCGCCAGCGACTGGCCCTCGCGCTGCAGGCCAGAGCCTTCGCCAGCCGTTCATTGGCGTTGCCGGACAACCGGAGCTATCGGGTTTACGCCGACATTCAGCGGCCCTACGTGGTGTGGAATGTGTTCGCCACGGAGGAATTTTCCGTGGACCCGCTGAGCCACTGTTTTCCGATCGCCGGTTGTGTCGCGTATCGCGGTTATTACCGCGAGGGCAGGGCACGCGGTGCGGCGGCGCTGTTGAAAGCCGAGGGCCACGACACGCTGGTTGCCGGCGTGCCGGCGTATTCGACACTGGGCTGGTTCGACGATCCGCTGCTCAGCTCGATGTTGCGCTGGGATGACGAGCGGCTGGCCGGGCTGATCTTTCACGAGCTGGCGCACCAGAAGATTTATCTGGTTGATGACACGGCATTCAACGAATCCTTTGCGTCCTTCGTCGAGCGTGAAGGGCTGCGTCAATGGCGCGCCAGCCGCAGCCTGCCGCCGCCGAACGAAACCGCGCGCAACCAGTACGCCGATCTCAGCAAGCTGGTGCTGGCGACCCGAGAGCGGTTGGCCGCGATCTACGCATCCGACTTGAGCGAGCCCGCAATGCGCGCCGCCAAGCGTGACGCGTTCATGCGCATGCGTCAGGCCTATCGGCAATTACGCGACGGGCCGTGGAAAGGCGATGACCGATTCGATCGCTGGATGAACCAGCCGCTGAACAACGCCAGCCTGGTTCCATTCGGCCTGTATGACCAATGGGTGCCTGCCTTCGCCGCGTTATACGGGCAGGTCGGCGGCGATTGGCCGCGCTTCTATGCCGCCGTGGCTGCCTTGGGCCGCCTGCCTGCCGACGAGCGGAAGCGGCAGCTGGATGCGCTTCGCTGAGGCGCTACGCCGCTTCGTTTGAGACGAGCTGCGGCAAGGCGCCGCGACCTGTTCCGCTTCGCTGAATCGAAGCCTGTTCGAAGGGGTTGGGCGCTGCCGCTTGTCGAGTCTTTGCACGTTCACACCAAAATTCACGGAATTGTTTTGCGCTTGCCTCCGTCCATTTTTCTAGACCGTCAGCCCTGCTGACCCGTGATTTGGCCGTGCGAAATTTGTACGCCTAGCAAATACAAGCCGTTTAAACGGAGGCTCCATGGATAACCTATCCGGCATTCTCGACAACAAGGGCACGCCCCTTGAAAAGCAAAAGTTCACCTGGAAAGAAATGGCGGGCAAGCCGATCAGCAAGCTGGATGACGACGCTTTCACCCGCGTGCGGATCATCCTGATGAACGGGATCGAAACCGATGCGCTGCGCCTCAAGCACGGCATAGCGCGGATCACCGGACAGCTGCGTGGCCCGCTCGCCGAGATCCGCCGCGTCGAGCAGCATCAGGCGACCATGGTCAACTGGCTGATCTCCGCTGACCACTCACCGTTGGAAACCACAGTCGCCTATGAGCAGGTCGCCATCGAGGTGACTGCCGCGGTTGCCCAGACCGAGCCCGATCCTTACCAGGCGCAGACCTATCGCTTCGGTCTGCTGGAAGATTTCGATCACCTGTACCGCTATTCGGCGATGCTTGATCGCCTCGAAGGCAAGGATGCGAACAACATCCTGCAGGGCTACACCGACATCGTGCCAGGTCGGCAGACCTCCGAACACCATCGTCATCCGGACAACGATCTGCGCGAAAGCTATGAGAAAGAGCAGGCCGCACTGATCACCAAGATCCACGCCGCGATGATCACCGCAGCAGAGTTCCAGACCCATGATTACTACATGAACATTGGCCCGCTGTTCGCCGATCCGCTGGCGCGTCAGCTGTATGCCGAGATCGCATCGGTCGAAGAACAGCATGTGACCCAATACGGCTCGCTGGCCGACCCACAGGAATCCTTCATGGAGAAGTGGCTGGTACACGAGGCAATGGAAGTCTATGCCTATGCCAGCTGCGCCGAGCAGGAGACCAATCCGCGCATCAAGGCGATGTGGGAGCGCTTCCTCGATTACGAGTTGGGCCATCTGAATGTCGCCTGCGAGCACTTCAAGAACATCGAGCGCCGCGACCCGGCTGAGATTCTCGGCGGTCCGCTGCCGAAGATGATCGAGTTCAAGAGCCAGCGTGAATTTGTCCGTCAGGTCCTCGCGGCCGAGGTCAACCTGCGCACCAGCGGCACCGAGTATGTCGACAAGAGCCAGGAGCCGCAGAACTCCCTGGATTACCGCGCCCAGCTCAATTCCGAAGGTATCGCGTCGAACATCGTATCGGCCGGTTACCAGTGGGCGCCGGGCGGCGAACTCATGAAGATGCGCAAGGTTTCCTGAGGAGAGAAAGGACATGGCTAATTCAGCAAAACTGGGCACCAATTTCACCGGCGTGCAGATGTCTCCGAAGGACACCAAGTGCCTGCTCGACGCCGTCAACGAAATCCATCCAGACGTGCCGGGCGATTCCAAGGGCTTGATGATGGAGCGCGCAACCCGCGCCGAAGTAGCCGATCGCATTGGTTCGGTACCGGTTCCCGGCTCTGCGAAGGGCATGCTCAAGTCGACATTCGACATGGCGCTGGGCAAGAGCCCTGAGCTGCTGGTCGACAAGCTCGGCGAGCGCCTGGCCTTCGAGCGCAGCGGCGTGCGCATGTACGACGCCATGATTGCCAAGGCGAAGGCCATCAGCATGGCTGATTCGGACCTGATCGGCGTGCTGCAGCACATCCGCGACGAAGAGTTCGAGCACATGAACATGGTCGCCGAAGCGATCGAGACGCTCGGCGCCGACCCAACTGCACAGACGCCTTCTGCCGATGTCGTAGCGGTCAAGTCGATGGGCGCGATGCAGGTGCTCACCGACCCAAGGACCAACATCGCTCACGGTATCAACGCGCTGCTGACGCTCGAACTTGAGGACAACGCCGCTTGGGAACTGTTGATCGAACTGGCCGAAGCCGGTGGCCATCCGCGGATCGCCAAGAGCTTCCACAAGGCCAAAGAGCAGGAAGATGACCATCTGATCAAGATCAAGGCGCTTCTGCGTCGGGACCTGATCAGACAAATCCAGTAATACGCGTGCGCTTCAAATCTTGGCGCGCCCTCGGGCGCGTCTTTTTTATGGGCGTAGATTTAGCCGAGGTTCCAGTCCTTTATTTACTGCATAAGTAAATGAATTCTTATTCTTTATCGCGCGTTGGTGGCGAGCGATAGACTCGCGGCTCAATGACCATCGAGAGGCCATCCCATGCGGCGCGGATCGTTCCATTATCTGATCGTCCCCGGCTGGCATGGCTCGCCTGAGGACCACTGGCAAACTCATTGGCAGCGCACCCTGCCGGGCACCCAGCGCATCGAACAGGCCGACTGGCTAAAGCCGCAGCGTTCTGATTGGGTAGCCGAATTGCATCATGGCATCACCACTGCATCGGAGCCGGTAGTGCTGATCGCTCACAGCCTCGGCTGCCCGACCGTCGCGCACTGGGCGGCGCAGGCCATGCCCGACGCGCTGCAGCGGGTCCGAGGCGCGCTGTTGGTCGCCCCGGCGGATGTTGAGCGTCCAGGCTGCCCCGAGCCGCTGCGCAACTTTGCTCCGCTGCCCTTGGTACCGCTGCCGTTTCCGAGCGTGCTGGTGGGGTCCGACAATGATCCGGCCGCCAGCGCCGAACGGGCCCGGGCGTTGGGCTGCGCCTGGGGCAGCGAGGTAACCGTGCTCAGCGGTGTCGGGCACATCAACGTGGCCTCGGGGCATCATCGTTGGGAAGAAGGGCTGGTCTTTCTCGACCGCCTGCAATCGCTGCTCAACCACCCGTCAAGACGGCGCGCTTGATGGCAATGGAGCCCTTAGATAGGTGGCCCTTCTGTCCGTCCTATTCGCCACTGCCCGGTAGATCGGTGAAGCGGGATCCACCCTACAACCGGCGCTGTAGTACCTAGACTCCAGCCCACCGTTTCAAAGGTGAGTAGGGTGGGTGAGCCTCTTTTCATCCACCGGTTCGTTGGAGCGACTTAGACCCACAAACCAGGGCGAACCGGCGCCATTCGTTACACTCTGATGCTCCATTGCCGTTCACCGAGCTGTTGCATGCCCAGCCCCGCATCATCCGACACCGCTGTATCCCTTCCCCTCGTGCTTGCCGGGCCTATGTTGCGCCGGCTCGAGGCGGGGCGGCTGGTGCTCTGGCTGGTGTCTAGCGAGCCGCTGCAGTTGCGCCTGGCGTTGCAGCCCGATGGGGAGGCTCCGGTTTCGCTGGCGGTGGAAGACGAAAGCTGTTGCCGGTTGCGTGTTGGTACGTCGGCATGGCTGCACTTGATCGATCTTAATCTGGAGACGCCGCTGCCGGTCGACCGCTTGGTCGAGTACGACCTATTAATCCAGCGCGAGGGCCATGAGCAGGGCATCGCCGGTTGGGCGCCGCACCTGCTCCATGAAGGATTCAAGCACCCGGCGTTCGTTATCCGCTCGCGCTACGACGATCTGCTGCACGGCTCCTGTCGCAAGCCGCACCACCCCTCGGCGGACGGACTGGTTACTGTGGATACGCTGGTGGCCCAGGCCCGGCAGTCCCCCGAGCGCTGGCCCGCCGCGCTGCTGATGACCGGCGACCAGATTTACGCTGACGACGTGGCCGGGCCCACCCTGGTGGCCATTCATGCACTGATCCGCCGACTTGGGCTGTATGGCGAGTGCCTTGAAGGGGCGACAGTCGCAGACAGCGATGAATTGCTGGCGCATCCCGCCACTTACTATCAGCGCGAACAATTGTTGCCTGCATTCAAGTCCAACGAAGCCTTGCGCGAGCGGTTCTTCGGTGGCGTGGAAAAGCCGGTATTTACCACATCCAGTGCGCACAACCATCTGGTGTCGCTGGGTGAGGTGCTGGCGATGTACCTGTTGGTCTGGTCGCCAGTGCCCTGGCAGCTGATCGAGCTTGAGCAACCCGCGCTGGATACCGAACTGGCCGAGCGCTGGGATCGCGAGCTGCGCTGTATCGATGCTTTCCGGGCCGGCTTGCCGCGGGTGGCGCGGGCGCTGGCGCACCTGCCGTCATTGATGATCTTCGATGACCATGACATCACCGATGACTGGAACCTCAGCGCCCGCTGGGAGCAGACCGCCTACGGCCATCCGTTTTCCCGCCGCATCATCGGCAACGCCTTGCTCGGCTACCTGTTGTGTCAGGCCTGGGGCAACGCGCCGGATGCCTGCGCTACCGCATTGAGCGCGGTCGAGGCGCTATTGGTCAGCGGTGAAGATGGGCGGCTCGACTGCGCGCTGCATGATCAGGTGGTTGACGAGCTGCTGGCGCGCGGCGACTGGGGCTATGTCATACCCAGCGAGCCGGCGCTGGTGGTGCTCGACACCCGCACCCGCCGCTGGCGCAGCGAGCGCAACCTGAGCCGGCCTTCCGGACTAATGGATTGGGAAGCGCTGACCGATTTCCAGCAGGAACTGCTCGATCATCGCTCGGTGATCATCGTCTCGCCGGCGCCGATGTTCGGCGTCAAGCTGATCGAGACCGTGCAACGCGTATTCAGTTGGGCCGGGCTGTCGCTCTTGGTCGACGCAGAAAACTGGATGGCCCATCGCGGCGCGGCGCAGGTGATGCTCAACATCTTTCGCCATACCCGCACGCCGGGTAACTACGTGATCCTGTCGGGCGACGTGCATTACTCGTTCGCCTACGAGGTGCGCATTCGTGGCCGTGCCGAAGGCCCGCGGCTATGGCAGATCACCAGCAGCGGGGTGAAGAACGAGTTTCCGCCGCGCTTGCTGGATCTGTTCGATCGACTCAACCGCTGGCTGTATTCACCGCGCTCGCCGTTGAACTGGTTCACCAAGCGCCGCCGGGTGCGGGTCCAGCCGTGGCTGCCGAGCCGCAGTCGGTCTGGTGAACGCTTGTGGAACGGCTCGGGCATTGGCCGTATTCGCTTGGATTCAGATGGTCGCCCGGCGCGGGTGGAGCAGATCAATGCCGATGGCTCGCCGCCGGTGAGCTTCGCCCCCGAGCGCGAGCAGCCGCGCTAGCAAGCCATTGAGGAACTGTCCGCATCTGCCATCGCGGCGTGGAAAACAGCCCTGGCGGCGAATGCGTCCGAGATGCTCATCTATACAGCTCATGACCGGGTTTTCTGCCTGTTTCGCCGGGGCGACCAGCCTTACGCTGGCTGCCTCGCCGGCATTTTCAAAGGTTTCTAGCCAAACGCTGCGCGCAGCGCCGGCAGCGTCGCGTAGTAGTACGCCGGCGACTCGGCCATCAGCTCGGCATGGCTGCCGAAGCCGTACCCCACGCCGACAGCCTGCAGGCCGTTGCTGTGCGCGCCGATCAGGTCGTGCTTGCGGTCGCCGATCATCAGTGTCTGCCGCGGATCGAGCCCTTCTTCGGCGATCACGTGAGCGATCAGCTCGACCTTATTTGTGCGGGTGCCGTCCAGTTCGCTGCCGTAGATCAGCTTGAAGTGATGATCAAAGGCAAAATGCCGGGCGATCTCGCGGGCGAACACTGAAGGTTTCGACGTCGCCACATAGAGTGTCCGGCCCTGACCGCGGAGGTGTTCGAGCATTTCCAGCACGCCGTCGAACAGCAGGTTTTCGTACAGGCCGACCGTCTTGAACCGCTCGCGGTAATGGCCGACGGCCTCCCATGCCTGCGCCTCGTTGAAGCCGTAGAACTCCATGAATGCCTGCAGCAACGGCGGGCCGATGAAGGGTTCGAGCTTGGCCAGATCCGGCTCGTCGATGCCGAGCTTGGCCAACGCGTGCTGGATCGAGCGGGTAATGCCTTCGCGCGGGTCGGTGAGGGTGCCGTCGAGGTCGAAGAGGATGGTCGAATGATGCATGAAGGCGGGCCGGCTGCTGGGTGGCCGCCGATTGTCCCGTACTCCTCCGCCTGCCGGCAAACCTGCGCCTCGGCGATGGCTCAGCGCGCGGCCAGATGCAGACGCTGCGCCAGGGTCTGCGCCGCCTCGATGTCCTGCTCGATCAGCGCGGCCAGCCAGTCCATGAAAGCCCGCACTCGCCGCGGCAGGTTATGCCGGTGGGCGTAGATCAGCGATGCGTCCATCGACGGCGGAACATGATCGGGCAATACCAGCTCCAGTTCGCCCGACTCCAGGGATTCGCGCACGCCGGCGAGCGGCACCTGGATCAGGCCGAAACCGTCCAGGCACGCTAGCTTGTAGCTGTCGCTGTTGTTCACTGTGATCCGGCCTTGCATCGGCAGGCAGCGCAGCTTGCCGTTTTCCAGATACTCGAAACCCGCCGAGCGGGCGCCGAGCACCGGCACGTAATGGACCAGATGATGGTTGGCCAGGTCCTCTAGCGTTTTAGGCCTGCCGTATCGCTCGAGGTAGGCGGGGCTGGCGCAGTTGGCCTGCGGGTAGCGGCCGAGCCGCCGCGCCACCAGGGACGGATCCGTCACTTCGCCTATACGCAGCACGCAGTCGAAACCTTCCCGCACAAGGTCCACGCGCCGGTCAGTGGCACTGACTTCCATTTCCAGCCCTGGATGTCTGTCGAGAAATTCACCCAGGCGTGGCATCACCAGGTTGCGCGCAAGGGCGACCGGCAGATCGATGCGCAATCGCCCGGAGAGTGTGCTGCCCTCACGAAACAGCCCTTCCACTTCGTCTACCTGATCGAGCATGTCACGACAGCGGCCGTATAGCAGCTGACCGTCCTGCGTCGGCTGCACCTTGCGAGTGGTGCGTTGCAGCAGCCGGGCGCCGAGCCGTTCCTCCAACGCACGGATCTGTTCGGAAACGGTGGAGCGCGGCAAGCCAAGGCTGTCGGCGGCGCCTGTGAAACTGGCCAGTTCATAAACCCGGATGAAGGTACGCAGCAGGTCGAGCAAGTTCATATAGCGTCGCAACTAGTCGGTATTGCCGAACAGTCTATTCGGTCTTGGCTGATTTATCCCGCCAGCCCAGAACAATACAGTGATCTCGACATCCACCCACCCTGATGGAGACACACCATGAAAGGCAAACTCGCATTGATCACTGGTACCAGCCGTGGGCTCGGCCGCAGCGCTGCACTGCATCTGGCAGCGCAGGGCGTCGACATCATCGGCACCTATCACAGCAAGGCCGAGGAAGCTCAGGCAGTAGCCGAAGAAATAGAACGCCTCGGTGCGCGAGCGCTGATGCTGCAACTTGATGTCAGCGACAGTGCCAGCTTCGACACCTTCGCCGCTCGGCTGCGTGACGCGTTGCCCAAACGCTTCGGTCGGCAGGATGTGGATTTTCTGGTCAACAACGCCGGCATAGGTGAGACCGCCAGCTTTGCGGAAACCAGCGAGGCGCAGTTCGATCTGATGATGAACATTCATCTGAAGGGTCCATTCTTCCTGACCCAGACACTACTGCCACTGATTGCCGACGGCGGGCGCATCCTCAATGTGTCGAGCGGGTTGGCGCGCTTCTCACTGCCGGGCTACTCCGCCTATGCCGCGATGAAGGGTGGCATCGAAGTGCTGACCCGTTATCAGGCCCGGGAGCTCGGCGCGCGCGGCATTAGCGTCAATGTGCTGGCCCCTGGCGCGATCGAAACGGACTTTGGCGGCGGCGCGGTTCGCGACAACGCCGATCTCAACGCCTTCGTTGCCGATAGCACGGCGCTGGGTCGCGTGGGCCAGGCCGAAGACATCGGTCTCGCCATCAGCGCGTTGCTTAGCGAGGGAGGTCGCTGGATCACCGGCCAGCGGATAGAGGCGTCCGGCGGCATGTTCCTCTGAATCTCACCCCATGATCGCCAGCTTGCTGGCGATCAGCTGTGAATACATCAGTCCGCGTACGCTTGCTCCAGATGCTGATCCTTCAGCTTCACGTAGTTACCCGCGGTGTAGCTGAAGAAGCTGCGCTCCTTGTCGGTCAGCGGCCGGGCTTGTTTCACCGGACTGCCCACATAGAGATAACCGCTCTCGAGCGTTTTGCCCGGCGGCACCAGGCTGCCGGCGCCGATGATCACTTCGTCCTCGACTACCGCGCCGTCCATCACGATCGAACCCATGCCTACCAGGATGCGGCTGCCGAGGGTGCAGCCGTGCAAGGTGACCTTGTGGCCGACCGTCACCTCGTCACCGATGGTCAGCGGGAAGCCGTCCGGGTTGTAGGGTCCGGCGTGGGTGATGTGCAGCACGCTGCCGTCCTGAATGCTGGTGCGTTGGCCGATGCGGATGCGGTGCATGTCGCCGCGAATCACGGTGAGCGGCCAGACCGAGCTGTCCTCCCCAATCTGGATGTCGCCGATCAGCACCGCGCTGGGGTCGACGAAGACGCGCTCGCCCAATGAGGGCGTGTGGCCCTGGTAGGTTCGGATGCTCATGAGTTGCTCCTTAGCTCGAAAAAATGGGCGGTTTTCAATGGACAGGGCCAACGGCGGAACTGCTGCCGGGCCGAAAGAATTCGCCCGGCGTGGCGCCAAACTGTTCGCGAAACGCCGCAATGAAGGCCGACAGGGATTCATAGCCGCAGCCCAGCGCGACGTCGGTGACCCGCTCGCCGCGCTCCAGCGCCGGCAGGGCGCTGAGCAGCCGCAAGCGTTGCCGCCAAGCGCGGAAGGTCAACCCGGTTTCGCGGAGAAACAAGCGGCTCAGGGTGCGTTCCGAGACCCCCAGGATTCGGCTCCAGTCAGCCAGCCCTTCCTGCGACTCCGGCTGCGCCTGCAGACTCCTGCATAGCCGATGCAGGCGCGGCTCGGTCGGCAGCGGCAGGACCAACTCGACTTCCGGGGCGCAACCCAGCTGGTCCAGCAGCACCTGAACCAGTCGGCCCTCGGCGCCGTCTTCGGCATAGGCTTCGGGCAGCGTGCTGAAGTGACGGATCAGCTCGCGCAACAACGGGCTCACCTGCAGCACGCGGCAATGCTCCGGCGCATGGCGGATCACGCTGCGGTCGATGTACAGGCTGCGGATGCAGGTGTCCGGTGCGCAGAACACTTGGTGGGTGATGCCCGCGGGAATCCATACGGCGCGCAGCGGCGGCGCAATGAAGCGGCCGCTGTCGGTGCGCACCTCGAGCACACCCTCGACCGCATGGGACAGCTGCACCCAGGGGTGGCTGTGGCGGTAGCCGAGCTTGAGGTTGGGCGGCGAGTCGAGCTGGCCGTAGACGGGTCGTGGAAGCGCTTTGAGTTCGCCTAGGCGGGTGATCAACGCGGCGTGCTGTCCGATTGACGACATTTCGTGCCTGCTTGGCGTTAGTCGGAAGGTTGCGCACACGTTAAGGTCCATCCTAGTTGACCGCAAGCCCAAGGGAACCCTGCATGTCCAAGCTCCGCATCCTGTTCGACAACTTCACCCTGGCCCTGCTCGCCGTGGTTGCCATTGCCACCCTGTTTCCCTGCGAAGGGCGCGGCGCGGTGTTCTTCGAGTGGCTGACGGCGGCTGCCATTGCGCTGCTGTTCTTCATGCACGGCGCCAAGCTGTCGCGCGAAGCGATCCTCGCCGGTGCCGGCCACTGGCGTCTGCACCTGCTGGTGTTCGCCTGCACCTTCATCATGTTTCCGCTGCTAGGGCTGGCGCTGAAGCCGGTGCTGACCCCGATGGTCGGTGACGAGTTGTACCTGGGTATGCTTTACCTCTGTGCGTTGCCCGCGACCGTGCAATCGGCCATCGCCTTCACCTCGCTGGCACGCGGTAATGTGCCGGCGGCGATCTGCAGCGCCGCAGCGTCCAGCCTGATCGGTATCTTCCTCACGCCGTTGCTGGTGTTGCTGCTGATGGGTGTCGAAGGCGATAGCGGCTCGACCCTGGACTCCATCGGCAAGATCGTCATGCAATTGCTGGTGCCGTTCATCGCCGGGCAGGTGGCGCGTCGCTGGATCGGTGCCTGGGTGACGCGCAACAAGACCTGGCTGAAAACGGTGGATCAAAGCTCGATCCTGCTGGTGGTCTATACGGCATTCAGCGGCGCGGTGGTCGATGGCCTCTGGCAGATCGTGCCGTTCGGTCATCTGCTGGGACTGACTGTGGCCTGCTGCCTGTTGCTGGCCATTGTGCTGTGGCTGACCAGCGTGTTGGCCAAGGTGTTCGGCTTCAACCTGGAAGACCGTATCACCATCCTCTTCGCCGGCTCGAAAAAGAGCCTGGCGACTGGTGTGCCCATGGCCCAGGTGCTGTTCGCCACCAGCGCGGTCGGCATGATCATCCTGCCGCTGATGCTGTTTCACCAGATCCAGCTGATGGTCTGCACGGTGCTCGCCCAGCGCTATGCGCAGCGGCCTGAATTGCCCGAGGAGGTGGCGGTCCAATAACCGGTTCGGATGCCTGCCGCGCGCCTCGTTTCGTCGCATATAGAGCCACTCT
The DNA here is from genome assembly GCF_000235745.1 of Stutzerimonas stutzeri SDM-LAC. Taxonomy (GTDB): domain Bacteria; phylum Pseudomonadota; class Gammaproteobacteria; order Pseudomonadales; family Pseudomonadaceae; genus Stutzerimonas; species Stutzerimonas stutzeri_H. The sequence goes on along the minus strand of NZ_AGSX01000123.1, from coordinate 13,710 downwards.
ATCGCCTCGTTCCCCAGCTGCGCAGTTAGGCATTTGTCTTTAACATGCACCGGTGATCATTTATTCAGAAGGGGCAACTGCCGTGACCGATACCAACCCGCTGCTTCGGGAATTCGACCTGCCGCCCTATTCCGAGATTCGCCCCGAGCACGTTGAGCCGGCGGTCGATACCGTGCTCGGCGAGAACCGCGTCGCCCTGCAGGAGCTGCTCAGCCGACCGGCCGAAAGCCTCGACTGGAGCACCCTGGTCGTCGGCCTGGACGAAATGAACGAGCGCCTCAGCCGCGCATGGGGTCCGGTCAGCCACCTCAACGCGGTGCGCAACAATGCTGAACTGCGCAGCGCCTACGAGGCCTGCCTGCCCAAACTGTCTGCCTATGCGACCGAACTGGGGCAGAACGCCGACCTGTTCGCCGCCTACCAGGCGCTGTCGCTGAGCCCCGAAGCCGACGGCTTCGACGTCGCGCAGAAGACCATTCTCGACCATGCCCTGCGGGATTTCCGCCTGTCCGGTATCGACCTGCCGCCGGCCGAGCAGCAGCGCTTCGGTGCAATCCAGATGAAGCTTGCCGAGTTGGGCAGCACCTTCTCCAACCAACTGCTCGACGCAACCCAGGCCTGGACCAAACACGTCACCGATGAAAGCCTGCTGGCCGGCATCACCGATTCGTCCAAGGCGCAGATGGCTGAAGCCGCCAAGGCCAAGGAACTGGACGGTTGGCTGATCAGCCTCGAATTCCCCAGCTACTACGCGGTGATGACCTACGCCGACAACCGTGCGCTGCGCGAAGAGGTCTACGTCGCGTATTCCACCCGTGCCTCCGATCAGGGGCCGAACGCCGGCCAGTTCGACAATGGCCCGGTGATGGAGCAGATCCTCGACCTGCGTCAGGAACTGGCCAAGCTGCTGGGCTTCGACAACTACGCTGAGCTGTCGCTGGCGACCAAGATGGCCGAAAGCACCGACCAGGTGTTGGGCTTCCTGCGTGATCTGGCCACGCGCAGCAAGGCGTTTGCCGAGCGTGATCTGAAAGAGCTGCGCGCCTTCGCCGCCGAGCAGGGCGTTACCGATCTAGAGAGCTGGGACGTCAATTACTTCGGCGAGAAACTTCGCCAGGCCCGTTACAGCCTGAGCCAGGAAGAGCTGCGTGCCTACTTCCCGGTGGACAAGGTGCTGTCCGGCCTGTTTGCCATCGTCAAGCGTCTGTACGGCATCGAGATTCACGAGCTGGAAGGCTTCGATGGCTGGCATCCAGATGTTCGCCTGTTCGAAATCCGCGAGAACGGCGAGCACGTCGGGCGCTTCTTCTTCGACCTTTACGCGCGGGCCAACAAGCGCGGTGGCGCCTGGATGGACGGCGCTCGCGACAAGCGCCGCACCTGCCTCGGCACACTGCAGACGCCGGTCGCCAACCTGGTCTGCAACTTCACTCCGCCAGTGGGTGAACGCCCGGCGCTGCTGACCCACGATGAAGTCACCACGCTGTTCCACGAATTCGGCCATGGCTTGCATCACCTGCTGACCCAGGTCGAGCATGCTGGCGCGTCGGGCATCAACGGCGTGGCCTGGGACGCGGTCGAGCTGCCGAGCCAGTTCATGGAGAACTGGTGCTGGGAGCCCGAAGGGCTGGCGCTGATTTCCGGCCACTACCAGACCGGCGAAACCCTGCCGCAGGATCTGCTCGACAAGATGCTGGCGGCGAAGAACTTCCAGTCCGGCCTGATGATGGTGCGCCAGCTGGAACTCTCGCTGTTCGACTTCGAGCTGCATGCCACCCATGGCGACGGCCGCAGCGTGCTGCAGGTTCTGGAAAGCATCCGCGACGAGGTCTCGGTGATGCGTCCGCCGGCCAGCAACCGCTTCCCCAACAGCTTTGCGCACATCTTTTCCGGTGGTTATGCAGCCGGTTACTACAGCTACAAGTGGGCCGAAGTGTTGTCATCCGACGCCTTTTCGCGCTTCGAGGAAGAGGGCGTGTTCAATGCCGATACCGGCCGCGCCTTCCGCAACGCTATTCTGGCACGCGGCGGTTCACAGGAGCCGATGGTGCTGTTTGTCGATTTCCGTGGTCGCGAGCCGTCTACCAACGCGCTGCTACGCCACCTCGGCCTGACGGAGGAAGTGGCATGACCGATGATTCGAAAGCAACCACCAAGCGCTTCATCGCCGGCGCTGTATGCCCGGCATGCAGCGCGGCTGACAGCATCAAGATGTGGGACGTCGACGGCGTGCCGCATCGTGAGTGCGTCGAGTGCGGCTACGCTGACACCCTCAATGCACAAGGCCAGTCGGTGCCGTCCGAACTGGGCACGCGGGTCAATCAGGCCAAGCCGAAAGCGCCCGATCCGCAGGTGCAGGCCGTGCAGTTTTTTCCCAACCCGAAACTGAAGAAAAAAACCGACTGATTCAAGGGAGGCTCGCCATGTGGCATCTCACCTGTGGCGACCTCGCCGCCGACCGCGTCCGGCAGCTGCTGGCCGAGGGCAATGAGCTTCGCGTGCTGCGCGACGATCTTGCAGTTGGCCCGCTGGCTGATATCGAATCACCGCCTTGCACGATGCGATTGGCGTTCTGGGAGCAGGTCTGGCCTGTCGATCTGGAGCCTCGGCCGGAGTTCTCGGGCATTGCCGGCGACGCCGAATGGCTGGCGGGGCTGCCTGGCCAGTCGCGGCATGTCACGGTCTGGCATGGCGACAGCGCCTCCGAACAGTTGATGCTGGCGCGCGTGGCGGCGGCGCTGGAAGGCTCATCGATCGCGCTGCATGAGGTGGTCTGCGGAACCGGTGACAGTCGGGTCGGCGCGCGCATGGCGGTGTCCATGCATGCACCAGATGCGCTGGCAGCGCTTTATCAGCCAAGCCCGGTCGAGGCCGGTCGTATTGCCGAACTCGCCGGCCAGTGGCGAGCCGTCGTCGAAGAGAACACCGCGATACGTCGTTGGGTCGACGGGCATTTTCGCGGTGAAGACAACGAACGGATCGACAGCGAACTGGTAGCGGCCTGTGGCGACGATTGGCTGCCATTGGCCCGCGCCATGGCGGAGGTCATGGCTCACTGCGACGGCTTCTTCCCCACTGACCTGTTTCTTTACTGGCGCGCTCGCGAGCTGGCGAAGCGCGGCGTCATTCGGCTCAGCGACGATGGCGCAGCCGAGTACAGCAAGGTGCAGGTGTGTCGCACCTCGCCTTGATGGGCTTGGGCATGACTGTTCGACGCGTCACCGGAAAGTCTTTGAGCGAGGGAAACGTCTATTCTCAGGCGCACGCCGTAATCCCGAATGCTAAACGTCAGTCGTGAGGTATGCCTATGATGCGCCACAGGCGATCACTGATGCTTTGCCTGCTCGCCCTCGTACCGCTGCTGTCGATTGCCGAGCCAGGCGTCACCACGCTTGAAGCCACGCGTAGTGAATGGTCCACCTATCGCTTCCCGTTATTTGAAGGTGGATCGGCTGCATCGGAGCGCATCAATATCTACCTGCATGCGTTCGAGCTTGACGGTTTGCCGGGCCGCTTCGAGCAGTCGCCATTCGAGCGCATTTGGCCAACAGACGATGCCGGGCACGGTGTGGTCAGTCTGGATTACGAAATCCATGCCAGGACGCCTGGCTTTCTGTCGCTGGAGATCATTGGCGAATATTACGGCGCCTACCTCAGCATGGGCCGCAATAGCTATGCGTTCTCGCTAGCTGATGGCTCGCCTCTGTCGTTGCCAGCGTTATTCAGTGAGGCGGGGTTACAGCGTGTGCGGCAACGCATCAGCCAAGCGCGGGTCGAGCGTATCGAAGCCTTTCTGGCCCAGCTTCCTGTCGATGGCGCCGCTGACGACGAAGCTGAGACGATCGCCATACAGCGCGCAATGTATGGTGAGTGCCTGCGGCGCCATCACGACACCAATCTTGGCCATGACCGGCTTGTACTCAAGCCAACGCAACTGACCCTGATCGCCGGACGTTGCTCGGCGCACGCGGTCCGCGCGCTGGATGATCTAGGCGAGTTTCCGAACAGTTTCGCTTATGCCGATCTCGCCGCAGAGCTGAGCGCCTATGGACGATGCCTGCTGCTGGAGCAGCGCAGCGATTGCCGGGACCTGTCGAGCCCGCAGATAAGCGGCGTTTACCGCGGCGAGGTAGACGGGCAGCAGCAGACGCTGGTTATCGCACCGCCTGACGGCAGCGGCTCATCCAGGGCTGTCTATTTTCGGGATATGGACGCCAGCAAGGTTGAGCTCGTTGCGAGACGACAGGTCGACGCGAGTCGAATCCAGCTTCGGGAGCACAGAGCTGTACCCGCCATGTTCGAGCTACAGCTCGACCGCGACGGCCAACTCAACGGCACATGGCAGCCAGAGGAAGGGGTGGCCGTCCCCATCGAGTTGCGCTAAGCACGTTCGAGGCTCGTCTGAGCCACGCTTGTCGGAGCGCGCGGCAGGTTTTGAATATCGCCGTATACTGTATGGATAAACAGTATTCGAGCGCAGCTTATGCCACATAACCCGCACCTTTCCACACCGCGCGGCCGCGGTACCGCTATCAACCCGGACAACCGTTTTGCCCCGACCCGCTGCGAGGCGTACGACGATGGCTGGGAACAGGACGTACCGCCGACTCGCGCGACGGAGGTTCGCAGCGAGACGGCCAAGAGCGTGCTTACCCGCAACCAGTCGCCGGACGTGGGTTTCGACCGGTCGGTCAATCCTTATCGGGGCTGTGAGCATGGTTGTATTTATTGTTTTGCGAGGCCGAGCCACGCGTACTGGGATATGTCGCCGGGAATCGATTTCGAAACGCGACTGATCGCCAAGACCAACCTCGCCGAACGCCTCGAACAGGAGCTGAGTAAGCCCGGCTACGCGCCGCAGCCCATCGCGCTGGGGGTCAACACCGATGCTTACCAACCGATCGAGCGCGAACAGCAGTTGACGCGCCAGGCGCTGGAAATCCTCCTGCGCTTCAAGCATCCGGTGCACATCATCACCAAAGGCTCACTGGTGCTGCGCGATCTTGATCTGCTGGTACCTTTGGCCGAGCAGAAACTGGTCAGCGTTTCGGTCAGCCTGACCACGCTGGACGACGAACTCAAGCGCATCATGGAGCCTCGCGCTGCCTCGCCTTCTGCGCGGCTGAGGGTGTTGCGCACGCTGCATGAGGCTGGCGTGCCGGTCAGTGTGATGTGCGCGCCGATGATTCCGATGATCAACGACATGGAGCTTGAGCGCATGCTCGAAGTGGCGCGCGAAGCCGGTGCGCGCTCGGCCGGCTACGTGCTGCTGCGGTTGCCGCATGAAGTCGCGACGTTATTCGACGAGTGGCTGCAGGAACATTTTCCGCAGCGAGCCGCCCATGTAATGAGCCTGGTGCGGCAATCGCGGGGCGGGAAGGATTACGACAGCCGTTTCGGCAGCCGCATGCGCGGCGAAGGCCAGTTCGCGCAACTGCTCGCCCAGCGCTTTCAGTTGGCGTGCAAACGCCTGGGTTACAACCGCCGGGACCAGAATTACGGGCTCGATTGCAGTCGCTTCGCACCGCCCGGACAGCAGTTGAATCTGCTCTAGTCATGACCGGGCCCGCAGGGCGGATCACCGGAACTATACGAAGCGCCCGGCGCACCAATTCAGGTATCGCTGCGCGCCGGTGTGGTCCGGCGCGCATTCGCATCTGGAGGCAAGGTGGACTGGATCAATCTTCTGCAATGGCCGGCAATGGTGGTCACGGTTTTGGCGGCGTGGCTGATCGGCTCGCTCAAACCGCAACGGCGAACGCTGGGGTTCTGGTGCTTTCTGCTGAGCAACCTGCTCTGGGTCATCTGGGGCTGGTATGCCGAGGCCTGGGCGCTGATCACGCTGCAGGTGTGCCTGGCGCTGATGAATGTCCGCGGTGTGAAGAAGAACGACAACCCGGCAGACGCCAGCGCCTGAGACGGAACAGGACTGACGAAATTGCCAGTCTTGTTTCGCTGTCTATACTCCGATCGTAAGCGTACCGATTGAATCCGACTGCGCGTGCAAAGCGAGGACTGGCAACCAGGCATCTGGGGGGAGCCAGATCGGAGCGTGGTCAGGCTGTCGTAGCGAGCGTTTGCTCCGCTGCGTGGCCGGACAGGTAGTCGGCGGGATAACAAGAACCATAAGGGGAACCCGCAATGTCGCGACATCCACGAGTCTGGGTGGGGATGGGGCTGTGTTCGCTCGTCGGTCAGGCCCAGGCGGCCTGGGACGTGAATATGCGCGCCGGTGCCACAGACGTCAGTCATTCCGTATTCGATTTGCACATGACCATCTTCTGGATCTGCGTGATCATCGGCGTGCTGGTGTTCGCAGTGATGTTCTGGTCGATGTTCGCGCACCGCCGGTCCAAGCGACTGGAGTCGGCGCACTTCCACGAGAACACCAAGGTCGAGGTGCTCTGGACCGTTATCCCGCTGCTGATTCTGATCGCCATGGCGGTGCCCGCGACCCGCACGCTGATCCATATCTACGATGCCAGCGAGTCGGACGTTGACATCCAGATCACCGGCTACCAATGGAAATGGCATTACAAGTATCTGGGCGAAGACGTCGAGTTCTTCAGCAACCTCACCACGCCGCGTGATCAGATCAACAACCTGGCACCCAAAGGCGAGCACTACCTGCTGGAGGTGGATGAGCCCCTGGTCATTCCGGTAGGCGCGAAGGTGCGTTTCCTGATCACCGCGGCGGACGTCATTCATTCCTGGTGGGTGCCGGATCTGGCGGTGAAGAAGGACGCCATTCCCGGCTTTATCAATGAATCCTGGACCCGAGTCGAGCAGCCCGGCATCTACCGCGGCCAGTGCACCGAGCTGTGCGGCAAGGATCACGGCTTCATGCCGGTGGTGGTGGAGGTCAAGTCCCAGGAGGACTACGCGACCTGGCTCGGCGAGAAAAAAGCCGAGGCCGCCAAGCTTGCCGAGCTGACCAGCAAGGAATGGACGCTGGAAGAGCTGACCGCGCGCGGTGAGCAGGTCTACCAGACTAACTGTGCCAGCTGCCACCAGCCGACCGGTGAGGGCCTGCCGCCCATGTTCCCTGCTTTGAAGGGTTCGCCCATCGCCACCGGTGAGGCAGAAAACCACATCAGCATCGTCGTCAAAGGCTCCCCTGGCACTTCGATGCCGGCGTTCGGGCCGCAGCTTTCGGAAGTCGATATTGCCGCCGTGGTGACCTACGAGCGCAACGCGTGGGGCAATGACAAGGGCGACATGGTCACGCCGAAAGACGTGCTCGACTTCAAACAGGCCGAAGAAGCCAGCCAATAAGAGGAAGACGGCGATGAGTGCAGTGATCGACGACCATGGTCATGCCGGGCACGACCATCATCACGGCCCGGCCAAGGGCCTCTCGCGCTGGCTGCTGACCACCAACCACAAGGACATCGGCTCGATGTACCTGTGGTTCAGCTTCTGCGCCTTCCTGCTCGGCGGCACCTTCGCGATGGTGATCCGCGCCGAGCTGTTCCAGCCGGGCCTGCAGATCGTGCAGCCGGAGTTCTTCAACCAGATGACCACCATGCACGGCCTGGTGATGGTGTTCGGCGCGGTGATGCCGGCCTTCGTCGGCCTGGCCAACTGGATGATTCCGCTGATGATCGGCGCGCCGGACATGGCCCTGCCGCGGATGAACAACTTCAGCTTCTGGTTGCTGCCGGCGGCGTTCGGTTTGCTGGTCTCGACGCTGTTCATGGAAGGCGGTGGGCCGAACTTCGGCTGGACTTTCTACGCGCCGCTGTCGACGACCTACGCGCCGGAGTCGGTGACCTTCTTTATCTTCGCCATCCACCTGATGGGCATCAGCTCGATCATGGGCGCGATCAACGTGGTCGCCACCGTGCTCAACCTGCGGGCGCCAGGCATGACACTGATGAAGATGCCACTGTTCGTCTGGACCTGGCTGATCACCGCCTTCCTGCTGATCGCAGTGATGCCGGTGCTGGCTGGGGTGGTGACCATGATGCTGATGGACATCCACTTCGGTACGAGCTTCTTCAGTGCAGCAGGCGGCGGCGACCCGGTGCTGTTCCAGCACGTGTTCTGGTTCTTCGGCCACCCCGAGGTGTACATCATGATCCTGCCGGCGTTCGGCGCGGTCAGCTCGATCATTCCGGCCTTCAGCCGCAAGCCGTTGTTCGGCTACACCTCGATGGTCTACGCCACCGGAGCGATTGCCTTCCTCTCGTTCATCGTCTGGGCGCACCACATGTTCACCGTCGGCGTGCCGCTGACCGGCGAGCTGTTCTTCATGTACGCCACCATGCTCATCGCGGTGCCGACCGGGGTGAAAGTGTTCAACTGGGTGTCGACCATGTGGCGCGGTTCGCTGACGTTCGAGACGCCGATGCTGTTCGCCGTGGCCTTCGTCATCTTGTTCAGCATCGGCGGTTTCTCCGGGCTGATGCTGGCCATCGCGCCGGCGGACTTCCAGTACCACGACACCTACTTCGTGGTGGCGCACTTCCACTACGTACTGGTGCCTGGGGCGATCTTCGGCATCTTTGCCTCGGCCTACTACTGGCTGCCGAAGTGGACCGGGCACATGTACGACGAGACGCTGGCCAAGCTGCACTTCTGGATGAGCTTCATCGGCATGAACCTGGCGTTCTTCCCGATGCACTTCGTCGGCCTGGCCGGCATGCCGCGGCGGATTCCCGACTACAACATGATGTTTGCCAACTTCAATATGGTCTCCAGCATCGGCGCCTTTATGTTCGGCGCGACGCAGTTGCTTTTCCTGTACATCGTCATCAAGTGCATCAAGGGCGGTCCTGCCGCCGCGGCCAAGCCTTGGGACGGCGCTGAGGGGCTGGAGTGGAGCGTGCCGTCGCCGGCGCCTTACCACACCTTCAGCGTGCCGCCGAATATGGAGCAGCTGCACGAGCACCGTACGGGGCCCAAGCATGATTAGCCTGGCGGGTGGCGGCCATGAACGCTGAGCTGCGCGCAGGGGCGCGGGACGGCGTTGCGCCTTTCGCGGTCGAGACCGCTCCCACGGGGGCGGTACGGACTCCGGTTCACCGGTGGGAGTCGTCTCGACCGCAAGTTTTTAAAGGGCACAGCGGCTGCGAAAAGGGTGGGCTGACCCCTATCCGTGAGCGGCTCTCCGCGTGGAGGACGTCATGAGCGATTCCTTGCCCATCCCCCGCCTGGTACGTCGGCTGCTGCTGGTGGTCGTGGCGATGTTCGCCTTTGGCTTTGCCCTGGTGCCGATCTACGACGTCATGTGCCAGGCCTTCGGTATCAACGGCAAAACTGCAGGCGCCTACCAGGGCGCGCAGACGGTTGATGAGGATCGCCAGGTGCGGGTGCAGTTCCTCGCCACCAACGCGTCGGGGATGGTCTGGGAATTCAAACCGGTCGCCGACCAGATCAGCGTGCACCCCGGCGCCAGCCGTGAGATGCGCTTTGTCGCCTACAACCCCACCGACAAGCCGATGACGGCCCAGGCGGTGCCCAGCGTGTCGCCATCGAAGGCAGCCGCCTACTTTCACAAGACCGAATGCTTCTGCTTTACCCAGCAAGTGCTGCAGCCCGGTGAGCGCATCGAAATGCCGGTGCGCTTCATCGTCGATCGTGATTTGCCCGCAGACGTGCGCCACCTGACGCTCGCCTACACCCTGTTCGATATCACGTCTCGCCAACCTCCCGTCGCCGTTGTTGATCAGGCGTCCATGGTGGCGGCCAAGGAGAGTCTGCAATGAGCCAACAGACCACCACGCACGAGAACTACTACGTCCCCGCCCAGAGCAAATGGCCGATTGTGGCGACGATAGCGCTGCTGACTACCGTGTTCGGGCTGGGCAGCTGGTTCAACGATCTCAAGGCCGGGCGCGACGAGATCAGTGGCCCAATTATTTTCTTCATCGGCGCACTGCTGATCGCCTACATGATGTTTGGCTGGTTCGGAGCGGTGGTCCGCGAAGGGCGAGCAGGTCTCTACAGCGCGCAGATGGACCGCTCGTTCCGCTGGGGGATGAGCTGGTTCATTTTTTCCGAGGTGATGTTCTTTCTGGCCTTCTTCGGCGTGCTGTTCTACGTCCGCTATTGGGTGGGTCCCTGGCTCGGTGGTGAGGGTGACAAAGGCGTCAGTGCCATGCTCTGGCCAAACTTCGAATACACCTGGCCGCTGCTGAACAACCCGGACCCCAGCGTCTATCCCGCACCCGAAGGCACTATCAGTCCTTGGGGGCTGCCGCTGATCAACACCATTCTGTTGGTCAGCTCCAGCTTCACCCTGACCTGGGCGCACCACGCCCTGCGCAAGGGGAATCGCAAGCAGCTCAAGCTCGGGCTTGGTTTGACCGTGTTGCTGGGCGCCGCCTTCCTGATCCTGCAGATCGAGGAATACATCCATGCCTACACCGAGCTTGGCCTGACCCTGGGCTCGGGCATCTACGGCGCCACCTTCTTCATGCTCACAGGCTTTCACGGCGCTCACGTGACCATGGGCGCAATCATCCTGACGGTAATGTTGGTACGCAGCTTTCGCGGCCACTTCACGCCCGAGCAGCACTTCGGGTTCGAGGCGGCGGCTTGGTACTGGCACTTCGTGGATGTGGTGTGGATCGGGCTGTTCGTCTTTGTTTACGTGATCTAGCGCGATCAGGCGCCGAAACCGGGCTGCAGCTGGCCGGAATAAAAGCCCCAGGCGATCAGGGCGACCATCAAAGCCGTGAGGGACACACGGACGAAGAGGGCGGTTAGCACGCGGGACGTGCGGCCCTCGTCCTTGACCAGAAAAAACAGACCACTGAACAGACTGACCAGCGTGGCTACTAATAACAGAACAATCGCCACCTTGAGCATGCGCGGGCCCGCCGTGAAAGGTGAACTGGGGGAAGTGGGGGTGCAGTATAGCCAGCCGGATCGATACGCCGCAGGGCAGGGTATGAACGGCTTCAAGCCGGGCGTCATACCCACGCTCGTGGTGCTGTGCCTGTTGCCATTCCTGGTCTGGCTGGGTTTCTGGCAGCTGGAACGGGCCGACCAGAAGCGCGAAATGCTGGCGCGCCAGGAAGCTCGCGAAGCCGCAGCGCCCATCGGGCCGGAGCGGATCGACATGCTCCAGGAGCCGGCCTATACCCGCGTAAACCTGCAGGGCAGCTTCGACGCCGAGCACAGCTTCCTGCTGGATAGCCGCACCCGTGATGGCCGCGTGGGGGTCGAGCTGTTGCAGCCGTTTCAGGATCAGCCCAGCGGCCGCTGGGTGCTGGTCAACCGCGGCTGGTTGCCCTGGCCGGACCGGCGCATCCCACCGAAATTCGACACCCCGGATCGCCCACTGAAATTGGCCGCCTGGATCTACGCTCCGTCCGGCGAGCCGTTCATTCTCAACCGGCGGATGGCAGAAGGCTGGCCGCGGCTGATCAACCACGTCGACGTGCATGACATCTGGGCCTTGCTCGGCCGCGACGGCGTCGAATACCAGCTGCGGCTGGAGCCCGGCCCCGCGGCCTATCGTGCCGACTGGCCGGTGACTTTCATGCAGCCGCAGCAGCATGTCGGCTACGCGGTGCAGTGGTTTGCGCTGGCGGCGGCGCTGCTGGCGTTGTTCATCTACTTCGGCGTGCACCAGGCACGGGAGAACAAGGAATGACCACCATGAATCCGACCTACGAGGCTGCACCGGCACAACGGCGCCGGGGACGTTTGCAATTGCTGCTGATCCTTGCGGTGGTGATCGGCCCCATGCTGCTGGCGAGCGCCATGTACCGCTTCGGTTTCTGGGTGCCCGAAACCCGTACCTACGACGGTGCGCTGGTTGCCACCGGCCAGGGCCGCGATGCCCTTGGCATCACCGCGCCGGTGGCCGCCGAGCCGCGCTGGGAGCTGCTGGTCACGGCACCGGATGGTTGCGCAGAAGACTGCCAGCAGCTGGTCTATCTGGCGCGGCAGATCAATATCGGCCTGGCCCGCGAAGCAGGCAGGGCCGGCCACGCCATTGCCAGCGCAGCGCCTTTGGCCGCCGATTACGACCAGCGCCTACAGCGTGAATATCCGCAGCTTCAACGCTACCGGTTGGACCCCGCCGTGTATGCCGCCAATCCTGATCTGCCGGACGGTGTGCAGCTGTGGATTGTCGACCCGCACGGCAATTTGGTGCTGCGTTATGACGCCAAAGCCAACGGCAAGGCGATCCTCGATGACCTCAAATACTTGCTGAAAATCTCCCAGATCGGTTGATCCAAGGCACTCAGCCGCCTCGCTGGGGTCCCAATGAGGTCGCGCAAGGAGAAGCAGATGGCAAAACCCGGCTACCGCCTCGCCTTTGTCGCCACGCTATTGGCTGTCGTGGTGGTGCTGCTCGGCGCCTATACACGGCTGACCCATGCCGGCCTCGGTTGCCCGGACTGGCCCGGTTGCTACGGTTTTCTCAGCGTGCCGATGAGCGAGGACAAGCAGAGCCTGGCAGCGCTGCGCTTCCCTGATGCGCCGCTGGAAGTGCACAAGGGCTGGAACGAGATGGTCCACCGTTACTTCGCCGGCGCGCTGGGGCTGGTGATCCTCGGACTTGCCGTGCAAGCCATACGCCGCCGCGCGCAGCCGGGCCAACCGCTGAGGCTGCCGCTGCTGTTGCTGTTCGTGGTGATCGCCCAGGCCGCGTTTGGCATGTGGACCGTAACCCTGCAGCTCTGGCCACAGGTGGTTACGGCGCATCTGCTCGGCGGCTTCACGACCTTGAGCCTCTTGTTCCTGCTGACGCTGCGCCTGTCCGGCCGGAGGCCGGCGATGCCGAGCGTGCCGGGCAGGCTCAGAACCTTTGCGTTGATCGGGATGTTCGCGGTGATCATCCAGGTTGCGCTTGGCGGCTGGGTCAGCAGCAACTACGCCGCCGTGGCCTGCACCGATTTCCCCACCTGTCATGGCCAGTGGTGGCCGCAGATGGATTTCACCAATGCCTTCAACCTGACCCATCACGACATCGGCCCGAATTATCTCGGCGGCATGCTCTATGGCGAGGCGCGTACTGCCATCCATCTGACCCACCGGCTCGGTGCGCTCGCGGTGACGCTGATTCTGCTAACGCTGGCCTGGCAACTTTGGCGCCACGGGCTACCGCGGCTGGCCGGGCTGCTTGTAGCCGCGCTGGCGCTGCAGATCGGGCTCGGCATCAGCAACGTGCTGCTTAATCTCCCGCTGGTGGTTGCGGTTGCTCATAACGGAGGCGGCGCGCTGCTGCTGCTCGTGACGGTATTGATCAATCACCGCTTGCGCTTGAGCCGAGGGGTTGCCGTTGCGCGTGATCCGGCGCCTCAGGCACTCCTGAATCCGAATACGACGGGTAGGCTCGACCTGCCCCGCGCTTGACCATAAGGAGAATCCCATGGCGACTCTACTCAGCGAACGCAGCGTCCAGGCCAGCTGGCGCGACTATCTCGAGCTGACCAAGCCAAGGGTGGTGCTGTTGATGCTCATCACCTCGCTGGTGGGAATGTTCCTCGCGACACGCGCCGGTGTGCCCTGGACGGTGCTGGTTTTCGGCAACCTCGGCATCGCTCTGTGCGCGGGCGGGGCCGCTGCGATCAACCATGTGGTGGACCGGCGCATTGACTCGGTAATGGCGCGCACCAATAAGCGGCCGCTGGCCGTTGGACGTGTTTCGCCCGCAGCCGCCTTGCTCTTTGCGCTGCTACTGGCAGTCGCTGGAATGGGCTTGTTGCTTACCTTTACTAACGCGCTGGCGGCCTGGCTGACGCTGGC
>NZ_AGSX01000124.1 GCF_000235745.1 Stutzerimonas stutzeri SDM-LAC | reverse complement strand
TCCCCGCGAAAGCCTGTAAGCCAGCCTCATGATCGGAAGGCGGCAGCCTTGCACGCTGCAGATGACGCTGGAGTGCTGAAAAGCTCGCGGTCAACCCCGCTCCCACAAAAGCCTAGCCCGGCGTACTGCCCACAAAAGCCCAGCGCTCCCACAAAAGCTTAGTCCAGCAGCCACTACTCCCACAGAAGCTCAGCGCGCCGTCATTGGCCACCCGTGGGAGCGGTCTTGACCGCGAATGCCGGCTGCAAGCTGGCGCTTGTCACAGAACACCCAGGTCGTGTCCCTTCTCCGAGCTTGATTCAGCGTTGCGCTGAACTTCCGGCCTGCTGCACGGGCCTCAATGGGACAGGACGCGTCATTACCGAACGGAGGCTCCAGACCAGAAGGGGACAACGCATGTCAGACCATCACACGTACAAGAAGATTGAAATCGTCGGTTCTTCACGCAACAGCGTCGATGAAGCGATTCAGAACGGCATCGCCGAAGCCAGCAGCAAGCTGCAGAACGTCGAGTGGTTCGAAGTCGGTGAGATTCGCGGCCATGTCGAGAACGGCAAGGTTGGCCACTTTCAGGTCACCATGAAGGTCGGCTTCCGTCTCGCCAACAGCTGATCTGCTACCCAGGCGGCCCGGCAGCGGCTGTTCAGTCAGCTGCCTGGGAGGCCTGTTCGCCGCGCCGCGTCAGGCGTGGTCCGTCGGCACGTGGCTGCGGCTGCGTTCGTAACGCCGGAGCAACGGCTGAGTGCTCAGGCCGTGCACGACAATGCTCAACGCCACGACCGATATCACCAGCGGAACGAGTGCCTCGACCTCTTCGGGCAACAGGCCGTGGGTCACGGCGTAGCTCAGGTAGTACAGGCTGCCGATTCCCCGAATGCCGAACCAGCCGACAGTCAGGCGCTGGGTACGGTCCAGGTAGCGGCGAGGCATTAGCAGCCACACGCTCAGTGGCCGGATCACCACGAACAGCGCCAGCGCCAGGGGCACCGCGCGCCAGTCCCAGTGCACCGAGACCAATACGCCGAGAATGGTCACCAGCAACACTTCGAGACTGCGTTCCAGTTGCCCACCAAAGGCCAGGATATCGCCGACCATCACAGCCGCCGCGACCTTGGGTTCAGCGATCTTATGACCCTCAAGCGGTAGCTCGCGTGGCGTCATGCCGCCCTCGGTCAAATGCGGCACGGCATGGGCGATCAACTCCTCGGACGGCGTTTCCGACTCGTCCGCGGCATCCTTCTCCGCATGGCGCAAACCCAGGCCGGCTGCAAACACCGCCAGAAAGCCCCAGGCACCGATCAGCTCGGCGCCGACGTAAGCCAACGCGATCAACGCGAGCGCCAGCGAGTCGTTCGGCGACATGGACGTATCGGCCTCGCGCGCGCGCAGG